>CAZMFG010000084.1:0-10238 GCA_964565525.1 uncultured Thermodesulfobacteriota bacterium
CCCGGGCCAATCGGCCGATTTCCGCGATCGGCTGGATCGTCCCGATCTCATTGCTAGCATACCCGATGGAAATCAAGATCGTCTCAGGGGTTATCCTCGACGCAAGTTTTTGCAGGCTGACCTTCCCGTATTGATCCACGGGCAGTCTTGAGACCACAAAGCCATTCTTCTCCAGATACTTTGCGATGTTGTGTATAGAGATGTGTTCAACCTCGGAGATGATGAGGTGATTCCCTTTTGCTTTATTGCGGGAGGCATACCCGATCAGGGCCAGATTATTCGATTCGGTTGCGCCGGAGGTAAATATGATCTCATCAGGCTCCGCGTTAATGAATCCCGAGATCGTTCTCCTGCACCCCTCTAATACCTTGGTTGCCTCATCCCCTTCGCCGTGCAAGGAAGAGGGGTTGCCGAAGCGCTCATGAAAATAGGGGAGCATCGCCTCGATAACACGAGGATCAACGGGCTTCGCAGATTGATAATCGATGTAACTGCTCATGGCTATACCCATATCTCCACCTGGTTTTCGAACAGCGCGTAGTGGACCAGGAGTCCGTTCACATCACGCACCGTTCGCATCCAATGATGACGTCACCTAAAACCACATGGTCCCGTCGGCCTCTAAGACCAGGTCGTTCAAGGTCGCCGCCCCCACGATCTTGAGGCCCGGGATCAATCCGACATCTTCCCACCCCAGCATTTGCCTCGATGCCTCACAGACAAAAATGGGGATCTCCATTTCCAGGGTCTTGTTGATCATCTCCAGGACGCTGGGGAAATTCCCCAGTTTAATCTTTTCCGCCGCCCCGGGTTGCAATGTCCGCAATCCCTGCCCCAAATAATATACCTCGGCATCAACATCCATCGCCTTGGCCGCCTGCGCCAACACCAAGGGGGAATACTGCCGTTCCGGATTGTCACTGGTTTGAACAAAGAGAATTTTTTTGTTTGCCATGATACACCTCCTACTTCATCTTTTTTATTAAAAACCGCAAGCTACCGTCCTTGTTTTCGAATTCCAGCAGTTCATGGCCGGTCCGCTTGGTAAATCGTTTTAAATCCTCCTCTGCCGCAGGATCATCGGCAAGGACCTCTAATACATCTCCCACCTCGATGCCGTCGATCTGCTCCCGGGTCTGGAACAAGGGCTCCGGACAGTACAGACCGACGCAATCCAACTGCTTTTTTGGCTTAACTGCCTTGGCCAATGCTCATCACCCCCTCCATACGTATTTCCTTATCTTAATTATAACTATTCTACTCATAATTACAAGGCTACACCCTCCCCTCAACGATACGTATGAGCCTATAGTGGAGTTATTATCTATCTATTACAAAGGGATGTACATTGGACCTTAGTCCTATAGAGGCTGGCTCTCTTGTGGGCATTGAATGCTAAATCAATTTCTCGACCTGGCGCGCGGCGATGAGCACCGGGTCCCATACCGGAGAATAGGGAGGAGCATAGCTCAGATCCAGGTTGACCATCTCCTGTACCATCATTCCCCCGTGTAGGGCAGTGGCCAGGATATCGATCCGCTTGGCCGCCCCTTCGCATCCCACGATCTGTCCCCCCAACAACCGGCCGCTCCCCTTCTCCGCCAGGACCTTCACCGTGATCTGCCCTGCCCCTGGATAGTACCCTGCGCGCGTGCTGCCCTCGATCCGCTCACTCACGTATCCCCACCCCAGCTGTTCGATCTCCCGTTCCTGGAGGCCGGTGCGGGCCACCTCCACCGCGCAGATCTTGCTCACCGCGGTCCCCACCACCCCGGGAAAGGTCGCAGAGCCGCCGCCGATGTTGATGCCGGCCACCCTCCCTTGTTTGTTGGCGACCGTAGCAAGGGCTATGTAAATCGGCCTGCGGCTCACGAGGTGAAAGGACTGGGCACAGTCACCCGCAGCCCAGACCCCCTCTATCTCGGTGTGCTGCCTCTCATCCACCACGATGGCACCCCGCTCACCGAGCGAAATGCCGGCCCCTTTTGCCAAGGCCGTATTGGGGCGCACCCCCATCCCCAGGATCACGATGTCGGCGGGGAGGGTTCGTTTATCCGTGACCACCCCCTGCACCCGGCCATCCCTGACCTCAAAACCCTGGAGGGATTCTTCCCGATAGAGCGTAACCCCCACCGCCATCAAGGCCTCGGAGACCAGCGCCCCCATATCGGGGTCCAAGGTGTTCATGACCTGCGGCGCTTGCTCGACCAGTGAGACATCCATGTCTCTGCGAACGAATGCCTCGGCCATCTCCAGGCCGATATACCCCCCGCCGATGATGACGCCGCGCTTCGGCTTTCCCTGATCCACCGCCGTGCGCACCTCGACGCCGCTCTGCAGGGTATGCACGCCGTAGATCCCCTGGGCATCGGCCCCCGGCACTGCCGGCTTGATGGGGAGGGCGCCGGTGGCGATCATGAGCTGATCAAACGGTTCCCACCATGCTTTCTTGTTGCCGTCGAGCTGACGGACCTGCAGGCGTCGCCCTTTAAGATCGATCTCCGTTACCTCATGGAGGACGCGGGCGTCTATATTCCGCTCCTCCCGGAAGACCTCGGGGGTCAAGGCAACGAGGGTATCCACATCGTCGACCACCCTGCCGACGTAGTAGGGGATCCCTCACGCAGCATACGAGGTATGCGGGCCGCGCTCAAAGACGATGATCTCCAGGTCCGCCCTCCGGCGGCGGGCCTGCGAGGCCGCACTCATACCCGCTGCGTCACCGCCGATGACCACGAGTCGCTCTGTTCCCATCGTGAGCCACCTCCTGATGAACAATCATTTCCTGTCCTCGAATCGTTCCACCAGTTGTCGATATTTTTCGTGAATCAGCTTCTTATCAAACACCCAACACTCTTGGAGCATGACATCTCGTTCTCCTGTGCTGAAATACTCCATGCAGGGCATGAAAAAGTGTTGATCCTCTTTCTCGATATGGGCAGGATAAAACTCCACCAGTTTTTTTAAGATACCGATAATCTCGTTCAGCGCGTCGCGGTCACCCTTGCCGTAGCGCTCCTTCGCGCCGAACAACTTCCCCACGGTCTCCCTGCCGAAGATATGCTCTTGTATCAACTCATCCATGATCCGTTTGTGCTCCGGGGAAAGCTTTTTCTTGGCGAGGTCCCTGAAGAGGATGTCTTCCTCCTTGCCGTGATGACACCGATCGGCATAGGTCCGGAAGAAATCTACCGCACTGTCTATAAGCTCGAGATGCACCTCATTTTTTTCTCCTATGGTGCGCACCTCTTCTTTCAACAAGCCCACCATACGTTCAATAAGCCTGTGTTCGATCATTAACGGACCTATAGGCATCATGGTATTCTCTCCTCCCATGGTTATACAGGAAAATTATAACGTCCGGCTAACGACGGTTCTGTATGGGCCTCGCCAGCGAGACGCTCAACCACCCCTGATGCGTTCGGCAAAGGCGGCGCCGAAAGCCTCTCCCCGTTGGAGATCTTCTTTGGTGGGGGCGCCGATAAAATCGAAGGAATCGACCACCTCCCACTTGGCGGGTTCAATGATCCGTTTCATCTCCCCCTCGGCCCCGCCGCTCCATCCGTAACTGCCGAACAGGGCCGCCTTTTTATTCCGCACGCCCTTGTGCACGGCGATATCGAGGCAATGGGCCACGGGGGGAAAGAGGGTAGTCTCATAGGTGGGGGCGCCGATCATCACCCCCCGCTTCGTCCACAGGGAGGGGAGGATGTAGCTGGTATGGGTCCTCGCCGCGTCGAAGATCTCCAATGGGAGGCCGCTGCGCGATATCCCCTGGGCCACCGCATTCATCATGGCCTCGGTGTTCCCGTACATGGACCCATAGACAAGGGTCACCCCTGCCTCGGTCTCACCGGCTGCATAGCCGGCCCATTGTTTGTACAGCTCGATAATACGTTCGGGCTGTTTACGCCAGATGAGCCCGTGGGAGGGTGCCACGACGGAGATAGAAAGATCCTGTAATTTGTTGACGGCGTTGGTGACGTTCCTGCTGAATCGGGCTACTATATTGGCATAATAGCGGAGGGCCTCCCGCTGATAAAAATCAGGATCGTTGCACTGATCGTCGAAGATGGCGCCCCGCAGGGCCCCGTAGCCGCCGAACCCGTCGCACGAGAAGAGAATCCGGTGCGTGGTCTCGTAGGTCATCATCGTCTCAGGCCAGTGGACAAAGGGGGTGGAGAAAAACTGGAGGGTCCTCCTGCCCAGAGAAAGCGTCTGACCATCCGTGACCGCCTGCACCCCTTCCGTAATACCGAAGAACGACGCGAGCATCTGGACCGTCTTCTCGGTCCCCAGGATGGTTGCCCGGGGGGCGATCTTTCTCATGGTATGCACCACACCGGTATGGTCGGGCTCCATGTGGTTGATGATGATGTAATCGAGCTGGGAGATATCCGCTATCTCATCGATCTGGGCGAAGAACTCTTCGGCCTTAAGGGATTTGGTCAAATCGATGATGGCCTTTTTTTGATCATTGATGAAATAGGCATTATAGGAGATTCCCTCTTGGGTGATGGGCCACAGCCCCTCGAAGAGATCGGTGGTCCGATCGTTTACCCCGATCCAGTAGACATCCGGTTTAATCTCAATAGTTGCCATTGATCCGCTCCTCGGGAAACATATCGGCGATGATGACCGCTATGCTCGCCCTGGTCAGGTGGTTAATGCTCTCATGTGGATCGAATTTCATCACCGTCCCCTGTATGTTCCCTCTACTTTGCCAACATCTCCTCTACCTCTTCTTTGCCCTCTTCCAATTCCTTGACTTGCTGTTGGTCTTCCCGCAACAAGAGCGTCTGGAACTCCCCCACGTGGGCCTTTTCCTCCCGCGCGATGTCCAACAAGACCATCTTGATGTGCTTGTTGTCGGTCAAGGCCGCCATCTGCTCGTAGAGATTGACGGCATCGAGCTCGGCAATGATGGCCGCCCTGAGTATCTCTTTGTCGATGTCCTCTTTTCTTACCTTGTCCAACCTGATGGGAATCTGCGATAACATGGTCCTTTCCTCCTTCTCTTGGTTTTTATTGTGTGATCGACCTCCTCGGGGTCTATCCCGTCAGGTGATTGTAACCTCCCTGCTGTTTTCCCACAACCCGTGGATGTTACAGAAAAAATACCATCTCCTGAAAAGGCCTTTTGCCATTACCTAAGAAATCACCGGGTCCTTGCCCGGCTCACAGGGCACCTCATCCCCCTCTGCTCATCCAGCCCATGCGCACAATGTCCATTTTCAACTCCTTCAGATGGGACCGAAAACACGAATGCCTGGCCCTGCGCTGATCTAGGACACGCGCCCCGCAGCGAGGGCAGATAAAATATTTTGCCTTAGCCTGTTTACTGTTTTCCATCTCCTTGTGAGATGTCTTCATGGTTTTATCCCCCCACAAACCGTCATGATTTGTTATCTATAGTAGTATCTACAGTTAAAAAGATATGTAAATAAGACCTTAGTCCAATACGGGATACCACCCGCTTCACACCCCAAGATGAAGCGCGCATGATCCGCTCGGTCATCTTTGAGGCCATCTGCACCCTGTACGACCACGGAGGGGATATAGTATAGTATGGAACGCGCCTCTTGGAAGTGAAGGCCGCAGAAAGGTATTTGCCCTCTGACTATGAAGAAAACGAACGATACCACGGTGCTGGGCAATCACGGCTTCGGGCGTATCCGCCTCCCTGACCAACTCAGCAAGGGAAGGGAGATCAGCCTGGAGGGCGACCCCTTTGCCGCCCTCCTCGCGCGTGCCCCCCGCCCAGGGGAGATCATTACGGTCACGGATGTCAGGGGCGTAGAGTTCCGGGGGAGGATCACCGAGCTGGGCGATAAGGGAGCGCGCTGCCATGTCTTTGAGGAGCTCGCCGAACCCACCGAACCCCCCTTTGACCTCGTCCTGTTCCAGGCCCTCCCCGACAAGGAGCGGATGGAGCTCATCATCCAAAAGGCGACCGAACTCGGCGTTGCGGTCATCTGCCCCTTCGAATCGAGGCACTCCATATCATTGGCCCAGCGCGAGGCAACCCAGCCCAAGGCCCACCGCTGGCAGCACATTGCTCTGGCGGCAACAACGCAGTGCCGCCGGGCCGTCGTGCCGTGGGTGGCCCCCTATTGCTCCTTTGAAGGGGCCCTGGAGCAGGCCCGCCCTGTGGAGTTGAAAATAATCCTCGTAGAAAAAGAAAAAAAACGCCTTGCCCCCCTGATCAAAAACACGCCCCCTCCGAAAAGCATCGCCCTGATGGTCGGACCTGAGGGGGGGTGGGATGCGGGGGAAGTGAAACAGGCGGTGGAGGAGGGCTTTTGCCCCGTCGGTCTGGGCGGGAGGATCCTGCGCACGGAGACGGCCGCCATTGCGGCCTGCGCTATCCTCCAGTACGAGTGGGGCGGGCCTCGATGAGCTCACGGAGGAGTCCCTTGGCCTCCTGAACTCTTGTGTTGACCCCTTCTTCCTCAGGGCCGGCAGCGGTTATAATTACCTCCAGCTCCACCCCCTTGCCGAACGAGGTGGCCTTGGACTTGAGGTAGACCCCCGGCACCTGCTTCATGACCTGGTCGATGATCCCCGCGATCACGGACTCATCCCCCAACCCCGTGTTCACGGCCTCCTCCCGATAGGCCTGGGGCCCCAGGATCTCCGTGAGGCGGGGGAGGACCGCTCCCTCACAGATCGCCTGCATCTCCTTGGGCACGCCGGGCAGGGCGAAGATCACCCCCTGGGGGGTGTGCAGAAGGACAGCCGGGGCCGTCCCTACGGGATTTGCCAGGAGTTCAGCACCCTGGGGCACGTGCGCCATCTTCTCGCGGGGAGGGGTGATCGCTGGGTCCTCCACAAACCCCTGCTCATAGAGTTCCTGATACCGGCGGGTCACAAAGGCCAGGGCATCGGGGTCCAGAGCAAGGGGCCTTCCCGTGGCCTCGGCGATCCCGGCCAGGGTCTTGTCGTCAAACGTGGGGCCGAGCCCCCCTGTGGTTATGACTACTGCTGCCCCGTTGTCAAAGGAGGCCCTGATCTCTCCGACAATGGCCCCCACGTCGTCGTCGGGGATACAGATGCGCCCCACCATGCCCCCCAGGGCCGTGATCCGCTTGGCCAGCCAGCTGGAGTTGGTATCCAGGGTCTGCCCGCGCAGGATCTCCCTCCCGATGGCAATAATCTCCACCCGCTTCATCAGGATTGCCCCTCTACGTGTCCCTTGTTATCTCGTGGTTCGTAGCGACGTGGTAGTGTTATACCAGGTGTTGTATTACGATTGTGTTCTGAATTTCTAGGTGAATACCCCGCTGGTCTCCCTCGGACGTGTCCACATGAGGTCCGTCTCATCATACAGTTCCTTCAGCCTCTGTTCGACAAACAATCTTTTCTTTTCAAATTCATCTTCACTCAGGCGGGGTGCAATATAGATCCCCTCTCCGAACCGTATGATCACGCGAGAGAAGGGTTTGGGAATCATGAACTTGTCCCAGCTCTTGAATACCCATTTCTTTTGGGCTGAAAAAATTATAGGAACGATAGGTATTCCGGCAAACTGAGCGATGCTGAGCAAGCCGGGTTTGACCACCCCGGGAGGACCTTTTGGACCATCTACAACATGCCCAATCCTGTACCCCCTCCGTGCCAATCTCCTAACTCCTCGCAGGGCTGCCGTGCCGCCCCGTGATGATGATCCTCTGACCGTATCCCACCCCAGGAGCTCGAGAATGCGCGAGATAAAGGTACCGTCGCTGCTTTTGCTTACAATAACGGCGATGGGTTTACGCCGTGCTAAAAACGCAATCCCGAGAAAGAATCGCTGGTGCCACGTAGCATAAATGAGGCCGCCGGAATTATCAAGAATTTCGCGCTCTTTTTCCGCACCAAGTACTTTAATCCTGTACGTGACGTTTGCAATTTTACCTAAGAGCAAAGCTCCATATGGCAGCAGATACCGATACAGGAAGCGTCTCATTGTTTGTTTACCCATACTGCTCCTCTTTCTTCAATGGCTCGGCGAGACGGAGGCTTACTGAAAGAGCTCCCCCTGGACCGTATCCGTGGGCTCCACCCCCAGGTATTCGTAGGCGAGCTTGGTGGCCACCCTCCCGCGCGGGGTGCGGTGGATGTATCCCTTTTGGATGAGAAAGGGCTCGTAGACGTCCTCGATCGTATCCTTCTCCTCGCTGATGGCCGTGGCCAGGGTATCGATGCCCACGGGCCCGCCGTCGAACTTCTCGATAATAGTGCGCAGGACCTTGCGGTCCATGTTGTCCAGGCCCAGGTGGTCGATCTCCATGAGGGCGAGGGCTTTGTGGGCCACCTCCTTGGTGATGGCGCCGTCCGCCTTGACCTGTGCGTAGTCCCTGACCCTGCGTAAAAACCGGATGGTCACCCGCGGCGTGCCCCGGGAGCGGGAGGCGATCTCCCACGCCCCCGCTTCATCGATGCTCACCCCGAGGATGCGCGCCGAGCGCTGGACGATGATGGTCAGCTCCTCCGGCACATAGTAGTCCACCCTGAAGGCCGCCCCGAACCGATCCCGCAGCGGAGAAGTCAGGAGCCCCGCCCTGGTGGTGGCCCCCACCAGGGTAAACCGGGGGATGTCGAGCTTGATGGCCCGGGCGCTCGGCCCCTGGCCGATCACGATGTCGAACTGGTAGTCCTCCAGCACCGGGTAGAGGGTCTCTTCGACGATCCTGTTGAGGCGGTGGATCTCGTCAATAAAGAGGACGTCCCGCTCCTGCAGGTTCGTGAGGATGGCCGCCAGATCACCGGGCCGCTCGATGGCCGGGCCGGAGGTCGCCTTGATCCCCACGCCGAGCTCATGGGCGATGATGTGGGCCAGGGTGGTCTTGCCCAGGCCGGGCGGCCCGTGGAAGAGGCAGTGGTCGAGGGCCTCCCCCCGCTCCCGCGCGGCGTCGATAAAGACCTTCAGGTTCTCCTTGACGCGCTCCTGCCCGACATATTCGGAAAGAGACTGGGGGCGCACCCCCTGCTCAAATCGAATTTCCTCTTCCGAAACAATGGGCTCTGTCTTCGCCGCCATACCCTCGCTACCTGGCCATGAGCCGCAGGGACTCCTTTAACAGCTCCTCCAACGACAGGTCCGCACCCCCCTCGTGCAGGACCTTCCTGATCGCCTCCTCCGCCGTCCCCCGTTGATACCCCAGATTGACCAGGGCGGAGAGGACGTCCTTGACCATATCATCTTTGATCCGGGCGCCGCCGCCGATTGCCATATCAGGGGCGCCCACTTTATCTTTGAGCTCCACGAGCATCCGCTCGGCGGTCTTTCTCCCCACGCCGGGTATGCGGGTCAGGCTGAACAGATCCCCCTCGTGCAGGGCCCGCTCTAAATCCCGGGTCGCAATGCCCGACAGCACGTTGACGGCCAGGCGCGGCCCCACCCCGGACACCCCGATCAGGAGGCAAAAGAGCTCCTTTTCTTTGGGGGTGGCAAAGCCGTAGAGAAGCAGGGCGTCCTCGCGCACGTGGGTGTAGATCAGCAAGAGGACGTCCCCCTCCGGCTCGGGAAGCTCGTAGAAGGTCGACAGCGGCACCCGCACGCCGTACCCCACGCCGTTGCAGTCGACGATAATCTCTTCGGGGGATTTATGGACCAATCGGCCGCGGATCTGCGCAATCATCTGCCAATCGTTTGAGCGGAAAGGTGTTGGCCGTACTTCGCCTTGAGCGAGGCCGTGTGGAGGTGACAGATGGCCACGGCCAGGGCGTCGGAGGCATCCAGCGAGAGCGGCCCGTCGATCCCCAAGAGGCGTTTGACCATCTCCCTGACCTGGACCTTGGTGGCCTTGCCGTAGCCGGCAACGGCGGACTTGACCTCCATCGGGGTGTAGGCGCACGACCCGAGCGCGGCGTGGGTCGCCGCGATCACCACCACCCCCTGCACCTGCCCCAGCTTGAGGGTGCTCGTCACGTTCTTCGCGTAAAAGGGGCTCTCCATGGCCACGGCGTCCGGGGCATAGGTGCGGATCAGCTCTTGCAAACCGTCGTAGAGCTCGGTCAGCCGCTGCGCGAGCTCACCTGACGGGGCAATGGTCCCATCGGCCACGTGCGTCAATCTCCCCTGCTCCTCTTCCACCACCCCATACCCCATGACCTGCGTGCCCGGATCTACGCCCAATACCCTCATTGGCCCAACTGCTCCATCACGCTCTCAGGGATGTCGAAGTTCGCATAGACATGCTGGATATCGTCCAGGTCCTCCAACTGCTCCATGAGGCGCAGCATCTGTTCGGCAT
>CAZMFG010000085.1:0-10189 GCA_964565525.1 uncultured Thermodesulfobacteriota bacterium
CGGAGGGCCCGAGCGCTTGCAAGGCACTATGGTCTCCCCTTTATGGGTCTTTACAGGCATTAACGCAATTGCATCATTATAGATGCAAAGCAAAAGCCGGCAACAGTCTTGCCGGCCTTTCAATTATTTTTTGAGTAACGAGTTATCCTTCCAACCATTGATGAGCAGTTTACTGTCGTGCTCAGGACCGCGCATGGAACCGCAGGTTGAACAATGTGTTGCATGGGGGAACATCCACCTCATCGACCTCACCTCCTTTTTTTGTCCCTATGTTAATAATCTAAGACCTCAAACTCCCCTTTCAAGGGAGGGATTGACCGCCAGGAAGGTTACATGATCGTTCAGCAGGGGCATACATGCCCTTTTTATTGTCCAAAAGGGATAATTGTGATAAAAGAAGAAAAATATCAAGTTAGCAATAACCTGATGGGGTATGCAATGAAGACGAAACTCCTTAATATAATCCTGGTGACGCTGGTGGAGCTTATTGTGACAATCTCGATGGCAGGGCCGAAGTGATCATTCCAAAGTTGCAATACCTGGAATCGTACAGTCCATAGACTGTGCACTTCGATTTCCCTTTTAAATGTAATACCATGACAAAACGAATCCTTCTTGCCATTCTGTTCCATGCCCTCATTGTTCCACCTTTTGTTTTTGGACAATCGGTTGATTGGTTGTTGCCTGTTTCTGGAAAAAATCGCACAACGTGGAAATCAGTTCAGTTCACTCACATAGGTTCCTATGGTCTCACAAGAAAGGCTCGACCCGGAATACCGGAACATTTACATACGGGCGTCGACATAAAGCGTCCACGACCGAACTATGCGGATGAGCCTATCTTGCCGGCTGCTCCGGGTACCGTCATGAGTGTGAGAGATGATGGTCCCTTTGCGCAGATCATTATTGAACACCGCCTACCCACCGGAGATCCCGTATGGACCGTTTATGAGCACATCGCTGGCATTACGGTCACTGTGGGAGATGTAGTTTCTCCCCACAAACCCATTGCTCGGTTTATGAATAAGGAGGAATTAGACAAGTACGGATGGCAATTTGATCATGTACACTTTGAGGTATTAAAAGTACGACCACGAGCTTTGAGGCCGACTGATAAGACACCCCTCAGGTTTTTTGGCACCTATGGCCCCGAATGCTATACCGCATCAGACTTGGAGAAATACTATTACGATCCTATTTCGTTTATTGAAGCACGGTGGTTAGATAGATAATTAACGATCTAATAGCTACACGGTGTTACATCATTGTAGATGTCTCACGTTATGCGCATTATCGCCTCCCCCCGTGCTGCTGTCAGCCTGCTCTTTTGCCAAAACGGCAAACTTTCTTTGCAAGCGTTCTCCGCTTTCGTCCACTAAGGTTATCGTGTGGTCTCCTGGTTTCGGCGCAAGGGCAATCTGATGCATGTCTCGGGTGGCCCCCAGATACTCTCCGTCGAGGTGCCAATAGATGGTGGCATGGGTGTCTCGGTGAGCGGCTTCAAATACGGTTCTGCCCCGCTGGCCGTCGAGTTCAATGGGGACGTAAATGAGGCCGTTTTCCGCCGGATAGATGAGGGACATAGATGCTGTCGCGAATCCGTCCATTGCTTCCATACAATCGCTTCTATACGGCGGGAGGGGTCGGTAATCCGAATGGTGTTTTTTGTAATACCACTCCATAGCCGGGGGCAGGACGAACCACTTCACCCCTCTGATGGCGGCGATACGCTCACATTGACTGTGTACGCGCCACTTACGATTCGCATCACAATGGACTATCTGACAGTATGGACACCGATTCCTGCGCAGACCGGCAGCGGGGGCCAGCACCTTTTTAGTCTCTGCACAATAGGGCCCTGCGCGATGGCCGCTCTTTGCACATACCTCTATCTCCACAAGATCAGCTTCTGGAGGATCAAACCACCTGTGTACGTCAAGCAATCCGAAGAGCTCAAAGAGTATGGGGGCCGCCGTTGCGATGCCGATTAAACCGGCTCGCCCCTCCCCATCTGCATTACCCACCCACACCCCCACAGCATAGTGCGGCGTGATCCCAATGGCCCATCCATCTCTAAACCCGAAGCTGGTACCGGTCTTCCATGCTATGGTCCGGGATGAAGCGAAATTCCGCCAGTTGCTTTCCTCCCCCGGGCGGACGACTTCCACCATGGCCTTGAGCGCAAGCCAACAGGCAGCGGGTTCAAGGGGTTCATGCCGGAGCGTTTTCATACCTGCTTCGCTGCGGGATATTCTCTTCGTATGGGTGTCAGTATGTTGTTTCCACAGATAATTGGGTGGGGAGAAAGAATTTCTTTCTGCTCGATGTGAGCTGGTAAAATTGTTGACGCTGCGCGCCATACCTGCATAGATACCGGTAATATCCCAGAGCGTCCCTTCAGCGCCGCCGAGGATGAGGGAGAGCCCGTAGTCCTGCGCAGGGCGGTGGAGGGTAGTCATCCCAAGCCTGTTGAGCAGTCCATAAAACCGATCTACGCCGTAGGTATGGAGCATGCGCACAGCAGGCACATTCAAGGATCGCGCCAACGCCATGTGCGCGGGGACAGCGCCGTGATATGTCCGGGAGTAGTTCTGAGGAGCGAATCCTCCCATGCGTGTCGGTATGTCAGGGACGAGCTCAGTCGGCAGGAGATCGCCGGCATTGAGCATACCGGCGTAGAGCATAGGTTTGAGGATGCTCCCGGTACTGCGCGGGGCGGTGATGACGTCCACGTGGTTTCCATGCTCCGTGTTGCTGAAATCATGAATATTGCCTATATAGGCGAGGACGTCCCCGCTCTCCACCTCTAAAATCAGTGCGGCGGCGTTGTGAATGCCGTTTTCTGCCAGATGACTGTTGTGGCGCTGGATTATCTGAACAGCACGGGCTTGAATATTCTTATCTATTGTTGTCCTGACCCGGCACGGGCTGTCAAAAGGTCCTGGTGCCCTCTTACCGCTTCTCTGTGATGAAGCAATCGACAGCTTTGTGCGCGTCAGCAAGTGGGGCGCATCCATGGGGATGGGATGGGGCTTGGGAGGCAACGACTCCTGTTTTGCGAGATCACATGTGAGCGAGTCTATAATGCCCTCTTCGTGCAGGCTGTCGAGCAGTTCATTGCGTTTTGCTAGGAGCCGTGCGCGGTTTTTGCCGGGATGGATCAGGGCAGGGCTGTTAGGGAGGATCGCGAGCATGGCGGTTTCGGCCCACGAAAGTTTATCAGGCCCTCGTCCAAAGTACCGCCAGGAAGCTGCTTCAAGGCCAACCACATTGCCGCCGAAGGGGGCATGGGAGGCAAAGAGGGCCAGGATTTCCCTTTTGTCCATAGAGAGTTCGAGCCGGATCGCGAGGGTCATCTCGACGATTTTTTCCCACAACGTCCGCGGTTTTCCCTCGCGGGAGAGACGAATTACCTGCATGGTGATGGTGCTTGCGCCGCTGACGACCTCGCGTGAGCGGAGGTTCTGCCATACGGCCCGTGCAACGGCCAGGGGATCAACACCAGGATGATAAAAAAAACGCCGATCCTCATAACAGGTGATGACGCGAACGAATTTTTCAGGGACAGCCGCAGAGGCTGGAAATCGCCACTGTTCATCCTCGGCAATAGATGCCCCGAGCAACTCGCCGTTGCGGTCCAATAGTACCGTTGAAACGGGTTCGTCAAAGAGGGGTGCGGGCAAACTAAACCAAAAGAGTATCAGGCACAGGAGAAGTACCGCAGGAAACAGATACTGCTTCCTGCATGCCCGTACCACCACCGGATGAGCTACGAAGCGATTCTTCAGCTGTTTTATTACCTTGACACTCAATCGTTCCCTCTTGGTCTCACCACGGTGATCCACTGCCCCGGGATGCGTGCATTGATCGTCCCGTCGTACATGACCTCAGTCATTACCATGGGGAGGTAAAACTTGCCCAGATAGCTCGCATTGAGCATGACCTTAAAGGTCTTTGATTCACCCTGTTTGATATCGAAATAGGTGTATACTCTGTCATCTCTTATGTCCTGATAATCAAACTCCGAACCGCTGCTATGTTCTGACGCATCCATGCGGACATTGTGGATCTCCCATCCGGAGGGGAAGAGATGAGAGAGGGCTACCTCCTCATAGGTTCCGATTTTTCCTGTGTTCTTTATCGTTACCGCTGCAACAAGATCGGTTCCCTGTTCTAGTTGGGATGGATTAAGGCTATCTCCGTCGAGCGTTAGATACTCCACCTCGACGCTCATACCATTCTCGGCAGCCTTTTCCGTTCCGACCGCTGGAATCCCCTCCAGAATTAGCCGGGGATATACGGTAACTTTTCCTGTATTGGTGAACTCAATTGTCCCCCCAGTGTTGTTATTGGGGGCCAAGGACACCTGCACAACAGGAGAAGGAGAGGAGACTGTTCTTTTCTTTTCCTTATTCCAGGTGAAGGTGAATTCCATCTCTCCACCACCCTCTGCGATACCGGCGTACCGTGCCATCGCAATGAGGGCATATGCCGTGGTCTGCGTGCTCAACCATTTGTCGCTGCTGAGTTCCTCTGAGATCTCTTTTACCAGGGATTCGGCCTTGTCCATCTGATTCATGAGACAGAGAGATTCGAGTACCATGGCCTTATCACGCAGGTCGGAGCCGAAGGTGATTGAGAATTCCCGGTATCCGAGTATGGAAATACTTGCGTCTTTTGCCACCTGTCGTGCTGCCTCAGGCTGTCCGGCAAGTTGATAGGCAGCGGCAAGCCGCCAGCGCGCAGCAATCGGCAGGCCCTTTGTCTCCTTCAACCTGTTCATGGCACCCAGCTCGGCTGCACCGGCGAGCGCAAGAGTGTAGAGGCGATATGCCTGCATGAGTTCCGCACGCGACGAGCCAGCCGTCCACTCACGGGCCTGCTCGCGCTGGTATGTCTTCCACCCTTCAACCATACTCGCAGGGACCACATACCCCGCTCTCTGTGCCTCTACCAAGAAGTGACCAGCATAGCTTGATGCCCAGTCGTCTGCGTCACGGGCTCCAGGCCAGAAGGCAAAGCCTCCATCAGGGGCCTGAAACATCCTCAGGCGTTCGATCCCCGCTGAGATATTTTTTTGAATTTTTTCCTGTTTGTCTCGAGGAAGCACGAGCAGTTTGTCCAGATAGAGCTGCGGAAAGACCGAGGATGTTACCTGCTCCACACATCCATGGGGGTACCTGATCAGATAGGTGAGCCGCTTGCCCAAATTGATGGGTGGGATTCTGGATACTTCAAGCACTACCTCATTGGTCCCTGCTACCCCTGGGAATTCGACCTTGTGCTTCCATTGCTTGTTGCTGGCCAGGGTTGTAGCAATCACATCGGTAACTGGCCCCCCCGGCATCCTTACGTCAAGCTCTATGTGATGCCCTGCTTTTTGAGGGCCACTGCTGGCTTGTATGGAGACCGATGCAATACCAATCTGCGCGCCCACCTTGAGTCTGAAGTTGATCAGTCGATCTCCCGGTTCCGTAAAGGAGAGGCTTTTTTGTGCAGGCCCTTCCACAGCGAGGGGTCCGGAGGTGCTCACCGTTACTGAGACGTTCTTCACCTCTTTTTCCATGGCAAAGACAGACACCGGCAACTCAACCTCTTCATCGGGTCCGAGCACCCGCGGTAGCGTGCCCAAGACCATGAGTGGTTTGCGGACGAACACCGCCTTCCCAGTAGATCCGAAAGTGCCTTCCTGACCGGCGACAACCATGATTCTTACTGATCCCACGTACTGAGGGATATCAATATCATGTGTCCTGCGCCTATTTTTTGTGAGTTCAAAAGGACCCAAGAAACGCACCATGGGCGGAAAGCGCGTGGCTTTTCTCTGTGTCTCGACTTCTTCTTCGGCAAAACCTCCACCGATGGCAAGGAGGTGGTCGAGGGAACCGCTGTAAGCCCCTGCCACCATATCAAACAGATCCCACGTCTTCACGCCGAGCGCCTCTCGCTTATAAAAATGGTTCCACGGATCAGGGGTCGCAAACCGGGTGAGATCTAAGAGCCCCTCATCCACGATAGCGAGGGTATAGGTCATCGGTTTCCCGGTTTCCTCACTGACCGTAATCCTCGATGTTTCCTCCGGTTTTAAGACACTGGGAGCATCTATGTGAGGTTTGAGATGTGTCTTAGGATCTTCCACCTTGATGGGAATTACGCCGTACATGCGGATTGGCAAGTCGTTGCCCGCCTGCATGTGTGGTTGGAGAAACGTTACGTGGACATATACATTGGGGATCATCGCCCTGGTGGCGATAAACTCATACCGTGTCGCTTCCTCCCCCCCCTCTATCCACGCTGTCTCTATGACTTTTGTTCCCGATTCAATACTGACCAACCCTCGTCCTTTCTGTCCGGTCGGTATGGTGAGGACCACCTTTTCACCGACGGTATATTCTTGTTTGTCTGCGGAGAAGGTCAACACCGTTGCTCCGCCCGGCATGTCTTTCTGGGCCCTTCCTGCCCACCCCGGCCAGTCAACGTAGACAATCTTGCCGGTGATATGCTTACCGTTCATATCGTGGACCCGTATCAGATACCGGCCCCATGAGGGATACTTGATCTCGAACTGCCACTGACCTTTGCCATCCTTAATGGGGACGGTGGCCGTCGTGATGGGCTTGTATGAGGAAGAGCCGATATAGTCAGCGAGGTTTTCCTCCCCCTTCTCCCACCACCATCGCCAGTTGATCTTGTATAGCTTTACCTCAACCTGTCCCGCTGGTACAGGTTGACCTTCGGTGCCAAGGGCGACGATACTGACGGTATGTTTGGTATCGGTCAGGAGCATGCCCCTGGCCTTATCTCCCTGTGGGGTACGAATACCAATGAAGCGTTTATAAGGATGATAGGGGATGCTGAACCGATCGATACTGAATGCCCCCCCTGGCTCAAAGACGCGCGTCTTGAAATGAGCCATCAGCATGCCGGGAGAGACATTTTCCGTCTTGATATCGGCCGATATCCTTGCGGTGCCCTGATCATCAAGCTTACCCTCAAATATGGTTTGACTTTCTGTTTCGTATGTCCGTACCGGATCATCGAAGACATATGCTTCATATTTCGGAAAAGAGGTTTTGGCTGCAGTAAAGGCAACCTCGACATCTGCCTTGAGGTTTTTGGCGATAGCGCCATGGAGCCATGTTGCGGAAAGTGAACCGCTCATTTTTCCTTCGGCAAGGCTTTTCTGCTCACCAAAGTCGAGCTTGATCTTGAGCCTGTTCGGCATTACCGTTTCTATTTTCACTATCTTTTCAAAGGTGACACCGCCCACTTTAACCTGCACCGTCCAGTTCCCGGTCGGGGCGTTCTGATCCGTTGCCAACTGATAGCAGTAAAACCCGTTCAGCGACTGCGTTTTTACAACCTTCTGTACCAATTGCCCTTTAGGATTGCGCAGCTCCAGTATAACCGGATGGCTTTTGGGAAGCCGCCTGTCACTGTCCATCAGGATAAAGGTGAGGTAGATCGGGACTCCCGGACGCCATACCCCGCGCTCGCCATAGATAAAGCCTTTCAAACCCTCTTGGACCGCTGATCCGGCGACATCGAAGTGGCTGACCGATAATGCCGAGCCGTCATCGAGCTTCAGATACCCAACCTGCATTCCTTTGCTTGCAACGAGCAAGAAGGGTTTGCGCTCCGCATGCAGCACCGCCGTTCCGTCCTTCTTTGTAAAAGCAGTAGTGATCGCTTGTTTTTGATAATCGAGGAGCGTTAGTTTGACTTCGGCCAGAGGCCGTGCTGTTTTTATATCGGTAGCTGCTACAAAAACCGTGTCATCGCTTCCGCTCTTGGCTATAAGGCCGATGTCCGAAACGAGCATGTTGCGGGCAACGGTTATATTATGGTCGTGGTATTTCCGGTAGTATCCAGGATGACACGGATTATTACGCTGATCATACAATTCTCCCCAACTGTACCCTTCATCTTGCTCGTAGTAGTCCCAGTAACTGCTTTCCACGTCCTCTTCGGGGTTTTCGAATGCCGTATCCGCGTCTTCTTCTTCCTCTTGTTCATCACCTTTGGAAGGGGGGCAATCGTAAACGATGTGATGCCGCCTGAAGGTGAGTATGATGCGATATAACCCTCCTCTTTCATCTTGAACAAGCCGTGATACATCAAGGCCATATCTCATCCAAACATCTTTTTTGTCGGGTGTATAATTGAGTTTTACTACTTTCTTCCAGACAATACGTCCTACCCGTTTCAGTTCTTCGTCTCCCCCAAGATCGTTGACTTGGAGGAACTGCGGTACGTTTTTCTCATAGATGCGCATGGCCATTATCATCACGGCTTCCAGATTGACGGCCTCTATGGGGATCGTGAGGCCCTGGGTAGTAGGAAGGATGACCCCCTTGCCGACAAAGCGCACCTGGGGTGTTAGTTTTTCAAATGCAACCGTTATTTCTTTGGGCTTCTTGAGCTGATGCCCCATTACATTGCGGATCCCGGCTTCCACTGTTACCTTTACCGTTCCAGACCAGGGCGACGAACTGTAGACCCGCACGATATTGCCCTCGATAGTGAATCTGAGGTCACGCCGATCACCGGCCCTAATCAGCCCACTAAGATCTTGATTCTTTCTCAGGGGATCGGTGAACCGCACTTCGATACATTGCTCTCTGACCTGAATAGCCTGTGCTTCAGCCACTGCAAAAGTGCTGATAGGGGGCACAGTGATGATTCGTTCTCCCTTCTCATCCACCCCAATGGGTTTTCCGTTCCATCGCAGGACGAGCTTTGACGAGTCCTCACCGCGCAGGATACCGACGAAGATAAATGAATGCTCTCTTCGCGTATCTGTATGGGTCCACGAGGCACTCAATTTTTTTCCTTCTTGAGACGCCTCAAGCATCTTTTCTACCTTGTCGCCGTCCTCCGCATCTGCCGTAGTGATTGTTCCACTGAGTTGCTGCACCTTGGGATCTTCCTCGCTCGTTGCCTCCAGACCGCCCACCGTTATTTCGAAGGATTGCTTCATGGTGGCAAACTTAAAGGAGAACTCTTTTGTGTCTCCGACAATCTCCATGAAATCCGCCAAGTGTATGGTTGCCACATACTCCTCCCCTTCCGGCAGCTTTTGCGCTGGGCGGAATTCCAGCGTACGGGTATCTGTCCATATTACGTCACCCTTTATCTTGGGCTTAAACGTGATAGGAGATTTGTCGAGGGGTGTGTTGAGGCTGGTGTCATCAACCATATCATCGAAAAACAATACCTTAATTGTGCTTTCCCGCGAGATCGTCCCCGATGTATAGGCCGAGATTTTGGCCTGGATCGCTTGGCTTCTATCAGAAACCTCCTTTTCTTTTGCGCAGGAAAGGGCGAATAAAAAACAGCACACTAGTATAAAAGGAAATAGGCTTTTGCATTTCATAGTCTTCTCCTCCCCATCGATTTTTTCATTCGATTCTTTGCTTGAAAGAAATGTTACCTCGCAAACATTCCACCCCTAGTATGAATTGCCTTAAAGGTTCTCATATTTCAGGGCTTCAAAGTTACGTTTGTGAAGAAAAACACTAATCTATGAGTGAATGAGAGAGAAATCTACCCTTTGTTTACTTTTTATAGACTTAAATAGAGGAGATAGTCAAGATAAAATCATAGAACCAATCATGTTCCTTTTCGGCCCTTCATATCTTCACCAAGGTCCTTTTTATTGCCTAAAGGTGATAAGTGTGTTAATACAAGCGAGGTACCCATCCAAAAGAAAGGAATTACCATGGACTATCGCACTATGACGGCACCCTGTGGGTTGGATTGCTTCAATTGTCCCGTGTATCTGGCCAATGAGAACGAGAAACTCAGGGCCGTGATTGCCGAGAGATTGGGGATCCCCAAAGAAGAAGCCATCTGTCAGGGGTGTCGAAACGAGGGGGGCACGATCGCCTTCCTCGGGATGACCGAACCGTGCAACGTCTACCGATGCATCGAGAAGAAGGGGTTTGAGTTTTGCTGTGACTGCGATGATTTCCCCTGTGACCATCTTCACCCGTATGCGGAGCTGGCATCAATGAGACCTCATAATACGAAGGTGTTCAATCTATGCTTGATCAAGAAGATGGGCCTGGAGTCGTGGGCCAAGGACAAGGCGAAGCAGGTCAAGGATACCTATTTCAAGGGGAAGTTTACGCTGTAATAGGTGCATGGGACCGTGCATTTATTGAGCCCTGAGGGCGTTTGTGGAGGT
>CAZMFG010000086.1:0-9662 GCA_964565525.1 uncultured Thermodesulfobacteriota bacterium
TCAACGGTTTACCGGGCAGGCGGGTGGAGCCGTATCTCGCGGGTATGACAGCGGTGGCCTTCATTTCATCCCCTCCTGGGGATTGCCATTATAACACGCTGACTTGAGAAAAAAAGGGGGCCATCCGTCACCGTTTAGCCCCCTGCATCTGTTCCGTTATCGAGATATTCACGACAAGGCGATTTTAACCACCTCATCCATCCGCTGGACGAACCTAAATTCCATCCCCTCTTTGACATGATCTGCCAATTCTTCCAGGTCCTTCTTATTTTTTTGCGGCAGGATGATCGTTTTGATCCCGGCCCTCTTCCCCGCCAAGACCTTCTCCTTGATGCCGCCGACGGGGAGGATGAGGCCCCTCAAGGTGATTTCACCGGTCATGGCCACATCGTTTCGCACGGGCTTGTCGGTCAGCAGCGAGGTAAGGGCTATGAACATGGTAATCCCTGCTGAGGGTCCATCTTTGGGGATGGCACCGGCGGGGACGTGGATGTGGATATCGTTTTTTTGATAGAAGTTTTCCTCGATCCCCAAATCCTTGGCCTTAGACCTGATGTAACTGAGGGCGGCCTGGGCGGATTCCTTCATCACCTCCCCCAGCTGCCCCGTCAGGGACAGTCCCTTCTCACCGTTCATCTTGGTGGCCTCCACAAAGATGATGTCTCCTCCGGTGGGGGTCCAGGCAAGCCCGGTCGCCACCCCCGGGTGGGACGTCCTCTCCGCCACCTCAGGAAAGAACTTAACCGGCCCTAAGAATTTATGCAGCATGTCCGTCTTATCCGTCTGCACCGTCACCTTTTCCTGCTTCCCTTCGGCCACCTCTTTGGCCACCGCCCGGCAGATCGCTGCGATCTCCCGCTCGAGATTTCGCACCCCGGCCTCCCTCGTGTAGGAATTTATGATCTTCAAGAGGGTCTCATCCTTGAACTCCAACAGTTCAGAAGAAAGTCCATGCTCGTTGAGCTGTTTAGTGATGAGGTGCTGCTTGGTAATCATCAGTTTCTCATCATCAGAGTACCCGGGCAGCTCCAAGACCTCCATGCGGTCCTTTAAGGCCGGTGGGATGGGTTCGAGTATATTGGCCGTGGTGATGAACATGACCTTTGAGAGATCAAAGGGGACGTCGATGTAGTGGTCTGAAAACGAGAAATTCTGCTCAGGGTCCAGCACCTCCAGCAGGGCGGAGGATGGATCCCCCCTGAAATCGGTGCCGATCTTATCCACCTCATCGAGCATGAAGATGGGGTTATTGCTCCCGGTCTTTTTGATGCCCTGTATGATCCTGCCCGGTAGGGCGCCGACATAGGTTCGCCTGTGTCCCCGGATCTCCGCCTCGTCTCGCACCCCGCCCAGCGAGATCCTGGTGAACTTGCGATCCATGGCCCTGGCGATGGACCTCCCCAGGGAGGTCTTCCCGACCCCCGGGGGCCCCACAAAGCAGAGGATAGGGCCCTTCATGTCCTTTTTCAACGTGCGCACGGCCAGATACTCTAAGATCCGCTTTTTCACCTTTTCTAGGTCATAGTGATCTTCATCCAAGATCTTTCGGGCATGGTCAATAGCGAGGTTGTCATCGGTACTCTTTGACCAGGGAAGCTCTACCAACCAATCGAGGTAGGTCCTGGCCACCGTGTATTCCGCTGAGGCAGGCGGCATCTTGGAAAGCCTGTCGAGCTCCTTTTCAGCGGCCTTGCGCGCCTCTTCGGGCATCCCTGCATTTTCGACCTTTTCTTTTAGCTCCTTCAGTTCCGTACTGTACTCATCGATCTCTCCCAGCTCTTTTCTGATGGCCTTCATCTGCTCCCGCAGATAGTATTCCCGCTGCGTCTTGTCGATATCCTCTTTGACCTGTGACTGGATCTTATCTCCCAGCTCCAGTATCTGAACCTCTCGCGCAAGGAGGAGGTGGACTTTGTTGAGACGCTCCTGTAAGTTAATGATTTCCAATACCTCTTGTTTTTCCGATGGGTTAACGTTGAGATTGGAGGATACGATATCAGCCAGGATGCCGGGATCCTTGATATTCATGACCATGTTCTTCAATTCTACGGTGAGGTGAGGCGCCAATTCTACCGCCCTTTGGAAGAGGTTTTTTAGGTTCATAACGAGGGCGTCAATTTCTACTCCGGTGGCCTCCTCCTCGGGAAGCACCTTTACCTCAGCTATAAAACAGGGGTCTTCTTGGACATACCGTAGTATCTTGATCCGTTCGAGCCCCTGGACAATGACTCGTTGCGTGCCGTCCACCTCCCTCACCATACGGACCAGGTGGGCTGCGACGCCTATGGTATAGAGCTCCCCCGTTTCCGGGTCTTCGATTTCCGAGCTGTGTTGGGTGACCACCCCGATGATCCGGTCCCCCTCCATGGCCTCGTCGATCAATTTCACGGACTTTTTCCTCCCTACCATAATGGGGAGAATGAGCTCGGGAAACAGGACGGTACCTCGGAGGGGTAATATAGGTAAGCGATGAGGGATGGAGATCTTCTCCTTCCCCTTTTCGCCTTTTGATCTCGGTACGAATATCATTTCTTTCTCCTCTGGGATCCTCGGAAAGTTTATTCAGGATAAAACATAATCACCTCGTCGCCATCTGTCAACCAGTAAATTATAGCGCAAACAGAGTGCTCGCCGTGAGGTGATCAATCTCAGCGGGGGCATTCCTCGCTCCCTGGTATGGGGGTGTGGCGGGAATCACTGCCTCACCTCCATTCGGCAGGTGAGGTCAGATATTCTTTCACCTTCCCTAAGATAATCTTCGGTATGTCTTCTTTGTTTTTGACGTTGAAGAGGGATATGTTTTTCTTTTTCGCCATTCCGTCCTTAAAACGTGTGGTATGGACATTGTGGCCCAAATGGACGGCGGTTACCCGGTTGTCGATTCGTTGAAAAAAATCAATGAGCTTTTCAAGGTTGGTGATCTGCATATCGGTGATGATGAAGATATCAGGATTGTCCGCACGAGAGAGGAGGGAGGTTATGTCGTCCAGGTCTAAGGCCGTGCCTCCGCCGAAGTAACGACATATGGCTTGGTAAATCTGCTCTTTGTCGTGGCTGAATTCCAAGACGATTTTGTTTCCCCTCAAGGCGTCGCTGAAGTTATAGACAGCGGCTCTCGATTCATTTTTCAGATAGGCGTTGCACGCGCAGACCGCCCCCAGCACGGCGTGCGATAACCTCTCGCGTGGGTTGATCATGCTTCCTGATGAGTCGATGATGATGAGGCAGTCGGGAATTCCCTCATATTCTCCATGAGTCTCACCCTCTCTCTTCGTCCAGATCTGCGTTATCCCTGGTATGATCTTGCCGAAGCTGGTCCACACATCGATATCGGCAAAGGGTTTTCCTATTTCCCAGGGCCGGTGAGCGTGAGGATGGAGATACCCCGTTTTTTCGATGGGGAGTTTTCTGATGGGGAGGGTATAGCTCTCGGCCAGCTTCATATAATAAAGCAGGTTGGCATCAAGGGGATTACCTTTCCCCCTCCCCATTCCTCCGGCGCCATAGCCCTTTTCCTCCAATTCTTCTTTTAAATCCTCCACCGTCTCTTTGAATTCCTGTAGGTCGTCGACAGCACCGGCGAATTCCCTCAGCCCTTGATCAATTTCTTCCAGGGAATAGTTCTCCAGAGAGTGTTCTCCCATGGGGTTGGGTTCTCGATGAGAGCTCATTTGTTCATCATTCCATTCTTCCTCAAGGATGTGCTGGATGACCTCGGTGAATTTTTTTATGCTTTCCTTCCAGCTCTTTCGATCCAGATAGGGGATGCGGGAGAGGCGGTTGACGAGTTCTTCATGCCCCCCGCTTCCCAAATCTTCTCCCCAGATCTTTTCGTAGAGGGCTGTCAGCACCTCATGCACACCGGTTTTGGGAAGGTTTTTGTAGAGCGCAGCGATGTTGGTATCTTTTTCCTTTACGCAGTAGGTATCTGCGACCACATCCATAAAATAGGTGGCCGCCCGTTGGGCCTGATCCTTCTGTCGCACTACCTTTTTGGCCTCGTTGTAGAGGGTGAGGTGGGTGTGAAAATCCCACGGACAATACATATAGTGGGTTATGCCGTGGTCGAGAACGGCCTCGACAATTTCCTCTCCGTCCATGTCCTCCTTGAGTTTATCGTAAAAGGCACTGCTGATGGATAGTTGCTTGCTCTTGATCTCCAGGGCGCAATCCTCACCCCCTTCGATCACCACGGGGAGCGGAAGTTGAGGGTAGAAATGTTTTTTGCGCACCCTGGGCCAGAGTTTCTGAATGATATGCTCTAGTTCCATTGCCGCGCTTCAAACATAAAAGGGCTTTATCCCTTCATTGGGAAAGATGAGTTGATCTCTTTCGTAGAGCTTCCCCCCTACTATTTTACCCAATCCCTTGATCCTTCCTCCCACCATCAACTCACCGCCGGTCATCCCATGTCCCGTATTGAAACCGAGATTGTGTCTCACCACGATTTTTCCCCGCTTCATGCCCGCCCCCGTATAGTTCTTGCCGCTTCCTTCGATGATCAATTCCCCCCCATCCAGTCCGATCCCCGTAAAGTCACCCACATTACCTTGCACCATCAATTTCTTGTTGGTAGGGAGGCGGTACCCGAGGAGATTGATCTTGACGGTGAGGTCTCGCAGGTGGAGGCAGATTTCCTGTTCCTGGGCATGGTTGCAGAGGGCGGAGATATAGATCCCTGCCGGACCCGTTATCAGGTAGGGGATCTGATCCGAGTGGTCAAGGGCATAGCAAAATTCCTCTATGTCCTCTGCCGTATACTCCAACCCCTCGATCCCCCTCTCGGCTATACTATAGGCCTTGATGACGGTGCTATACTGCATGAGCCATACCAAGTCTTTGGCCTCGTTTTTCAAGAGGTCTTCATACCCGGTGAGTATTTTTGAGAGTGTTTCTTCCTTCGATTTTAAGATCGTATCCAGAGGTATCTCACGTTTGCGTGCGCCGGTGTGGTGAAATGCCTCAAAGGGGTTTTTCATCCTTTACTCCAATATCCTTTTTAATCTCTTCATAAATGGGATGGTCGCCTTCGAGGGGGGTTACCTCTTCGCCGGCAAAGGCGCGATATCCCACCGAAAGGGCTTCCAAAAGGTATTCCCTCTGCTCGTTGTATCTTTGAAAGGTCTCTTCCGCGGCCGCCTTGACCAGGTATATCTGAAAGGGGTCGTTTCTCCCCTCTCCCTCCTTTTTTGAGAGGTAGGAGTCCTTCCACTGAATTCGATGGGCAAGGGTGTAGGGGATGATCAATCGGATGTGTTCAAGGTCAACCCCGTCGTCTTCCAAAAACCAGGCCAAGGCCTGTGCGTACTTTCTCATAGACATGGGGAGTCGATTGGAGGCACAATTTTTAATGTGATGGCAGAGATAGCCGGTATAGTGACAGCCGTCCTCGCAGGTCTCCACCGACCTCTTTTGACCGTACTTGTGGCAGAAAGACAGCTCGGCCAGCATCATGCGCACAAAGGCGTTCGTGTCGATATCAAAATTCAACCCGAGCATCTCTTCGTTGATGTGAGTCCTCTCCTCTTTGTTCAGCCCTTCGAGCCCGAGCTGTTCTTTCAGGTATTCGCCGAAGAGATCACAGACCCCTTCGGCCAAGGTCATCTTTTCCTCATAGGGTTTGTCTCCCCGCAGTATCTGGTGCAGCTCCTTTTCATACTGCGGGTGCCGGAGGGAATGAGGCACCAATGCCTCCTTACCGATGGTGTACGCGATGTTTGAACCGGGATGTCTCGACTCGATCAGGCAGTCGAAACGATCGATGAGGGGCGCGATGATGGTGTTCGTCCCCCTATCCTGATAGTTGGCCGTCGCAAAGAGGGAGTATTCGTCATTGATCAAGATCTCGTTGAGATATTCCCAGTTGCCCCGATCGACGCCGTTCAAGATCATACTCTGTTTGGTCTCGGGGAGGCGGTTTATCTCGTCCACGATCTTCACCGGAATCTGGGCGAAGTCACTCCACACCACCTTTTCCCTCCCCTTGTTGAGTTCACCGAGATGGGGTCGACCGATGATCTTTTCCTCCGTCTGTTCTGGGTGGCCGGAGATCTCGCTCCCCCAAACAATACCCAGGGGATACCGGTAGAGGATGGAGCCCACGTATTCAGCCGACGTGGTCTTTCCCAGGCCGGGTTCTCCGATGATGAGCTCCTTACCCCTGTTGAGGCCTGTGAGGAGGCCGAAGAGGAGGGTGGAGTTGAACTGCTCACCTTTTATTTCTATATCCGGTCTGTTGAGATAGAGGTTGTCACTGATAAAATTGTATATTGCTCTGATCCGGGTTTGGTAATGGCCGTTCTTCATCGCTACACTCCTCATGGTGCTGCATTTATCTTTCCCCACCCCTCTTATAATATAGGGTAGCACCATGTTTTACAGAAATCAAGGTGAGGAGGAGGTTGGGTATTCGAAGGGGTACTGCGTTGAGAGCGTTTAATCCCTCCAATCAACCAGGGTGCGCATGAGGAAGTAGAGGTCTGTTAAGAATGCAGTGAGTCCGAGGATAATGCCGGCGATGGCCCGCACCAGGGATATCTGGTAGATGTCGCCTTGGGAGAAGAAGGAACGGGCGATAAGAATAGTTGCCAAGACGGCGGTTACCAGGCCTCCCAGGGTATTCTTGAAGTAGATCAAGAGGGCCAGACCGATACAGATCCCAATGGTTATCTTGGTCGATGGGAGATACTCTGCCGCTCCGGAGATGATATCAAAGATTTCTTGCAGAAGAGTGATAATCGCGCTCATTTTCCTTTTTTGCCGCTCCTCATTTAAGTAAAGGCTAAAATCGGTCCCTTGTCAAGGGGGGCATCTCTTCACCGTTGAGTCTATATGAGAAAATGTGCTATTTTCATAAGGGAGGGATCGATATCCCTGACAGGGGTTCGCGTATGAGCGAGGATGCGATAGTCATCAAGGGTGCGAGGCAGCACAACCTCAAGGACATAGACCTGGAGATCCCCAAGAGGCGGCTGGTGGTGCTCACCGGGGTCAGCGGCTCGGGAAAATCATCTCTCGCCTTTGACACCATCTACGCCGAGGGGCAGAGGAGGTACGTGGAGTCCCTCTCCGCCTATGCCAGGCAGTTCCTGGAGCGGATGGACAAGCCCGATGTGGACCTCATCGAGGGCCTTTCCCCGGCTATCGCCATCGAGCAGAAGGGGATCAGTAGAAACCCGCGCTCCACCGTAGGTACGGTGACCGAGATCTACGACTATCTGCGCCTCCTCTTCGCCAGGGTAGGACGTCCCCACTGCTATCGTTGTGGTCGGGAGATCCGATCGCAGACCCCCCAACAGATGGTCGATCAACTCCTTGCAATCCCCGAGGGGAGCCGTCTGGTTGTCCGGGCGCCACTCGTACAGGGGCGCAAAGGGGAGTACAGAAAGCTTCTGGATCAATTGAGGGGCGAGGGATTTGTCCGGGTGAGGGTAGATGGAGAGGTCAAGGACCTCGGGGAAGAGATAACCCTGGATAAAAACAAGAGGCATAATATCGATTTGGTCGTTGATCGACTCGTGCTGCGCGAAGGGATTAAGAACAGGATCACCGAGTCGGTCGAACTGGCCCTGCGCTATGGTGAGGGGGTGGCTCAGGTGGCAGTCGAAGGGGGTAAAGAGCTTGTCTTCAGCGAGCGGTTTGCCTGTTTGGAATGTGGGGTGAGTTATCCCGAGATATCCCCCAGGCTCTTTTCCTTTAACAGCCCCTATGGGGCGTGCCCCCGTTGCGGCGGTTTGGGGTTTCTCCCCTCACGGGAACTCCCTGTATCTGATGAGTTCCCGTCATTCGAGGTGCCAGAGGAGGCGCTGGGCGCCTCACCCTGTCCGGAGTGCGGTGGGGCGCGGCTGCGCAAAGAAGCCCTGTATGTGCGATTTCAGGGGAGGTCCATTGCCGAGGTAACGAGGCTTTCCATTCAAGAGGCCCTCGCCTTTTTTCAGGGTACCACGCTCACCCCGCAAGAGGAGGAGATTGCGAGGCTCGTAGTGCGGGAGATTACGGAGCGGCTCAGTTTTCTCGTGCGCGTGGGACTCACCTATCTCTCCCTCGATCGAGCCTCCGCCACCCTCTCCGGCGGGGAAGGGGAGCGAATCAGGCTGGCCACTCAGGTGGGATCGGGGCTCACCGGAGTCCTCTACTGCCTCGATGAACCGAGCATCGGCCTGCACCTGAGGGATAATCTCAGATTATTGGATACCCTCAAGCGGTTGCGTGATCTGGGCAACACCGTCATCGTGGTAGAGCACGACCCACAGACCGTGCTCTCCGCCGATCACGTCATCGATATGGGGCCGGGTGCCGGTGTACACGGAGGGGCCGTAGTTTTTACGGGCACCCCGCAGGAATTGATGAGGTGTCAGGGTTCGCTCACCGGGCAATATCTCTCCCATAGCCTCACCATCCCCATCCCTGAGCAGAGGAGGAAGGGGGAAAGGGGGTCATTACTCATCGAGGGGGCCCGGGCAAACAACCTCAAGGGTATAACGGTGGCAATACCGCTCGGGGTCTTCACCTGTGTGACCGGGGTCTCCGGCTCCGGTAAGAGCACCCTGGTCATCGACACCCTCTACCGGGTCCTGGCCCAACGCCTTCACAACGCCAGGGAGCGGGCCGGTGAGTTCACGGCCCTTGAGGGGACCGAGACGGTGGATAAGGTGGTAAAGATCGACCAGATGCCCATCGGCAGGACCTCTCGTTCCAACCCCGCTACCTATACCGGGATCTTTTCCTTTATTCGGGAACTCTTCTCCCAACTCCCCGAATCTCGGGTGCGGGGGTATACCCAGGGAAGGTTCAGCTTCAACGTCAAGGGGGGGAGGTGCGAGGCGTGCCAAGGTGAAGGTATTATTAGGATAGAAATGCACTTCCTCCCCGATGTCTACGTGACCTGTGATGAGTGCAAGGGGAGGCGCTTCAACCGCGAGACCTTGGAGATCAGGTACAAGGGAAGGGATATTGCGGAGGTCCTAGAGATGACGGTGGAGGAGACGCTGGCGTTCTTCCGCCATATTCCCCCTCTGAAGAAAAGGCTGGGGATCTTGACCGATGTAGGGCTCGGGTACATCGAGTTGGGCCAGCCTGCCCCCACTCTGTCAGGGGGAGAGGCCCAGCGAGTGAAATTGGCCCGGGAGCTGGGCAAGCGGGACACCGGCAGGACCGTCTATATCCTTGATGAGCCTACGACAGGGCTCCATTTTGCCGAGATCCAACGGCTCCTCGATGTGCTCAACCGGTTGGTGGATGCCGGGAATACCGTCATTGTCATCGAACACAACCTCGACGTCATCAAATCCGCCGACTACATCATCGACCTGGGGCCTGAAGGGGGGGATGAGGGGGGTGAGGTGATTGCGACGGGCACCCCTGAGGAGGTGGCCGCGTCCCCTCATTCTTATACCGGGCAGTTTCTCCGACAGGCACTGGCTGAAGGCAGATAAGTTTTTTCTCGCCCTTACCGTAAAACCTTCCCTTAGCCGGAATTTTTTTATCCTGACAAGTTTAACTTGCGAATGCCTTGATTTTGCCCTATTATCTGTTGAGAATGCTCACAGAAGGGGGGCACGGGATGCTGGACCTGCGTTTTGTGCGAGAAAACATAGCAATCCTCAAAGAAAAGCTTGCCTTGCGGGGTGATGACCTGGACTTGGATCCCTTTATCCAGGTGG
>CAZMFG010000087.1:0-5085 GCA_964565525.1 uncultured Thermodesulfobacteriota bacterium
TCTACGGCCGCACCCAGAGCACCGATGGAGAGCTCTGGGTGGTGGGGAAAGATCCCGAACTCTTCGACTACTTCTTGCCCGAACGCTGGGAAAAGGCCTTACGAACGCGTCTTTCGGCATTCCATGAGATATTCCATACCGTTACGAAAGACAATATCAACCTGGTATGGAAGGTGTCTCGCGTAGGGATTATCCCTGATATGGATCCTTTTAAAGATAGTGAACGAGAGATCATCGAATTCGGCTACAACAGCCCCTTTGAGGAAGTGGCCCTTGCGGTAAAACTGGACAAGGAGGGTATTCCAAGCACCTACCCGCGGGCGATATACATGATGGGTGCACGGACCGAAATATCGGGATTTCTCTTTGATGACCGCAGATATGAAACGCACCAACACCTGGTAACGCCAGAGGGGAAACCCATATTGAGGCATTACCACGACTATATCATCATCTGGGGATACTGGAATGGTCCTGACGACATGCTGGCTGCCCGAGACGGTGACTATTTCGAGGGGGTGAATGCCTTGCGGGCGTGGAGGGAAGGGATCATAACGGAGGAGGAATACGTGGGCCTCATGAAACGTATCCGTGGAAGACTCAGGGGTCTGAAGGTCGAAGACCTTAACCTCCGAGGGTCTCATATCCTCCTTTCACGGCGATCGAGCACCGGCGAGCTCATACGGGAACAGGACGGTTTTCCCGAAACACGGATATGCAACTTCGAACTGCTTCGGATGTCCGAGGGCTGGGAGGCATAAACGACATTTTTCCATGCATGGTGTCGGCATAATAAAGGGAGAAGTGAAGATGGACGCAACATATAAAGACATGATTGCCTTCCACGGTCATAGCTGTCCCGGCCTGGCAATCGGATATCGCATGACCAAGGCAGCTCTCGATTTTTTGTCGGGCTTACGATCGAAGGATGAGGAGTTGGTGGCAATTGTGGAGAACAACGCCTGCGGAGTGGACGCCTTGCAGTATATCTCCGGCTGCACCTTCGGCAAGGGCAACCTCATCTTCAAGGACTATGGGAAGCATGTCTATACGTTGTACGATCGTAAGACCAAACGGGGCGTACGCGTTTGCTTCAAAAGCCGCGCTGTCCCCCAGGCACTGAGGAATGATAGAGAGAAGTTCATCGACTGGCTCCTGTCCGTACCCGATGGAGAGATCGTATCCCTGCAAGAAGTGCGGATCGATGAGCCTGAACCCGCTCGTATCATGAAATCCGTGGAATGCGCCTTTTGCGGGGAGAGTATGATGGAGACACGCACCAAGGAAATCGACGGCAAGCCGGCATGCATCCCCTGTGCGGAGAACATTGAGGGCAAATAGGGATTTGCTTTCTTGCTTCTGTGTCGCTAAGCTTTATATTAAGCAATTCGTAAACAGAATTAAGGAGACGTTATCATGAAATCCTTGGTATTATTTTTTGCTGTATGTTTGATTCTGAATACTGGCGGTGTCCTGGCTGCTGATGGCAGCTTTTTCGAATTATCACCGGCAAAGATTGAAGAAGCCGTCCAATATGGGACAACTGCTGATTATAAAATAAACGAGTTTGGTGGGTATGACCTCGGGCTCAATAAATTTTCTTTAGGGAACAAAACCGGATATCTAGACCTCATCACCCCGTTTGTGAGAATCGCCGGCCTATCTCTCAAAATGAAGAATGCAGGAAAACAGTTGTCCTTTGAAGAGGCGAAAGAACGGGGCAAGAAGCCGGTCGAATTACGGGTTTTTCTCTACGTGGGAAAAGAAGACTTAAAAGATCCCATACAATGCCTCATCAAGACGAGTACCGACGAGTTAGACATCAGCGACATGGTTATGGAATTCAGTATGTGCGATGATAAGACCGGTGAGTGTGTGAGGTCACTTGCCTACCTTTTTCCAGTCATAGATTTAAAAAAAGAACAAATGTTTCAGATAATATTGAGGGGGGAAAGGCTCGGCGCAAAAAAGGTCGGGATCAGAACCAGCCAGATCAAATAAGCGCTCGCATCAAAAAGGGAGGATGAACAATGGAAATTTTCGGTATTGCGGTATTCGGTGCCACATTCTTTGGCGTGGTTATTGCGATTATTATCAGCCTTCTTATCGCTGCCCTCGTGGTGCACTTTGCAGCGAAGTTGTCGGGGGTAAGAAACGCGACCTTTGGCAAGGCCATAACCATATGTATTGCTGCTATAGTTCTTGAAATATTTATTGGCTTCGTATTTTCAATAGTGCCGCTCCTCGGCGCCATAGCAGGTTTCCTGCTCTGGTTGCTGCTGACCCTTCTCATTATAAAAACCGTTTATGACACCAGCTGGGGCAGGGCCTTCGTAGTATGGATCATGCAGTGGGTAGTGCTCATTATCGCCGGATTAGTCATAGCGGTATTGGCCGGAATAGTGGCGCTATAATTTTAAGGCCAAAAAAGCCTATGGATGGCTATTTTCTTGCGTCTCATTCCCATTCGTGCGATACTACATATTGATATTCCAATGGTTTTAAAGTGATCTGATCCCGATAGTGGAGAGGACCCTTGACCATGTTTAACCCTCCTTTTTCAGGCTCCATGCTCATCTACAGTGCCCTCGTACTTTTGGCCATTGGCGTGGCGCTGTTTATGGCATTCATCGTCAGGCGGGTGCTTCACATCTTACGCCGTCTAAAGCGCAAACCGGTGAAACGGCTCGGTATCATCGCTAGTACCCTGCGGCTGCTCCTCATTCTGCTGCTTGTCGCCGTCTCGCTTGCCTTCTTATTCCTCGGCGCCTTTATCCAGTCCTACACCGCCTTTACACACCGCGAGCTTGCTGCCACGGTGCACTGCACCCCCGTGCCCGGTACGGAAGATACGATGATCCTTGAGCTCGTGACGCGGGAGTCACCGACGGCTGCCCACAGCCGTCGCTATAGGCTGCGCGGCCAGCAATGGACCGTCGAGGGACACATCCTCAAGTGGGATGACTGGCTCAACTTCCTCGGCCTCAAAACCATGTATAAGCTGACGCGCGTGCGCGGACGCTACCTACGGGCAGATGATGAGGTGAACAAGCCTGCAACCGTATACAGTCTAGTCGCCAACGAAGAAGACCCCCGCTGGCGCTGGCTGTACGAGTACGGCGCACGGCTCCCCTTTGTGCAGGCGGTGTACGGCAATACGGTCTTTACCTTCCCTTCTGAGACCAAGAGCTTCGCTATCTACGTCACCACTTCGGGGTTCATGATTGCCGAAGAAGAAAGACGGTAGGGGAATTTGCTCATGAGGCAAACCCCTTGAGGGATATCAGCAAACTGACGGAGGCGTCTTGGGCACTAAAAGAATCATTGCTTTCCTAAAATAAAAAGGGTATAATATACGGAAGGGTGAACATCGTGGATAAGAAATCCGAACGGAGAAAGGCAGTCCGGGTCTGTTCCTTGAACTTTATCAATATAGATCCGGAAAAAGACAACCCGGTCATCCATGGCCTCGGGAGGACCCTGGAACTGAATCTGGAGGGAGCAACTATCGAGGTTACTGATAAGCTGGCTGTTGGCACCGTCATCGCCATCGAACTCGCCATGGGCGAAGTGATCACCTCTCTCAAAGGTGAGATAAAAAACGTCCAGCCTTCTGTTCCAGAGTCAGGCCTCTACCGTGTCGGCATCCAATTTCTCAAACCGAGCACGGTCCATCTGGCGTGATGGATAATCGGGTATGAGTGCGTACGCAAGGGGGCGCTAAAGGGGCGCCACCCCCCAATCAGGCCGGATATCCCTTGTGCGGTCTTGAGTCCCGTATTTTTCTATAAGGCCTGAGTCTCTGCCTCCGATGATAGAGCGGACGCACGCAACGCCTTTTGTGTGGGGGCAACATTGTCATCGTACCCCTTTTTCTCTTGGTATGCGGCCTCGCAGAGCTCCTGGTACTAGCTGTCCCCTCAAAAACCCTCATTTGAGACGATCTCGTAGATCAGGCAACGTGCCGCTTCCCTATCGATCCAGATCAGTTTTAGGACGTATCCCCCCTGCCGCCGTTCTGCTTCTCCGTGGAGGGAACTTGAGGGACTTAGATTGCACTATTGCGCTAAACCCCCAACGTCTGTTGCCAGGCGGTTTTCAGCTTATGGATATCTCCCTGGATGACCTTTCCCTCCTCGGGGCCGAAGCAGAAAAATGACAAATGAAGATGTGTGAACAGCAAAAATCAAGCTCTGGTCCCTGTCTTAGCTTATAAGGTACTTGACAGCCTTTTTCATAGGTGACCCCCCATTACCACATTAGTGCCATTTATTGTCAATCTCTATGACAAATTTTAGTCATGTGCCCGAAAAAGGACTATCCTCCCTCCCTTTAGCAGCCGATATGTGCAGTTAAATAAGAAGATTCTTATGGATAACTCGAAATCGTATATATTGGCATCTAATATGCAAAATTTCTAAGAGAAAAAACACACATTTGGGTATCAAGGGCGCAATTGAACGCTAACGGGCAGGAGATCATCGGTTGCATGACCAAGGGTCTCAAAAAGTATGCAATACAATAAGCCCTTAACAAAGCGTGGAACCATGATTATTACGTGTGAGAACTGCGGGAAAAGGCACCACATAGATCCTGAGCAGTTAAGAGAAGCGATGACCACGTTTCAATGTGACGCCTGCGATCATGTAATGACATTCTCAATTCGAGCGGACAACCCGGGGGACCTCCCTACTTCAAACGCAGAGTTCATAGACGTGGCGGAACAGAACGAAGAGGCAACCCCGTCGAATCCGGAAACAGCCAAGGAGGAGCCGCCAGAGTCCGGCTCCCCTCCCCTTACCCCAGATGACTCAGAGGATATAGACTGGGCAGAAGTGATCAAGGAGGCAACCCCATCGAATCCGGAAACAAAAACAGAGGAGTCACCAGAATCTGCCCCCCTTCCCCTTACACCAGGTAACTCAGGGGATATAGACTGGGCAGAAGTGATCAAGGAGGCAAAACTGTCGGCCCCTGAAACAAAAGGGGAGGAATCACCGGAGTCCGGTCTTGACGAAACATGGGCTCTTAACCCAGAGAAACCGGAGTTCATAGACATGGCAGAACAAAAAGAAGAAGCAACCC
>CAZMFG010000087.1:5185-9460 GCA_964565525.1 uncultured Thermodesulfobacteriota bacterium
CCGGAGTTCATAGACATGGCAGAACAAAAAGAAGAAGCAACCCTGCCGGCCCCTGAAACAAAAGGGGAGGAGCCGCCGGAGTCTGATCTTGATGAAACATGGGCTTTTAACCCAGAGGAGCCGGAGCACCTAGACGTGGCGGAACATAACGAAGAGGCAACCCCGTCGACCCCTGAAACAGCACGGGAGGAATCACCGGAGTCCGGTCTTGACGAAACATGGGCTTTTAACCCAAAGGAGCCGGAGCACCTAGACTGGGCGGAACAAGACAAAGAGATGACTTCATCAACCCCTCAGGCAGCAAAGGAGGAGGAACCACCAAGACCTGCCCTCCGAAAAAGGGAGGGACCTGTTATGCGGGGTAAGATGTTTTTCCTGTTCCTTTTGATCCCGATTTGCCTTATCATCGCTGCGATTTTCATTCACCGGAATTCCATGGAAACTCTTACTGGTTTCATTATCACAGAGAGTTCTCAACTGGTTACAAAGATGGCCGAACATGCGATAGCCGAGAAAGGCAGGTTTGTGGCCACGGAGGTCGAGCGCTATGTGCTGAGCCATCCGGATTTGCCCAAAGAGAATTTCATGCAGGATCCGGTGCTCAAGGGTATTGGTATACAGAAAGTGGGAAACACAGGATATACCTATCTTATTTCCATGCGTACTCCGACTGAAGTCAGTGCCCTCTGGTTGCATCCCGATGAAAAACTCATTGGAAAGGATGTTATCACGGTCATGCGCAAAGCTCTCGGGGATGGATACAAAGGCTGGAATAGGATTCAGGGTGTCGCCTTTACACAAGGCACGGAGGCCGCCGGATATTATATGGGGCACGACAAGCGGGAGAAGTACATGGTCATGGTGCCTGTTGAGGGAACGGCTTTCTTCGTTGCCAGCACCACCTACCTTGATGAATTTACCAAACCGTTGATTGCGCTTCAAGGACGGGTCAACGAATTAACAGCTGCAGCGGCCCGTATCATGACGATTGTTTTGATCGCCACGGCCCTCATCATCGTCCTCCTCTTTGCTATCAATAGTTACCTGTTGTCTGGAAGGCTAAAAAACGTGCCTGTTGCCGCCAACGATATCGGTGTAGACGATTTAGCGGTGGAACCAGGGCGAACCAAATGGGGGAATGAGAGCAAAGCGGCCCCTGCTTTTCGCCGCATGCAAGGGGGCATCCAGCATGCTATACAAAGATTCCGTGAGCGGAGATAGCGGATAGCAATCAGGACCTGGCAAAAAGGGGGTTCTTGCTTCCCCGAGAGAATCCGCTGATGGTAACTATCTAGGCGAAGGGAACACCGATTAAAAGGTGCTCCCTTTTTTACTTCTCAGGCTCCTCGGCCTTGAGAACTTTCGGGACATTGTTATATGCATTGTCTCTAAACCCTTCTTTTCCCTGACATCTCGGTAACCGTTAATTTTAAAACTCCGTTATATTAAAAAGGTTTTCATTATATTCTTTCTTTCCGACATATCCATATTTATCCATTGTCAAATCTATTCCTTCTTTTTTTCTTTCGGGTCTCCGACTAGTTCCAGTAACCCGTAACCGACAATGTTCTTATATTTCATCGTGCCTTCACAAGGAGTCGCCCCTCTGTACAATTCGTGATCAGTATCCATCTCAAAACAAACCAACTTGTTTTGCCTCATGAGATCGAGCTTTCTCCCCTCTTGTGCGCAATGGAAAGAGAAAATGAGATCATTGTTCCACGTGTAACCAAAGTTCATGGTAACGATAGAGGGCGTATTATTTACTGCGAATTCAATTCTGCAGACATCCGCCTTGCTGACAATCTTTCACATCGTTCCCTCATCGCTCAACGTGAACCTGATTTTCATTTGCCTTGACAAAACATCAGGATTCGATTGACAACAGCCGGTCCATCCATTATTCTCTTTCCAAAAAAAGGAGAGCGAGCCATGATCAAGACAGTTGAACAGTATCTTGAAAGCCTGAACGACGGCAGGCAAATCTGGTGTCTGGGGGAAAAGGTATCCGATGTCCGGACCCACCCTACCCTCAGCAGCGTCATCAAAACCGCCTGCATGGACTATATCCTGCCCAACCATCCTGATTTTCGGAATTTGTTCGTAACGAAGGACGAGGACGGAGAGGACATTAATTTCCTGCTCACCTCCCCGAAAACGCCGGAAGATCTCTTAAGAAGAAGGGAATGCTACATTAACGGCGTCAGATCCGGCGGAGGGGTGATAGTTCATTGCATGGGCGCCGATGCACTCGCCGCTTTTACGGTTGCGGCCGAGATCATGGATAAGGAAATCGGAACCCATTATACGGAGCGGGTGGAGAATTACCGGAAGCTGCTTCAAAAGCAGGACCTGGCCATTACCGGAGCCATTACGGATGTAAAAGGAGACAGGAGCCTGCATCCTTCGAAACAAAAACAGCACAAGGATTATTACCTGAGAATCGTGGATAAACGGAAAGACGGGATCGTGGTGAGAGGAGCCAAGGTGCATATCAGCGCTACCCCTTGTGCCAATGAAGCCCTCTGCCTGCCCTGCCGGACCCATGGTGAGGAAGATAAGGATTATGCCCTGGCCTTTGCCATCCCGCTCAATGCCCCCGGGATTAAATTGATCGCCGTGGAGCCGGTGTCACGAACCTACGGGGAAGAAGGTGAATTTGACTATCCCAAGACGAGCGCCACCCAGCCGACAGAGTGTCTGATTGTTTTCGAAGATGTGTTTGTGCCGTGGGAGCGGGTGTTCATGTGCGGTGAGTGGCAGTTCAGCCGAAATCTGGCTTATGCTTTTGCCAGTTATCACCGTCTTTTCGGCACCTGTAAAATGGTCGGAAAGCTCGAAATCATCACCGGGGCGGCGGCCTTGATAGCCGAGTATAACGGTGTTGAGAATGTCAGTCATGTCCGGAAAAAGCTGGCCTGGATGGCCATGATCACTGAAACGGTGACCCAGTTGGGGAAAGCGGCCTGCTTCGATCCTACAAAGGAATTCGGGAGCGACGTCGTGATGCCCAACCGGATGGCCATTAATGCCTCCAAGTACACCTTTGCCAGTAATTTTCACCAGATGTGCCAGCACTTACAGGATATTGCCGGAGGGCTGTCAACAACGGTCCCGACGTTCCGGGATTGGAACAATGCCGAGATCCGGCCCTACATCGAAAAATATCTGGGAGCAAAGGACGGGGTTTCGACGGAAGATCGGCTCCGGGTGATGCGGCTTTGCAAAGATATGACCTGCAATTTTTACCAGATCGACACCATTCACGGAGAGGGGTCCATGGCTGCTCAGGAGATGTTCTTGTACGGCAGCGCCGACTGGAAAAAACTCAAATCGGCGGCAAAACGGGCCGCCCATGTGGATGGCTGGCAGGATGATCCCACTTATGGAAAGCTTTTAAATCCGAAAGAGCAGGTGAAGATGCCAGGGGTGGATGAATCGTATCAAAGCATACCAAAAACAGCCAAGAAAAAATAACCATGATGTGTTATGTTCGTGGCGAACAATACAGCAAAGAAAGGAATCGACGATGGATCTCTCACTCTTTTCTCTTGAAGGAAAAGTAGCCCTGATCACCGGCGGGAGTCGCGGCATAGGACGTGCCAGCGCTCTTGCCATGGCCGATGCCGGGGCCAGCGTGGTGGTTGCCAGTCGAAAAATCGCTAATCTCGAACCGGTGGCCGAGGAATTAAAAGCCAAAGGCGTCAAGGCAATGGCGATAGCATCCCACATCGCCAAGATAGAAGACTCCAAGGCGTTGATCGAGCAGGTTATGAAGGCATTCGGAAGAATCGATATTCTCATGAACAACGCGGGAACCAACCCCTTCTACGGCCCGCTTATGGACCAGGATGAGAAGACCTACGATATCACCATGAATGTCAATCTGAAGGGTCTCTTCTTTCTGAGCCAGCTGGCGGCGAGGATCATGAAGGCCCAGGGTGGAGGATGTATCATCAATACCTCGTCCATCGGCGGCCTGAGGGCGGGCGAACTGGGTGTGTACTGTGTGACCAAGGCCGCCGTTATCATGCTCACCCAGGTCATGGCCAAAGAGTGGGGACAGTACAACATCAGAGTAAACGCTATTGCACCGGGGGTCATCAAGACGCGCCTCAGCGAGGCCCTGTGGAAAGATCCGGCGGTCAGTGCGAAAGCGATTGCCCAGATTCCCCTGATGCGACTCGGCGAGCCGGAAGAGATCGCAGGCACCGTCGTGTTCCTGGCCTCCGATGCGGGAAGCTACATCACAGGAGAGACGATCGTGATCGACGG
>CAZMFG010000088.1:0-9401 GCA_964565525.1 uncultured Thermodesulfobacteriota bacterium
ATCTAGGTAGGTTGCATTTTATTTTTATTTAAGGAGGCAAGTTTATGGATATAGGAAAACATTGGAAAACGATCCAAATGGTATTCCAAGAGGCCCGTGGCAGTTCTCTGCACTATGCAATAGCAACGGTGAACGAAGACGGCACCCCGCATGTAACACCTATCGGGGCACTTTTCCTCCGGGAGGATAAAACAGGTTTTTACTTTGAGGAGTTCCCCGTCCATATGATAAGAAATCACGCGCAGAATCCGCGGGTGTGTATTCTGGCAGTAAATAGTAACCCAACGTTTTGGCAAAAATCCCTGGTTGCAGGAAAATTCAAGACCCCTCCTGCCGTGAGACTGATGGGTACTGTGGGGAAAAAGCGAGAAGGGACAGAAAAAGAAATCGCCATGTGGCAAGATCATGTAAAACTCGCACGCGGTACGAAGGGATATGATCTCATGTGGAAACATATGCGAATGGTCAGGGATATCCAGTTTGATTCTTTCGAACCTGTTTTGATGGGGGAAATGACGCAAGACCTTTGGAAATAGACCGTTTTTCATACATAGTTTCAATAAGCTCTAAAAACTAAAGGGGGTCGTAAATATGAAAATGCCAAAAAAAGATGAAATAAAAGAGCTCTTGGTCAAAGGCTGGATGACGCACGATGCCATGTGGTTTTACAACTGTCTGCAAGCATGTGGGATCGAGAAGACGAACAAGATAAACAAGGCGGCGGTCAGTGCAATGGCGGCGATAGAGATCAAACGCGTCCAAAAGGCCGTGGGCGTGGAAAAACTTAATACCTTTGATGAGTTTAAGCGCTTTTTTGAAATAGCCATGAAGATTGCAACTGGAGAATTTATGAAATATACCTACAGCTCGCCTGCGCATAACATAATACATGGCGAGTGGAAATCATGCTTTGCTTACGAGGGGGTGAAGGGACTGGGGGTCATTGACCAATACGAATGCGGCATCATGCTGCGGATCGAGACCTGGCTCGATACCCTGGGCATTAGATATGAAGTGGAACCCAAAGTAACAGGGTGCATGATGCACACCGACGGTAAGTGCTTTCGGGATTACAGGTTCTTCTTTGACAAATAAATCATAAAAGGAGGGGATGACCATGACGGAAGATATATGGATAATGGTGCAGAAGCACCTGGGGTATAGCGATGAGGAAATGAAGATATTCCGGGCCAACCCGAGGAATGCGGATGTCTTATCCAAAACGGCTTTAATGCTGAATAAAACAATTGTCGCTGAGGTTATTGAGGCACATGGCTGCGACAGCGGTCATAAAGCAGGCGACAAGTTTTATTTTGACGGCCGCGGTGTCAGTCTTTTGACAAAACTCGGGCCCAGCAGGGTTTGTATTTTTGCCTTGCATTCAATTGCCCTGGCCATGCCGGCATTAGCTGAGCTTATGTATGCCGGTGTTGATCCCAATAACATGAGGTTCAACAGGTTTGGCTGTGTTGATGTTGGAGTAAGGTGCGGCGGGTGGGGGCATATCATTATGGAAATTAAGGTTGGGGATAGGGGGAAAAACTGAAAATTAAAAAAACTATGCGAATCGGCTTTGATAGGGGCTATGAGATGAATTATATGAAATATGCTTCTTCGTGACTTAGAGCCTTCGTGGCAAATAAAAAAGGAGGAAAGTACCATGAACCAAAAGATGAGTATGACCGCCTACTGCGGTCTCTACTGCGCCGAGTGCATCGCCTATCTGGCAACCCAAAAAGATGATGACCAGGAAAGAGAAAAGGTTGCCCAACAATGGTCAAAAGAATTTAATGTACCCCTAAAAGCTTCAGACATAAACTGTGACGACTGTAAAACCAAAAATGGCCGGCTTTTCGGGTTTTGCCAGATGTGTGAAGTGAGGGCTTGCGCAAATGAAAAGAAGGTTGAAACCTGTGCCCATTGCGATGATTTTGAATGCCATAAGATCCAGGGAATATTTAAACTGGTACCATATGCCAGAGATGCCCTGGAAAAAGTAAAAGCGACCTTATGAAATAAGTATAAATAGAATATGACTTTTGTCATTACTTATTGGAGATACGATGTGCCGAAATGAGGTTTACTGCGGCCGTACGGTTTTATTTAATGATACATGACTAACTAAGTTCTCATTTGTCAGCCAGGTGTATAGACCGGTTTCAAGACGTCGATCTCTCTTTCCATTGCCGATATCGCCACAATGCGGCCAGGGCTTCGGCAGCCATCTCCGGCGAGGTGAGGACCGGTATATCTGGTCCTGCGAGTTCGGCAGCAAGGGCCACAAAGTCATCGTGACCCACAACGCATACAACTAATGGTTTCCCGGGAGCCAGCTTTCGGAGGTTTTTAATTTCTCCAAACCGCTGAGCTATGTCGACTCCAAGGGCTTTTAAGTTAAGCAATATCGCGTGGGGTATGGTAAAGATGGCCAGCACCATATCGTATGTAGGATCTTGTGCCATTGCCCTTAGTGCCTCTTCGAACAGCCCTGAGGGGCCGATATCGAGAGGATTCTTGATATTCATCCAACCCGGCGCATTCTTTTGTATCTCCTGTACGACTGATGTGGATAACGGCGGTACCTCGAGTCCGGCGATGACCGCTGCGTCGGTGGCAAGGGCACCCATACTCCCACTTCCGGTAACGATCCCCAGATTGGGCCCAGAGGGAAGTGGTTGAGACGAGAATACCCTGGTAAACTCGACGAGTTCGTTGAGGGTCTTCGCCCGTGTGACACCGGTCTGGGCAACCATACCATCATAGAGATAGTCTTCTCCTGAAAGGCTACCGGTATGGGAGGCCGTTGCAGCTATCCCTTGGCCGGTTCGACCGCTCTTTAAAACCAATACCGGCTTATCGCGGGATACCCTCGATAGAGTCTGGGTAAGGAGCCGCCCATTGGCTGCGCCCTCCAGATACATCATAATCACCCTTGTCAATGGATCGTGGTGGAGGTAATCGAGTATTTCACTTTCGTCTACGTCGATGCGATTACCCAGGGTCACCGCCTTGGAAATATAGAGCTTTTGAAGGTGGAGTTTATCGAGCAATATATTACCGAACACGCCACTTTGGGCGATAATAGCCGTATTGCCGGGAATAAGGGCCTCATCGAGAATATCGGTTGTGCTGAGGCCATTGTCGGTATTGACCACCCCCACACAGTTTGGGCCGAGCGCCCGTATGCCGTATTGTTCCAAGACCCTTTTTGTCTCGGCCTGCAACGCCTTTCCCTGTTCCCCTGTCTCGGCAAACCCTGCGCTCTCGATAATCGCATGACGAACACCCCGTTCGCCTATTTTGGAGAGGACTTCCGGCACCCCCGGCGCAGCTACAATCACGATGGCGAGATCCACCGGGTCAGGGACTTCGCTAACGTTTCGGTAAACTGGCATCCCATGCAATTGCCCTCCCTTGGGGTTGACCAGATAGAGGCGATCCTCCCATCCCCGTCGCTTGAGCAAAAGGGGTATACCATAGCCAAAGCCGAGAGAACTCCTGGCTCCAATTAGAACGACTCCCTGTGGCTCAAAAAAAGTTCGAATGGTGTTGTGTGATGCCATATCGTTTGTATCACCTATGATGATTGAGTTTCCTGATATAACTAATAGCGGTAGAGAACGTTATTTGTCAAGGATTACTTGTACGGTGCGTCTGCCACGCCATCGCGAAATACAAAAAATGTGCTTTACTTTGCGTGCTACTCTTTAGTAAGGTAAAGGGGATTGGATAAGTGTATAGTTTTAGTATATAGTATATGCATATTACCATATGATGTAGAGTCCTATTCGCTCAAAAAGAGGACATGATAAACAACACTAAACACAGGGATGGAATAATGAAGGTTATTGAAGAGGCACAAAAAAGAAAAGCAAAATCGTTATCCGAGTACCAGTCAAAATTATTGCTGGCTGAGTACGGCATTCCCATTACGCGGGAAGGTGTTGTCACCACAGCCGACGAGGCCGTAAAAAGGGCGAATGAAATCGGCTATCCCGTGGTCCTCAAGGGATCGGGAGAAACGATCAGTCACAAAACAGAGATGAATCTGATCGCCCTCAACCTTAAAAGTAATGAAGAGGTCCGCCACGCGTTCAAGGAATTAACCACCGGTCCCAAGGCTGAGGTCAAAGAAGTGCTCGTTCAGGAGATGATCAAGGGTGATCGAGAACTCGTGGCAGGGCTCATCCGGGATGCACAGTTCGGTCCCTGCGTCATGTTCGGCCTGGGCGGCATATTCGCCGAAATCTTGGAAGATGTTTCGTTTCGGGTCGCCCCCCTCACCCGCTGGGACGCCATAGACATGATGGATGAGATTCAGGGGAAAAAAATTCTCGATGCCTTTCGAGGGGAACCGGCGGCGGATCGCGAGACACTGGCTGATATTCTGGTAGCCGTAGGTCAAATCGGCTTGGATCACGAGCAGGTCAAAGAAATTGACATTAATCCGTTAACCTTGGCGGACGGCAAGCCGATAGCCGTGGACGCGCTTGTCGTCTTTGAATAGACGGATCGTATAGAGTTTTATCCTTAATAAGGCTAAAAGGCCTCCTTCGGCATCTCCACCACCTCACGCCCGTCGCGCACACACGTTTCCAGTTGCGTTGCCGTTAAAGGCAGGACGACCGCTGCGAAGTAGGTGGCCTGCATGACCTTGCCTTGATAGAATGGCGTATCCTTGCCGTTGTCGATGGCGTCCTGGGCGATCCGTGCCATATCCAGAAGCCGCCAGCCCGCAACAGCATCCCCGAAACTCATGAGGGCGGGATAGGTATAGGAGGCCCATTGCAGCGGATCTGATCCGGCCCGTCGTAACATCTCGGTCGCCACCTCCGCCAGCTTGTCCACCACCCGGGCCAGTTCTCGCACCGAGCCTCCGAGGCTAGGGTGATCCTTGTTCCCCTGGCAAAAAGACCCGATCTCCTCCATGAAGGCGCGGAATGGGGCCCCATCGTTGATCCGCATCTTGCGCCCCATGAGATCCGAGGACTGAATGCCATTGGTGCCCTCATACAGGGACATGATCTTGGCGTCCCTGAGGTACTGTTCGATGGGAAATTCGCTGGAGTATCCGTATCCGCCGAAACACTGCATGGCGGTTTCGCACACCCTGAACCCCATATCAGAGCAGTATGCCTTGATGATGGGTGTCATGAAGTCGACCAAATTTTTATACCGGCTCTTTTCTTCGCCATCAGGAAGTTCCAGCGCAAGGTCCGACCAGAAGGCCCCGAGGTAGATCATAGCGCGCATCCCCTCTACCATGGCCTTCATCCAGAGCAGCATGCGGCGCACATCGGGATGATCGATGATGGGTACAGGTCCCTCTGTGCGGCGGGCGACATCGGAGCCCTGGATCCTCTCGTTGGCGTAGGCCACGGCATTGAGGTAGGCGGTGCTGGCCATGGTCATGCCGCTCACCCCGGTGTTAATACGGGCGGCGTTCATCATCTGAAACATGTGGGCCAACCCTCTGTTTTCCTCTCCGCAAAGATATCCGATGCAGTCGTCATGGTCGCCGAAACTGAGTGCGCAGGTTGGCGAGGCGTGCAGGCCGAGTTTCTTTTCTACTGCGGTACAGATGACATCGTTCGGCTCCCCCAGAGAACCATCCGGATTGACCCGGATCTTGGGGACAATGAAGAGAGAGATCCCCCGCACCCCTGGGGGCGCCCCCTCGATCCTGGCCAGGATCAGGTGAATGATATTGTCTGCAATATCATGATCACCCCACGAGATAAAGAGCTTGTTTCCCTTGATCTTATAATGGTCCCCGTCGGGGTAGGCCGTGGTCTGAGTGGCGGATAAGTCGGAGCCGGCGTTCGGCTCAGTCAGGGCCATGGTACCGGACCACTGACCCCCGTACATCCGGGGAACGAAACGTTCCTTGATCTCCTCGGTGGCAAAACTCTCGATCAGGTGGGCGGCGCCGTGGGTGAGACTTGGCGCCATGTTGAATGACTGTGCCGCTCCATACATCAGGTCGTTGATCACGATCCGCATCATGTGCGGAAATCCCTGACCTCCATACGTGTGGTCTCTGGAGGCCGCGATCCACCCGTTTTCGCCATAGAGCTTAAAGGCCTCGCGAAATTCCGGGGCGCAGCGCACCTGCCCGTCCTCAAAGACCACACCCCATTGCTCACCAATCTCTTGGAGGGGATCCACCACCCCTTTGGCAAACTTGATAGCCTCGGTGACCACCATGTCCAACGTCTGTTCGTCCAAATCTTTGTAGCGGTCCAGCGAACAGAGGGATCCAAAGTTTAACTGATCTTTCAGGATAAAGAAGATATCTCTTTGGTTTACTTTAAAATGCTCCATAGCACACATAAAACTCCTTTCTTTTCTTTATATACTATATCACGGCTTTTGGATAAAAGTCCTTTGAATCCATATACGATAAAATCCTAAAGACTTCCAAAAGGCGAATAGTATACTGGCAGTCAAGGTGAATTGACAAGAATTTATTTGCCTTCCCTATTTCTGGAGGATTATAACGAAACATTACGTGCGCACAAAGAGTCTTCGAGCATGCCGTAATGGACTGTAGGCGTGGATACTACCGAGTAAGTGTGGGCTCGTCGAGGAAATTCGGGTGCCGGGCATTCCCACCAGAGGTCAAGGCGGCTTCTCCTTCCAATAATCAGTCCGTGGTAACGTATTGCTTGCGGATCTCCTTCTTGAGAATCTTACCGGAACCGCTCTTTGGAAGCGGCTCCGGCGCGATGGTGATAACCCGTGGGTATTTATAGGGAGCGACTCGCTCCTTCACGTAGGCCTTGATCTTTTCAGGGTCGATCTGGACTCCCTCCTTGGGGACCACCACTGCAGCTATTTCCTCGCCCAGATCTGGATGAGGAAGCCCGTATACCGCTGTCTCTGAGACCTCAGGGATTTGATAAATGACCTCTTCGATCTCGCGCGGATAGACATTGTAACCGCCGCGGATCACCAGGTCCTTTTTGCGGTCCACAATATAAATATAGCGGTCATCGTCCATGCGGGCGATATCTCCTGTGTGCAGCCAACCGTCTCGCAGCGTTTCCTCGGTGGGCTCAGGTCTGTTCAGATACCCCTTCATCACGGCCGGCCCTTTAATGAGCAGCTCGCCGATCCCACCGGGGGGAAGTTCTTTTCCGTTTTCATCCACAATCTTGGCGCTGAATTCCGGGATGGGAAGTCCGATGGAGCCGGACTTGGTGGGTCTGTCATATGGGTTCTCCACGCAGACAGGACACTCGGTCAACCCGTACCCTTCATGGATCGTGGTGGCGAAGAGGGTCTCAAAGCGCTTGATAAATTCTACCGGCAGGGAGGAGCCCCCGGAGATGCAAAACTTGAGAGAAGTCTTCTTGGGGGGACTCTCTTCAGCCACCTGGATGAGGCGGTTGAGCATGGTAGGGACACCGAAAAAGATTGTGTGCGCCTCCCTCTCGGTCACTGCGATGACACCTTCCGGTTCAAAATGGGTAAAGAGCTCCACGGTGAGCCCGAGGTACACGGACACGTTCATGACACTGGTGATGCCGAAGACGTGGTAAAGCGGCAAGGCGCCGATGACGACCGTATCCGGTTCAATGACCCCCCGCATCTCGGCCAGGATGCGGGCATTGCGTGCCAGATTGCCGTGGGTCAACATGCCCCCTTTAGGATCGCCGGTGGTACCTGAGGTGTAGAGGATATTCAGTGTGTCGTCGGCCTGGGTGGGATGAATCGAAAAGGATGCTTCCTCGGCGTAGGCCGTTTCCAGATTCTTGAAGTCACCCGTGGCTGGGGGGTCGAGGGCGAGCTTGATGGGGGGAGAACCGTGCTCTGCGAAGACGCGACTGATCTCCTCCAGATAGGGGGCGGCACCGATAAAGGCCTTTGGAGCCGCGTCTTTAAAGATGTGAGTCAGCTCATGGCTGCGAAAGAGGAAATTCACCGGGATGATGGCCACTCCCATCTTGGCCAGTGCATAATAGAGCGCAATGTAGCGGATGCTGTTAGGCATCATGACCACACAGCGATCACCTGGCGAAAGCCCTAAGTTGGTCAGCCCGTTTGCCAGGCGATTGGAGGCGCAGTCCAACTCCCCGTAGGTGATCTGGTCACCTCCGTGGCGTACAGCCGTCTTTTCTGGATGATTGCTGGCCGAGGCCACCAAGTAATCAGCGAGGTTCATGGAACCAACCTCCTTAATTATTATTAGACTCGCAAGAGCAAAGAAGCTACAACTCCCTTTTTGCTCCACTAGAATTACCGTGCCACAACTAAAATGTCAACCAAGTTTCTCTTCCCTAATTGTTATATGTCATGTGGGATTTTAGCAGTAGCATTACACAATATCCTACATTCATATTGACAAGCCCCATTACCTATATTAGCCTCCCTAAGTATAAAAGAGTAAAGACTCATCTTGATTTTTAGGCATCACAATGTAAAAACGCGAGGCCACCTATCCAAGACATGAGTTATCAAGGGATATCTTTGCAAAGAGAGGCTTTTATAAACTGCAGCTCAATTAAGGGGTCTTTGGTGCGCCCTGCGCCGTAGGGCTTCACGTTGCCTCGTAGACCTTCTATGCAGCAATAAGCTTGGAGGAGGTAAGATGAAGTTGAAAGACAAAATCTCCGTTATTACTGGCGCTGGAAGGGGTATTGGACGGAGCATCGCCCTGGCTTTTGCCGAAGAAGGGGCTGATGTGGTCCTTGCTGCACGCTCCGGGGAGCAGCTGGACGAGGTAGCGCAGGAGGTGGAACATAAGGGCAGAAGGGCCTTAGCTGTGCCCTGCGATGTTTCATCCGTTCAGGATGTCCAGAACTTGGCACGGGCCGTCCAGGAGGCGTTCGGACGGGTGGATATTCTGGTTAACAACGCCGGCATTTCCAAGCGATCGAAATTTCTTGAATATGCGGATGAAGTCTGGCTGGAAGTCCTGCGGGTGAATCTGTTCGGTGCCTATCTCATCACCAAAGCGATCCTACCCCTCATCCAGAAGGGTTCTGAGGGCCGCATCATCATGATCGCCTCGACGGCGGCTAAATCGCCGGTGCCCTTTAACACGGCCTACAGCGCCTCAAAGCACGGATTGCTGGGCCTTACCAAGTCGCTGGCCGCCGAGCTCGCCCTCAGTGGATATCCGCGGATCACCGTGAATGCTGTCTGCCCCTTTTTTGTGGAGACGGAGATGTTCAGCGGCCCCCAGGGATATGTAGCCCAGATGAGCCGCAATACAGAACGCCCTCAAGAGGAGGTCGCCAAAGATGCGGCCAGCCGCAACCTCCAGGGACGGGTGCTCAGGCCCGAAGAGGTGGCCGCGCTGACCGTGTACCTCGCCTCGGACGAAGCCGAAGGCCTCACTGGCCAGGCCATCAACATCTGCGGCGGACGGATCTTTCACTGAAAAGGCCCCCACG
>CAZMFG010000089.1:0-9337 GCA_964565525.1 uncultured Thermodesulfobacteriota bacterium
GCGCCACGTCCGAACGACTCTGCCAGAGCCGCTACCGTAGCGCTGTGTCAGATACGCGCCTGGTGCTCGATATAGACGAGCCCCAGGGCCCTCATTATGGCTTGCAGGGTCCAGCACTCCTCGTTGTCCAAGGCGGCGGACCCGATGTGGGCGATGTTCTCCGTCCTGTTCACCACCTGACCCTTGGCATTGGTCTTGATGAACGCCGCATCCCTGGCTTCCTTGGTCCGCTTGGCGATCTCGGTCAAGGCCCAGTTCCAGGAGACCTCCTTCCAGCTGTTGCCCCCCGGGGCCCGGTACAGGGGAGTGGTAATCCTGCTGTCATTGTTCACCCACTGATAGAGAGCGGCCCCCTTGGCACAAAGGGCACCCTGATTGATGGGGTGATCAGGATCCCCCTCGGTGTTGATCACCTTTCCACCTTTCGAGTGGCAGATAATCCCGCACCCGACCGCGCAGTAGGGGCAGATGGTGGTGGTTTCCTTGGCCCCTTTGATGCGCAGTTTGTAGGCGTAGGCAGAGACTGGAGACAAATCAAATCCCAACTGGCTGACATATAGACCTGCCGCCGTCGCCCCTGAAATCTTGAGAAAGTCACGTCGCGTTACTTTCATCTCAATTCATCCTCCTCTCTTCGAATTTGTCGTGGATCACGAGATACCCAACCGCATCTTCTTAACATAAACATACTATAAAAAAAGGGGGCAGTGGCCTTCTACAAGCACCTCTCCCTCTCATGTAAGCTCACAAGAATACCATCATTACCTCCCCTCAGGCATGAGACCTTTATCACAAAAGAATTCTTATTGTCAACCCTTTGTTAGAGGAAAAAGGATTTTAGCCTTTTTTTCTTGATTTTTCTCTTGTTTTCTTTAGTTTGTTTTAGTTTGTTTTGGTTTTTTTCACGTATTTTTTGCCTTAATAAAGCACCCTGAGCCTCTCTAAAATCATCCTTCTGATAAATATGTTCCAGGATTAGTCGGGATTAAAAAGCGTAGCCAACTGGGCACGAATGCCCGTCTCTTGCTGAGCGCGGGCATTACTCACTCCCGCGTAGCGCCGGATTGTACAAAGCGTAAAAACTAGCAGATCCGCGGAAACTGGACGCCGCTCAAGGGCTCCAGGATCCGATGTCCCCCGAGGGTAGTGTGCAAGAGAACCGTACCCGGATGATCCGCCACGGCGCGGCCGATGAGTTTCGCGCCTTTGCCCAAAGGATGCTGCTGCATCGCCTGCAAGATTGTTCTTGCTGCCCCCTCAGGCACAAAGGCGATAAGCCTCCCTTCATTCGCGAGATAATAGGGATCAAAACCGAGCAGATCGCAGACCGCCCGGACCTCTCCCCTGATGGGGATCTCTTCCTCCTCGACGACGACGCCGACTCCGGATGCATGGGCGATCTCCCACAGGACCGTGGCCATCCCCCCCCGGGTGGGATCGCGCAGGCAATGGATGGTGCTGCTTGCCGCTAGCATCGTTGCCACCAGCTTATTGAGAGGTGCGCAATCGCTCTTCACCTCCCCCTGCAGGGAAAACTCCCCGCGCGCCAACAGGACCGCGATCTCGTGGTCGCCGAGCGGGCCGCTGACAATGATGACATCGCCGGGCACGGTGCGCGCGCTCCCGATAGCGACGCCTGGGGGGATTTGGCCGATTCCTGCGGTGGTGATAAAGAGCCCCTCAACCGCGCCGTGCTCAACGACCTTGGTGTCCCCGGCTACCACCTGAACACCGGCCTCCTGCCCAGCTGTCTGCATAGAGGCGAGCACGCGTTCGAGGTCGGCTATCAGCAGTCCTTCCTCGAGGATGAAGGAGCAGGAAAGTCCGAGCGGCTGTGCACCAACCATGGCGAGATCATTCACCGTGCCGCAGACAGCGAGCCTCCCGATATCCCCGCCCGGGAAAAAGAGGGGCTTGACCACGTAGGCGTCGGTGGTAAAGGCGAGTTGGCCTGTCTCGAAAGGGATAACGGCGCTGTCATCGAGTGCCTGCAGGGGCGCGCTCCCTAAATAGGGAAGAAACAGCTCCTGCACGAGGTCATGGCTCAGTTTGCCTCCTGCCCCATGGGCAAGGGAGATCCTGCGCTCCTTCATGGACGGCCCCCGTATTTGTAATAGGCCGCACAGCTCCCCTCGGTAGAGACCATGCAGGCCCCGATTGGTTCTTCCGGCGTGCATTGGGTGCCAAATAAGGGGCATTCAGGCGGGCGCCGGATTCCCTGGAGCACTGCCCCGCACAGGCACCCCGGGGCATCCCCCTGCTCTACATAAGGGAGAGCAAAGTGCTGCGCCGCATCCAGGTACGAAAACGCCTCCCTGAGCGCGAGGCCGCTTGCCGGTATCATGCCGAGCCCTCTCCAGTTGGCGTCAACCGGGGCGAAGACCTCTGCCATGATCGCCCTTGCTCGCTCATTTCCCTCAACAGCCACGGCGCGGCGGTACTGGATCTCGATGGCGGCGCGCCCCTCTTTTTTCTGTTTGAGGAGCATATAGATCCCCTCGAGGATCTCGAGGGGCTCAAAACCCGTGATGACACCGGGGATCCCGAATTCCTCGGCGATAAAACGATAGGGCGCCTCCCCGATGATGACGCTCACGTGCCCGGGCAGGATAAACCCGTCTATCTGGGCCATACCGTTGGCGAGCAGGGCGCGGATAGCCGGCGGGATGAGGCGCTGCGAGGAAAGGAGATAAAAATTAGTAAGCCCTTGGCTACCAGCCTCCATGACTGCCGTGGCAATGGTTGGGGAAGTGGTCTCAAACCCCACGGCGAAGAGGCAGACAACGTGATCGGGATGCTCTGCGGCGAGTTGCAGGGCGTCCAAGGGCGAGAGGATCACCCGGATGGCGCTACCCTCTCCCCACTCCTGCTGCAGGGAGGAGCTGCTCCCAGGCACCCGCATGAGGTCCCCGAAGGTCGCGAGGATCACATTCTTCTGTCGCGCGAGGGCGATGGCCTGATCGATTTCCGCGGTGGGGGTGACGCAGACCGGGCACCCCGGGCCGGAAAGGAGTTCGATGGCGTTGGGGAGCAGGGATTGTATCCCCGAGCGGAAGATGGCAACGGTGTGGGTGCCGCAGACCTCCATGAGGCGCAGCGGTTGGTCGAAAAGCCCGGCAAAGCCCGTGATCTCTTTGAGGAGCAGGGGGGCGAGCCTTGCTTCAGCCTGCCCCGGGTTTTTCCTCACGATAGCTCTCCTCTATCTCACGAAAAAGCCGCAGGGTCTCCTGGGCATCCTCCGGCTCGAGTCGCCTGATGGCAAAGCCCACGTGTACGAGCACATAGTCGCCGATCTGGGCCTCGGGGCAAAGCATGAGGCTTACCTCCCTCTTGATGCCGTCGAAGTCCACGGCGGCAAGGCCGTTGGTTGTGATGGAAACGATCTTCCCGAGGATGCCGAGGCACATAGTCAGCCCTCCAGATCCAGGAGGTGGATGGCGTGCAAGGCCTGGCCCACCGCAATGCCGCCGTCATTGGCAGGGACCTGGTAATGACAGTAGACCTTATATCCGGCACCCTCTAAGAAATCGCAGGCCCTGTCCAGGAGCAGATGGTTTTGAAAGACGCCGCCGCTTAAGACGATCTCGGAAAGCCCGGTTGCCTCGCGCATCTTTATGGCCATCTGGGCGATGGCCCTGGCCACGGCGTTATGAAAACGGGCCGAGATAACGGCAGACGTCTCTCCGCACCTGATCTCCTCTGTGATAGCCACGATCACGGGATCGGGGTCCAGGATAAGACCGCCCTCCTGCTCAGTGATGACAAAAGGGTACTCCCCCAGCTCCCCCGGCCTCGCCATCTGTTCAAGCTCGATGGCGGCCTGACCCTCATAATTATTCTGTCCTCTGATCCCAATGAGTGCACTCACGGCGTCGAAGAGCCTCCCCATACTCGAACAGAGAGGTGCGTTGATGCCGGATTGCACTGCCTGTCTGAGCAAGGGCCACTGGGCTGAGTCAAACAGTTGGGCAAAGGGGATCGGCACGCGCTCAATGTGGCCGCAAGCCCGTTCGAGATAGACAGCCGCCATCCGCCACGGCTCCCGGGCAGCATAATCACCTCCCGGCAAGGGGATGTGCCGCAGGTGGCCGAGACGGGTGAAATCTGTCGGCGTCACCTGGAGAAACTCGCCGCCCCAAACAGTCCCATCCGTTCCGTATCCTGTTCCATCCAGAACAACCGCCAGGACCGGACCCTCAAGGCCATGCTCAACCATGCAGCTTAAGGCATGGGCGAAGTGGTGCTGCACGCCGATCGTGGAGACGGTGAATTTCTCGGCATATTGTAACGCAAAGCGCGTGGAGAGATAATCCGGGTGCAGGTCATGGCAAACTGCCGCGGGCTTAATCTGAAACAGGCGCTTCATGAGTGCTATCCCGTGTTCAAAGGAGCGTATGGTCTCGTAATTTTCCAGATCTCCGATATGCGGGCTCAGGAAGGCGCGGTTTCCCTTGGTGAGGCAGAAGGTGTTTTTCAGCGCCGCCCCACAGGCAAGGACGCTTTTCCCCTCGTGCCGCAGGCGTTGCTGTAATCGTATAGGCGCGGGGCAGAACCCGCGCGCACGACGCAGGAAGGTCGCCTTGCCACGAAAGGGTTTTAGCACCGAATCGTCGCACCTGGTGTGGATCTCGCGATTGTGCACCAGGAAGAAATCCGCTATGCCGTTGAGCTGCTCCACAGCTTCGGCGTCGCGATAGGCAATGGGCTCGTCACTTTTGTTGCCGCTGGTCATCACCAGACAATCCAATCCATCGGAAAGGAGCAGATGATGCAGAGGCGTATAGGGGAGCATGACGCCCAGCGTCCCCAGACGCGGGGCGACAGATGGCGCGATCACCGTGGCCGGCTGCCGGGGGAGGATGACAATAGGGCGCTCTCTCCCTTGGAGCAACGCGCGAGCAGTATCTCCCAGCACGCAGAGTCCCTCGATGACCTCGAGGTCCCGGCACATGAGAGCAAAGGGCTTATCCTCCCGGTATTTCCGGTTGCGCAAAGCGGCGACTGCCCCTTCTTGGACGGCGTCGCAGGCAAGGTGAAACCCACCCAGCCCCTTGATGGCCACGATCTTACCTGTTGCCAGGAGTTGGCAGACCTCGCTGATGGGGTCGTTTGTGGACACCGCCTTCCCCCCTGCGTCCAGCAGCCTGACCTGCGGACCGCATGTCGGACAGGCATTGGGCTGGGCGTGGAAGCGGCGGTCCCTTGGGTCGTGATACTCGCGACTGCACTGCGGGCACATGGCAAAGGGGACCATGGTGGTTGTAGCGCGATCATACGGGATATCCGTGATGATTGTAAAGCGCGGCCCGCAATGAGTGCAGTTGATAAAGGGATACCGGAAGCGCCGGTCCCTGGGATCGAAGAGCTCGCGCTGGCAATCCGCGCAGGTAGCGGTATCGGGTGAGATCAGGGTCTGGCGTTCCTCGCCAGACTCGCTCGCGCGTATCTCAAATCCCTGATAGCCGATGGGCGGACGATAGTCCACGCGCGTTTTCTCCACACGGGCGAGCGGGGGCGGTGTAGTGAGTGCGGAGAGAAAGGAGGTCACGCGGGCCTCTTCCCCTTCCACCTCGATGCAAACGCCGTGCTCATCGTTGCGCACCCACCCCGCGAGGTCATGGAGCCGGGCGCGGTCATAAACAAAGGGCCGAAAGCCCACGCCCTGGACAATCCCTTCGATCTGCACGAGCGCCCTGACCTTGTCCATCATGCCCCTGTGGCGCCGGCTCGTTCTTCCAGCCAGTTGATCCAGCGGTCCAACCCCTCGCCAGTGGTGCACGAGAGGGGGATTATCTCCATGCGGGGGTTGATCGTGCGGGCGTCCACGCAAAACCGCTCCTTGTCAAATGTCACGTGCGGGAGCAGGTCTATCTTGTTCAGCAGGAGAATGGTCGAGACCTGATACATGAGGGGATACTTCAGGGGCTTGTCATCCCCCTCGGTCACGGAGTTGATCATCACCTTGGTGTCTTCTCCGATATTGAACTCGGCCGGGCACACGAGGTTCCCGACGTTCTCCACCACGAGGAGATCGATTGCGGCGAGGTCCATCTGTTCGAGCCCTCCCCGCACCATGTTGCCGTCGAGATGGCATTCACCCCCGGTGTTGATCTGCACGACGGGGATGCCATGCGCCGCAATCCGTTCCGCGTCGCGCGCCGTCGAAATGTCCCCTTCGATCACCGCCAGGCGCCGTTTGCCTTTGAGCCGCTCTATTGTCCGCTCCAGCAGCGTGGTCTTCCCCACCCCCGGCCCTCCCATCAGGTTGATGACGTAGATCCCGTGCTGGGAGAAGAGCTGCCGGTTTTGCTCGGCGATGACGTTATTCGCCGCCAGGATGTCTTTAACGAGTTTTATCTCCATCTGCTATCTCCATACTATCGATCTCCAGTTCCCTCCCCGAGATGAGTTCCACCTCGGCCCCGGCGCATTGTGGGCACACAAAACAAGGATCTTCCAGCACGAACTCCCCGGCGCACGCGCGACATCTGATACGCAGCGGCACCTCCTCGATCTCCAGTACCGCCCCCTCGGCAATCCCGTCGCGGCTTAAGGCTGCGAAGGCAAACCGCAGGGCATCCGGCACGACGGAGCTCAGGTGCCCGATCCTCAGCCAGATCCGCGTGACCGGCGTCCCGCCGTGACGAAGCGCTTCGTGCTCTACGATCTCAAGGAGACTTTGGGCTACGGCAAATTCATGCACCAGCGATTTTGTACCTCGAAGCCTTCGTTATCACAATTCTTCATTTGACAATCAAAGCAAGGTCATCCAGCTATCTGCTTAAGCTCGCCTCAACTTCTTCTTCTATCATCTGAATCACCTTCGGGACCTTTTTTTCAATGGAAGGTGACAGCTCCATCCCCATCTCAAGGCATACGGGTTCTATCCCGATGATCGTGGTGTGGGGGATAGATCCGATGAGACCCGAAAGGTTGATTACCTCGAGGATGGAGATTTGGTGAACCGAGGTCTTAAAGAGATCCGGGTAGGGAGGGCAGTCGTCAATGTCAAATCGGTAAATTGACCCCGGCTGCCCTCCCCCTTTGACGGCATCAATGAGAATCATCCGGTCGGCCTGTGTAATGAAGTTAACCAGGCCAAACCCATCGGTACCTCCTTCTACGACCTGCACCTCAGGAGGCAAATCCATCTTCATCATCCGCTGGGCAATGTGGACTCCTACTCCCTCATCACTGAGGAGGAGGTTCCCGACCCCCAGAATCAAGATGTGCTTATATGGACTTCGTAAGGGCTTCCTCCTTTTTTCAATCACTCGACTATGAACTTCCGTATCTCATTCGTCCGCGGATCGATGAGGTGAACGGCACACGCCAGACACGGATCAAAGGAACGGATCACCCGCACCACATTGATGGGATTTTCGGGGTCGGGCACCGGCACGCCGATGAGTGACTCCTCATACTGCCCCCGTACCCCTCGTTCGTCTCGGGGCGAAGCGTTCCATGTCGAGGGGACAACCGCCTGGTAGCCGGCGATCTTGTGATCTTTGATCCTGATCCAGTGGCCCAAGGCCCCCCGGGGGGCCTCAAAAAATCCAACCCCCTCACCAGTTGCAGGCGGATCCCAGTGGGCCGTGTCGTGGATCTTAAACCCTCGTTTGGTCATGGCCGTTGTCAGCTCATCGCACCATCCGTACATCGCGTCGACGACCTTCTTCGTCTCGACCGCCCTGGCCGCATGCCTGGCCACGGCCCCGGGTTTTACCCCCTGCTTCTTTACCAATCCGAGGATCGTCGGGTCCTGATCCACCAACGCCCTGGCCAGAGGACCGACCTCCATGGGGACATTACCATAGCGGGGTGATTTCACAAAGGAATAGGCATCCGAACGCGTGAGATCAAAGACCTGTTCCCCCTCATAGGGGTGCTTGGGGGTATCTTTTTTGTACCAGCTGGAGTGGACAGACTCGGTAATCTTCCTCTGATCGAACGGCTTTACTGCCATGCCTCCGTTGAGGCCTATGATGACCCCCGGCTTGAAGAGGAGTTGCTTGCCGCTTTGATTCATCTCAAAGCTCCCGTAGGAGAGGTAGTTGAGATGCCCCCCGCCGACACCGGCCTGGGCCAGAGGAAGCAGGGGACCGGTCCCAAAGGCCACCACATCGGGGATGTAGACCTCATTGACGAATTGAGCGATCTCATCGAGCATGGAGCGGAAGCGCGCGACCTGGTTGACGTCGGGGTACTGGGTAAAGCCCCCCACCACGATACTCTGGTAGTGCGGTGCCCTGCCGCCGAAGATCGCCCCCATGTTCTTGGCCTTGACCTGCATCTGCAGCGCATCCAGGTAGTGCTTGACCGCCGATATGACTATGTCGGGGTCCTTAACGCTGAATTCATCGGGTTCGTACCGAGGGACCAGAGGGAATACATCCCCTCGCTTTACCAGGCCGACCACCTTCTCTTTCACCTTGTTGAGTGCCGGATCTTTTCCCGTATAGTTGGCAACGGCCATGACATCGAGGTAGTCCAAGGCGCTCAGGTGGTAGAAATGGATCATATGGTCGTAGATATACTCGGCCCCCATGACGAGATTTCTCAGCAGGGTCCCCCCCCACGGAACCCGTGCGCCGAACGCGGCATCGAGGGCACGGGCCGAAGCAAGCTGGTGGACGCTGTAGCAGACGCCGCAGAAGCGGCTCGTCACATAGCTGGCGTCCCGCGGGTCTTTTCCCAACAACAAGGCCTCAAAGCCCCGGGCCATCGTACCGCTGCTCCAGGCGTCCTTGACCTTGCCGTTCTCTATCTCCACCTCGATCTTGAGGTGTCCTTCTATTCTGGTTACCGGATCAACCGTTATTCGTTTTCCCATGGATCTCACCTCCTCCTCTTAGGCATTGTCTTTCCTGGGGATCAAACCGGCGGCCTTCTTGGCCAAAATCCGATCCGTGACAGTCCCCATGGCATACAGTGGACTCTGTTCTGTATAAAATCCGGGCTCCGAGCAACCCTGGCAGGGCGCCCCGGAGTCAATGCAGAAATTGATCCCGCTGTTCCAGCGACGAATCGGACAATCACTATAGGTCTCCGGCCCCTTGCACCCCTTCTCCAAGAGACACCAGTCTTTCTGCTTGGGATCATTCCAATCTGTCAGGTACTCATCGTTATCAAAATGGGCGCGGCGCCGACAGTTTTCATGAACCGACATGCCGAAATACATCAACGGGCGGTTCAGTTTGTCAAGGGGGGGCGCCTTTTTCGTGACCAGAAAATAGAGGATGGTCCCTACCACGTGATCCATGTGAACCGGGCAGGTCGGTAGGTTGATAATGGTCTTGCCGGGGAGCACTGCACTGGCCGGTGCGCCTTTGGTCGG
>CAZMFG010000090.1:0-7217 GCA_964565525.1 uncultured Thermodesulfobacteriota bacterium
GAAAGGTGTGTGGCCCTACAAGTGGAAGCTGACCCCGGATTCCCCGAAGGTCACGCACAAGGGGTGCGTCCCCTACACGATACCGCCCTGGATGATCGAGAAGTATAAGAAGTAAAAAATCCGTCATGGGACACCCGCCCCTTTCAAGCCGGGGGCGGGTTGTTCCCATGCCCTAGACCTAAGAGAGGTAAAGAAGAGAAACTATGGGTCTCATAATAGATATCGTCATCACCGGTCTCATCGGTGGGAGTACCTTTGCCCTCCTTGCCATCGGGTTTTCCCTTATCTTTGGGGCAGCCCGCATCGTAAACCTCGCCCACACCGCCTTCTACATGGTGGCCGCCTACTGTATCTATGTCATGACGCAGAAAATGGGCCTCCATCCCGTGTGGGGTATGATCATAGCCACCGTTTTAGTCGCCCTCTTGGGTCTGATTTCTTATCAATTGTTTATCAAGCCTATCCGAGAGCATGAGGGCGCCGTACTCATAGCGACCATCGCCCTGGCTATGGTCTTTCAGGAGGTAATGAGTCTCTTGTTTACGGGCACCTTTCTCAGTGTCCCCGCATTGATCAAGGGGTATTTTGTGCTCTTGGGGGTAAAGGTCTTTTATCAACAGCTTATAACCTTTTGTGCGGCCTTGCTCGTTCTGGCGCTGCTGTGGCTCGTGTTGATGAAGACTAAACTGGGCTTGGCCCTCCGATCCACGGCGCAAGACAGGGAAGTGGCCAACCTCATGGGGATCAACGAGGCCCGGGTGGCCATGATGACCATGGGCCTCTCCGTTGGGTTAGCCGCCTTCACCGGCGCCGTCGTCGTACCCCTCACCATACTTGAACCGACCATGTGGATGCATCCACTGATTATGATGATGGCGGTCGTCGTACTGGGTGGGCTCGGCAGCCTCAAGGGGAGCTTCATAGGGGCATACATCCTGGGCTTTGCAGAGGCGTTGGTGGTTTTTCTTGCCCCCATGGGTTCCTTTCTGAAGGGTCCGGTGGCCCTCTGCATTATGATCGTGGTATTGCTCATCAGGCCGGAAGGCCTCTTTGGTGTGTCCTTCGAGGAAGAAAGGTAGTCATCCATGGACCTCATCCTATTTTACCTGAAAAAGCTGTTTAGCGTATTCAAAAACGAAGTATTTGTGCTCCCGTCCCGTGTCGTCGTCGTGCTCTTTTTTCTCTTTGTGCTCCTCTTGCCGGTGTTTACCAGGGACCCCTATCTCCTGCGCATCTTTATTCTCACCAGTATCTTTGCCATATTTGCGGCGAGTTGGGACCTCCTTTCCGGCTTTACGGGCCAAATGAATTTCGGACATGCCCTCTTCTTTGGGGTAGGGGCCTACAGTGCAGCGTTGCTCAATCTGCACGCGCATATCCCTCCATGGGGCAGCATCCCCCTTGGCGCGTTGGTCGCAGTGCTGGCAGGTCTTGTCATAGGGATACCATGCCTCAGACTGAGAGGTACGTATCTGGCACTGACCACCCTTGCCTTCCCCATCGTCCTCATGGGCCTCGTCTTCGCCTTTCCTGATTTTACCGGTGGAGAACTGGGGATTTCGGGGATCAGCCGGCTGACCACTTCTCGCGTCTCTGATTACTATGTCGTAAGCGTGGTGATGCTCGGCCTGTGCACCATCATGTGGAAGATAACCGACTCCAATACCGGCATTATCTTCCATGCCATCAGGGAGGATGAAGTGGCCGTCAGGGCCGCCGGCGTCAACACGACACGCTATAAACTGCTGGCCTTTTGCCTCAGCGGTTTTTTTGCCGGGATGGCCGGCGGGCTCTATGCACATTTTATGAGGATTGCCGGCCCCGCCAACCTGGAAGTCTCCATGTCGTTTACGGTCGTAATCTGGGCCATTTTTGGTGGGGTAGTGACTATTTATGGCCCGATCGGGGCGGTCTTTCTCCTTTTTCCCTTGCTGGAGTTTCTGCGCTTCTGGCAAGAGTTCCGAATGTTGATGTTTGCAGCTATCGTGCTGGTGATCCTCCTGTATATGCCTGATGGACTCTTTCCGTGGTTGCGGGACAAGATAGAAAAAGAGTGTCCCCGATGCAAGATTAGAAATATCGCCCTGCGTAATACATGCCGTGTGTGCACTGCGCAGTTAGATAAATAACGTAATACCAAATAATAAGGAGATGACTGGATGCCAGGTGCTCGGTAACATTGCGAATCTCAGCAAAGCCCGGTATCAGGAATTCAATCCGGTATCTCAAAGGCGAGGATGAAAGAATGAAAGCACAAGAAAAAGGAAAAGCAACAAAAGGAAAAACAGAAAAAGCAGGAAAAGTAAAAGACAAAAACAAAGAAGCCTACCTATCAAAGCCGTGGTTGAAATATTATCCGAAAGATGTTCCCGCAGTGGTGGACGTTCCCCTTGTATCCGTCCCAGATTTGTTTGAACAAATCGTGGAGAAATACGGGAAAAAGACTGCCTTGATCTTCTATGGGAAGAAGATCAGCTATAAAGAGTTGAAAGAATTGATCGACCGGTTCGCCACGGCCCTGGCCGATTTGGGGGTGAAGAAAGGTGATACTGTTGCGCTTTTTCTCCTGAATTGCCCGCAGTACGTCATCGCCTACTTTGCTACCTTGAAGCTCGGGGCGAAAGTTACCCCCATCAGCCCCGTATATACCAGCATAGAAGTGAAACATCAGCTTGAGGATAGCGATGCGGAGACGATCGTCTGTCAGGATATCATGTATGATAACGTGGAGAAGAGCGGCGCTGCCCTCAAGAATGTGATCGTGACCAGTATCGCAGAGTATCTCCCTACATTCAAGAAGGCCCTTGGGAAGAGCGCCTTGGGCAAAGTCTATGCGGAAATGCACGTCCCCACGCCTGAGTTTATTAAGGAGGCGGGTCTCATTGAATTCCAGGACCTTATCAAAAAATACCCACCCAAGCCTCCAAATGTCACGATCGATCCCAAAAAAGATCTCGCTGTGTTGCCCTATAGCGGAGGCACTACCGGACTTCCCAAGGCCGCCATGCTGACCCATTACAATATGGTGGCACTCCAGAAAGAGGCCACTGCTTTCTGGCCGATATTTGAGGAGGGTAAGGAAGTGGCTATGGCATTCTTGGGCTTTTTTCACATCTACGGGCAGGTGGTGGTGATGCTCAACGGGCTGGCGCAGGGCCATACCCTTGTCCTGTTTACCACCCCGGACATAGATGACATCCTCTCGGCCATAGAACGCTATAACGCGTCCGGTTTCTTCGGTGTACCTTACCTGTTCGAGTACCTCAACGAGTACGAAAAGACAGATCGCGTGGACTGGAAACGGCTCAAGTTGATCGCCTGCGGCGCCGATACCCTCCACGAATCGACTGTCGCAGCGTGGGAGAAACGGACGGGAGCCAAAATTGTGGAAGGATATGGCATGACCGAGACCAGCGCCGTCAGTCATGGTAACCCCTATAATAGGCCCAAGACCGGCTCTTTTGGTGTGCCCTACCCCAATATGACTGCCGCAATTATTGAGGCGCAAGGCACGAAATTCATGCCGATAAACGAAGTGGGTGAGCTCATCGTCACTGGCCCCAACATCATGCAGGGTTATTGGAAGAGGCCCAAGGAGACCAAAGATGCCTTTATAGAGATCGACGGTAAAAAGTGGCTGAGGACAGGAGATATCGTCCGGATGGATGAGGAGGGATATTTTCACTTCTTTGATCGGAAACGGGACCTGATTAAATTCAAGGGTTACTCGGTATTTGCCCGGCACGTGGAAGAGGTCCTCTATAGTCATCCGCAAATCAAGGCTGCCGGCGTGGTCGGTGTGCCGGACCCTAAGGTGGGGCAATTGATCAAGGCGTACGTGGTTTTGGAGAGTGAGGCCAGGGGTAGAATCTCTGAGGAGGAGATTATGGAACACTGCCGTTGTAATCTGGCACATTACAAGGTTCCCAAGATTATCGAATTCCGTGGCGAGCTCCCCAAAACGGACGTGGGAAAAGTGTCGCGCAGAGAGTTAAGAGAAGAAGGAGAAGAGATCTGATATGGTACAATCCTTTCTTGAAGTCAAAGGCATCACCAAAAGCTTCGGCGGTCTTCGGGCAGTCAACGACGTCGGTTTTTCTATGCGGCGGGATCAGGTCGTGGGTCTGATCGGCCCGAACGGCGCTGGCAAGACCACCTTGTTGCGGCTGATCACCGGCGTTCTGAAACCGGATGCCGGAAGCGTGCGTTTCATGGGAAAGGAACTCATAGGCCGCAAGCCCTGGACCATCGTTAACCGTGGCATCGCCTGTACCTTCCAGAATATGAGGCCCTTTCGTCGCCTGCCCATCATTGCCAATGTCATGGTCTCCTGCCTGTCTCCCAGGGCCTTAAAAAGGGGAGAGTGGGTGAAAAGGATCGAGGCGAAGGCCTTGGATGCCCTGGAATTCGCAGGCATTTCAGATATGGCGCGGGAGGATGCCTCCACGCTATCACAAGGCGACCTCAAACGGCTGGAAGTAGCGCGGGCCATTGCCACCGAACCCGAGTTGCTCTGTTTAGATGAACCCTTCGGAGGCCTGAGTCCCGCCGAGACTGAACTCATGGCCAAATCCGTTAAGCGCCTGCACAAAGGCGGCCGTTTCGGTCGATTGCACAGCGAAGGACCGGCCATGATCATCGTTGAGCATCAACTTCACTGGTTGATGAGGATCGTGGATCGTATTATCGTCTTGGATTTCGGGACCATTATTGCCGACGGTTCGCCCGAAGAAGTCATCAACAATCCTCAGGTTATTGAGGCCTACCTCGGCAAAGGAGGTAACTAGGCGTGTTGCTAGAAGTCGCCAATTTATCGGTTTGGTATGACAAGGCCATGCTCATTAACAATTTGAGCATGGGGGTGGACACAGGTGAACTGGTCAGCCTCGTAGGTCCCAATGGTGCCGGTAAATCGACCCTGCTTCGAGCCATCACCGGATTGGTGGCCTGGGAGAGGGAGATTACGCGGAGGTCGACCCACGGTGATATTACCCTTGAGGGGACGGTAACCTTTGACGGCGAGCGAATCGAGCGGATACCTGCCCATAAGATCGTTGAGCGAGGTCTGATCCTGTGCCCCGAGAGGAGAAGACCATTCCGTGAGATGACGGTGATCGATAATATCATGATCGGGTCTTACCTCACGAAAGATAAGAATGAAGTTCAGGATAATTTAGACAAGGTTTATCAACTCTTTCCCGTACTCAAGGACCGATCAAAACAGATATCGGGGACGCTTTCCGGCGGAGAGCAGCAGATGCTCGCCATTGCCAGGGCTATGATGTCTGAACCGAAATTGTTGTGCATTGACGAGCCCTCGACGGGCCTTGCACCCATTCTGCGAGCAGAGGTATTTCAAAAGATCGCAGAGATCAGCAAGTTAGGTATCACCGTTTTGCTCGTTGAGCAGGACGTGAGCACGGTTTTTAAGATGGCCTCCCGCAACTATGTCCTCTCATCGGGGAAGATCATCGCCGAAGGAAGCAGCAAGAAGATACTCAAAGACGAGGTCGTGCGGAAAACTTACCTCGGACTCTAACGCTTAGTCTTAGTAAATAGATCAGCATGCCAACGGCGCAGCGTGTACCCTCACCTCAAAGGCCGTGCATATCATTTGAGCAATAGACAGCAGATTGTAGCCAGAGTCCCGCGAAAAATTCGATAGGTGAAGAGAAGTGGTGTTGTACGCGGGATTATCCACAGATCCAGCAGACAGAGGAGACCAAGCTTCTGTAGTGCCGTCTCAAGGTCATTAAGAGCCCTGTTACCTCCTATCAGACAAAAGGAGTAGACTCACACCCTCAAATATACCTCGATCGCGATCATGAGGGTGCTAGAGGGCTGTACATCCACATGCACGGGCATGAGCCGGAGCGGAAGCCCGCAAGGGCCTGAGAACGCAAGACCTCTGCTTTTTCAACACAAAAAAAGTGCTTGACATATTATGTAAAGTAGATAAACTTAGTTTTGCATGCTACCGATCGATCGGTAGAGCGAGCGGAGTAGAGGTTTGACTGTATATTAATGAGGAGGCTTTGTAGATGGATTTCGAAATACCCGAAAACTTACGCATGATGCAAGACACCATACGTCGCTTTGTCAATCAAGACCTTGAGCCCATCTCCCAGAAAGTGGAGGAGGAAGACCATATTCCCGAGGAAATCGTTCAAAAGATGCGAGAGTTGGGTCTTTTCGGTCTCGCTATCCCCGAAGAGTATGGTGGTTTAGGGTTAGGGACCTTGGGAGAGTGTTTGGTGTATGAGGAGTTGACAAAGACGAATGCCGCTTTTCGTTCGCGTATCGGCACGAGCAACGGTATCGGATCCATAGGGATTCTGTTCGACGGCACGGAGGAACAAAAGCAAAAGTATCTTCCCAAGGTTGCAAGCGGAGAATGGACCTCTTGTTTCGCCTTATCAGAACCGGAAGCCGGCTCAGATGCGGGTAATGTTAAGACAACGGCCGAGCGGGACGGTGATGATTTTGTCTTAAACGGGGTGAAGCACTTTATTACGAACGGGGATATAGCAGACATAGCCACTGTGCTCGCCTTAACGGATAAAGAAAAACGGACACGGGGGGGCATTACCGCCTTTGTCGTGGAAAAGGGAACTCCCGGCTTCTCAGTGGGGGCTATTGACAGAAAGATGGGCTTGCGCGGGAGCCACACCTGTGAGTTGATCTTCGACAACTGTCGGGTCCCGGTACCCAACGTGATCGGCGGAGAACCGATGATCGGCGAAGGGTTTAAAACGGCCATGCGCGTGCTTGATAAAGGCCGTCTTACCATGGGTGCATGCGCACTCGGTGCGGCTCAAAAGCTACTGGAATTATGTGTCGCCTATGCAAAAGAACGCGTCCAATTCGGGAAACCCATTGCTCAGTTTCAATCCGTAGGAAACATGTTGGCAGATATGTCCACTGAGATCTATGCGGCTCGACAAATGCTCTATCACGCCGCCTGGTTGCGGGATCAGGGAAAGAAAGTGATACAAGAGGCCTCTATGGTTAAACTCTTCTGCACTGAAATGGCGTGCAGGGTCGCGTATAACGCCGTGCAGATCTTCGGGGGATCCGGCTATGTACAGGATTTTCCCATAGAACGGTTTTATCGGGATGTTCGTCTTTATACGATTTATGAAGGGACCAGCGAGATCCAGAGATTGGTGATCGCCAGAGAATTAACGAGGGATTGATTGCGGTGTGATAATTGATGC
>CAZMFG010000090.1:7317-9315 GCA_964565525.1 uncultured Thermodesulfobacteriota bacterium
CTGACCGTGTCGTTGATTTGCGATATTCGTATCGCCGCTGAGAACGCCACATTCAGTTGTGCCTTCGCTCGGATCGGGGTCACCCCGGAATTCGGCAGTTCCTACTTCCTGCCCCACGTAGTGAGCTATGCGCGTGCCGCTGAACTGGCTTTTACCGCCAAGGACATCGATGCCCAGGAGGCGTATCGAATCGGCTTGGTCAATCGGGTGGTGCCGCCGGAAAAGTTGCTGGCCGAGAGCGAGGCGTTGGCAAACGCAATCGCCGTACTGCCGCAGGAGGCAGTTATGATGGCCAAACGAGTGCTGCGGCACGGCAGCCAGTCCACACTTGAGCAGTCGCTACCGTATGAGAGCTTGGTCTTTAAGTATTGTACGAGAACGGCGGAGCACTATAAAACCGTTTGCGAGGTACAGGAGAAAATCAAAAGTAACACCGGATAGATGTGCGGCTTGCGGAAGATCCGCAAGGGTAGTGATGGACCCAACAGAAGGAGGTTAGATCCATGCAGATTAAGAGTGTATTCGTGACCGGTGGCGGCTTGATGGGGAGTGGAATCGCCCAGGTCTGTGCCCAAGCCGGTATTCAGGTTTGTCTCTTCGACATAAGTCAAAAAGCCTTAGATAAAGGAGTCAAGGGCATTACCTGGTCAGTGGGAAAATTCATCGAGAAGGGCACGCTGAAGGAGGATCTGGAGACCATTATGGGACGGATCAAGACCTCCTCGGAACTGGGGACGGCCTCTGAGGCCGATCTGATCATCGAAGCGGTCTTTGAGAGACTGGACCTCAAGCAGGATGTCTTCCGCCAGATCGACGAAGTGGCAAAGCCGGAGGCGCTGATTGCCAGCAACACGTCGGCCATTTCGATTACAGAACTGGCGGCGGTCACCAAGCGTCCCGAACAGGTGCTGGGCCTGCACTTCTTCAGCCCCGTCCCCATGATGCAGGCCGTAGAGGTCATCAAAGGTCTGGCCACGAGCGACGAAACCGCCGAGATCGGTCGTGAGTTCGTCCTTGCCATCGGGAAGGAACCGATCATGGTCAATCGTGATATAGCCGGATTTGTAATCAATAGGATCAATTTTCCTTCAACCATTGAGGCCATGCGCCTCGTAGAGGCCGGGGTCGCCACGGTTGAGGATATTGATAAAGGGTTGCGGCTCGCTTCGGGTCGCCGCATGGGGATCTTCGAGACCGGCGATATGGTCGGGCTCGACGTGACCTACGGCGCCATGATGGCTATGTATCAGGATAGCGGCGATCCACGTTGGTACCCCCCCTTACTTCTGCGGCGCAAGGTAAAGGCCGGGCACCTGGGACGCAAGACCGGCAAAGGGTGGTATGAATACAACGAAAACGGGAGTCGGAAGGGGTAAGAACCACGGCTCAGCTGTGAAATCTCAAGAGGTTGCTGAAGTCCCAGGGGCATAGAGGATGATCGATAGCTTTGTTGGAATTGGCTTTGGATGTACGATTTCTTTTTACATGTAAGATGTACAGAACATAAATACAAAGAAAGGAGATATACTGAACCATGGAACATTTCAAAATTAACCGAAAGGATGTCTTTTTTATCCTAAAAGATCAATTAAACTATGGATCTTTGTGTTCATTGGACCGCTACAAGGATCTGAACGAAAAGGCGTTGGAAATGGCGGTCACCGAGGCGATCAAGTTTGCGGAGGAGGTGGTGGATCCCCTTCAGGCGATCGGTGAGGAATGGGGGGTCAAGATGGAGAAGGGAAAGGTCTCGAACCCCCCTGAATTTCGGGCGGCATTCAAGCAGTATTGCCAGGATGGATGGGTTGCCCTTTCTGCTGATGCCACCTATGGCGGCCAGGAATTCCCCTTCTTGATAGACATGGTGGTCAATGACCTCATGTCCGGGGCCTGTCAGTCTTTTAGTATGTGTCCGGGGCTGACCCATGGCGCCGCCCACCTGATCGAGACCTTTGGCAGCGAGGAACTCAAGGAACGCTTCGTCGCCCGTATGTACAG
>CAZMFG010000091.1:0-9174 GCA_964565525.1 uncultured Thermodesulfobacteriota bacterium
ATTCTGCCTTGTATTGTGGGGACGCTCTGTCTCAGCCTTGGAGCTATAGCGGTTGCCCTTCCCATCGGTGTCGCATCGGCCATCTATCTCCACGAGTATGCCCGTCCGGGCCACCTTCTCCGCGTGATCAGACTAGGGATCAACAACCTGGCCGGGATCCCCTCCGTGGTCTTCGGACTCTTCGGCCTGGCCTTCTTTGTGACGTGGTTGAAGTTCGGGGTGAGTATCCTCGCCGGTGCCTTGACATTGGGTGCCCTGTCTTTGCCGGTGATCATCGGCGCCTCGGAGGAGGCCCTGCGGGCTGTGCCGCAGACCTATCGGGAGGCCTCGTTAGCCCTCGGGGCTACTAAATGGCAGACGATTTACAAAGTGGTGTTGCCGACGGCCTTGCCCGGCATACTGACGGGTGCCATCTTGGGTCTTAGTCGAGCGGCTGGAGAGACGGCACCGATCATGTTTACTGCGGCCGTATTCTTTACTCCAAAATTGCCGACTTCTCTTTTTGATAAGATCATGGCCCTTCCGTACCACATCTATGTCCTCGCAACGGCTGGAACCGAGATCGAAAAGACGAGACATCTCCAGTATGGAACCGCGCTGGTCCTCATCATCCTGGTCTTAGGAATGAACCTCTTTGCCATCCTCTACCGCTCTCGCCTCCGGAGGCGTATGCACCTATAGTCTTTAGCAGGGTAGAGACCTTTGATATGGAACACAGATTACAAGGTATGCAGGGATGAACACGCCAGCAAAAATGTCAACGCGGAACTTGAATTTCTATTACGGTGAATGCCAGGCATTGCAAGACCTCACCCTTGATTTTTATGCCCATCATGTGACAGCCTTGATCGGGCCTTCTGGCTGCGGCAAGAGCACCTTTTTGCGCTGTTTTAACCGTATGAATGACCTCATTCCCCTCAGCCGGCTGGAGGGGGATGTCCTCCTTGACGGGCAGGACATCTACGCGCCGACGATCGATGTGGTTGAGATCCGTCGCTGTATCGGCATGGTGTTTCAAAAGCCGAATCCCTTTCCCAAGACTATCTTTGATAACGTTGCGTACGGTCTGCGTGTCAACGGGACACGAAATAAAGCTACCATTGCTGAACGCGTGGAACAGAGCTTGCGACAGGCAGCACTCTGGGATGAGGTCAAGGATAGACTCCAAGACTCAGCGCTGGGATTATCCGGAGGTCAACAGCAGCGCCTCTGTATCGCGCGCGCCCTGGCGGTAGAGCCCGAGGTACTCCTGATGGATGAGCCTGCGTCTGCGCTTGATCCCATTGCCACCCAAAAGATCGAGGAATTGATCCGCCAACTTAAAGAGATATATACTATTATCATTGTTACTCATAATATGCAACAGGCGGCCCGGGTTTCCGACTACACCGCCTTTCTTTATCTCGGGAAATTAATAGAGTTTAATGAGACCGAAAAGATCTTTACGAGACCGAACAAGAAACAGACGGAAGATTACATCACCGGACGATTTGGTTAAAAGGGGGCAGCATGAAGAGACATCTGGAACGGGAGTTGAATAAGCTCAGGAAAAAGATTCTCACCTTAGGCGCCATGGTAGAGGGAAGTATTGAGAAGGCCATACTGTCCCTCACGCGTCACGATGTTAAATTAGCCCGAGAAGTTATCGAAAGCGATCACGAGATAGACCATATCGAGGTGGAAATAGAAGAAGATTGTCTCAAGATCCTCGCCCTCTATCAACCAGCCGCCATCGACCTGAGATATGTGGTGGGGATATTGAAGATGAATAACGACCTGGAACGCATGGGGGATTTGGCCGTCAATATAGCCGAGCGTGCAGCCTATCTGGCCGACAAGAAAGGGACGAAGCTCTTTCTTGATTTTTCCAAGATGGGCGAAAAGACCATAGCTATGGTAAAAAAGGCTTTGGATTCTCTCATCAAGATGGATGCCACAATGGCCAGGGAGGTCTGTGCTGCCGATGACGAAGTGGATAAGATCAACAGAGAAATACTCCTCCTCATCCAAGATTACCTAGAACAAAACCCCCAAGAGGTAAGGCTTCTCATTCATCTCCTCCTTGTTTCCCGCCATCTGGAGCGCATCGCCGATCAAGCTACTAACATCGCGGAGGATGTGGTCTATATGATCGATGGGATAATCATCCGCCATCGAGCAGAGGACTATACCCACCACGATTAATACCCCCACTTTAGGTGTTGATTTTTCTTTAAAAAACGATATAGTATCCCATTATCGCGCAAGGTTGGCGATCAGCACAGCGGGAGAGAGTAAGGTAGCTGGTTGTCAGCCCGAACGAGTGAAGAGAGACTCATTACGCGTGGTTATGTACAATAAAAAGGATAAAAATTAGTCATTTAATCATGCAAGTCCCTTTTCTCGATTTAAAGGCCCAATATCAGCGGATCAAAGAAGAGATTGATCAGACCCTGGCGGAGGTGGTCTCGGATCAACACTTTATTCTGGGACCGAAGGTAGAGGCCTTGGAAGAGGCCATTGCCGCTTATTCCTGTGCCCGTCATGGGATAGGCGTGGCCTCAGGAAGCGACGCCTTGACCTTGTCTCTGCTGGCATTGGGTGTAGGCTTGGACGATGAGGTGATTACGACGCCCTTTACCTTCTTTGCCACGGCCGGTTCCATCTCGCACGTCGGGGCCAAACCCGTTTTCGTCGACATAGATCCCCAGACATATAATCTGGACCCCTCCAAAATAGAGGAGCGCATAACATCGAAGACCAAGGCCATCATACCTGTGCACCTCTTCGGTCAGTGCGCCGATATGGAACCTCTCCGGGAGATCGCCAAAGACCGGCGCCTGTGGGTCATCGAAGATGCCGCCCAGGCCATTGGTTCCGATTACATAAAGGACTCGTTGCCCCCCCAGCGGGCGGGGAGCATCGGAGATGTGGGGTGTTTCTCCTTTTATCCCTCCAAGAATTTAGGGGGGTTTGGTGATGGGGGGATGGTGACTACGAATGACGATGAACTGGCGCGTCGGCTCAGACTCCTCAGGGTACATGGGGCCTCGACGAAATATTCCTATCAAATGATCGGGGTCAACAGCAGATTGGACGCCCTGCAAGCCGCCGTTTTGCTGGTGAAATTCCGCTATCTGGAGGAATGGACGGAGAAGAGGCGGGAAAACGCCGCTTATTATGATCACCTCTTCGAAGAGATACAGTATCAGACCCTCGGTATAGAGATCCCGTCTGTACAATACAACAATCGCCATATTTATAACCAATATGTCATCAGGGTCTCCACAAGGGATGAACTGAGGGACTTCCTCACCCATGAGGGGATAGGTACTGATGTCTATTATCCGCTCCCCCTCCACCTGCAGGAGTGCTATCGCGACCTGGGATATGAGGAAGGTGACTTTCCCCATGCCGAGCAGGCTGCGCGGGAGACCTTGGCCCTGCCCATCTATCCTGAGCTCACCAAGGAACAGCAGAAATACGTCGTCGCTAAGATAACAGAATTTTTTCCTACGTTCATCGCATGATATCTTCGCAGGTAAAAAGGTTGGACTACTTTTGGGCCGCCCTTTCGGGGGGCCTTCTGGTTTTGAGTTTCCCCCTCGTTAACCTCTGGCCTGTGGCCTCTTTTTTCTTGGTACCGCTCTTACTGTGCAGCCAAGGGAAAAACGGCAAAGATGCCTTTCTCTTGGGTGCCTTTGCCGGTGCCATTGCCTACCTGGGGCTTATTTACTGGGTGGTGGTGGCCGTCCACCGGTACGGCAATATCCCCCTCCCCCTTGCCATCCCTATCCTGCTCCTCTTGGTTATCTACCTCAGCCTTTACTGGGGTGTCTTCACCTTTCTCACGTCATATGTCACAACAAAGGGTCAATGGATACCGCTTTTGGTCTTCCCCGCTCTCTGGGTGGGTTTAGAGTTTCTGCGCTCCTTTTTACTGAGTGGCTTCCCGTGGGCGCTGGTCGGCTACTCTCAGTACTTAAATATACTCTGTATCCAAATAGCTGACATCACCGGAGTCTATGGGGTTTCCTACCTTGTGATTTTGATCAATACCCTCATTTTTCTGTGGATCGTCCGTTGGCGGGGGAGGAAGGGGGTACCCCTGCAAGGTATTATCTTCACCCTGGTTTTGTTAGCCCTGACCTGTGCCTATGGGTATTGGCGGATCAATGTCCCCGTGAAGACTGAAAAGGGATTGAAGGTCGGTGTTGCCCAGGGGAATATCGCCCAGGACGTCAAGTGGGATAAGGGGTTTCAGCAGCAGACGTTAACGATTTACCGGCGTTTGACCTTTAAACTCCAGGAGCAATCACCAGGGCTCATCGTCTGGCCCGAAACAGCCTTGCCCGCTTATTTCCCTTCGGGGACGGAGTTGGATGACAAGGTATTGGCCGTCCCTCAAGAAATGAATGCCTACCTCCTCTTCGGAAGCCTTTCCAGTAAAAAAGTGGGGAAGGAGTACAAGATCTACAACAGCGCCTATCTCCTTTCCCCGCAGCGTCATATCGTCGGACGATACGATAAGATTCACCTGGTCCCGTTTGGCGAATATGTCCCCCTCTCCTCACGGTTTCCCTTCTTCAATTCGCTCGTGGGCATTGGAAACATCACCCCCGGTGACGAAGCGGTGATCTTCCAGCTCCCCCGCGGCCAATTCGGGGTCTTGATCTGCTTCGAAGTGATATTCCCAGACCTGTGCAGGGAATTTGTTCGCAAGGGGGCCGATTTCATGGTGACCATCACCAACGATGCCTGGTTCGGCAGGACCTCAGCACCCTATCAGCACCTTGCCCAGGCGACCTTCAGATCCATCGAGAACCGCATGTGGTTGGTTAGGGCGGCTAACACCGGGATAAGCGCCTTCGTCGATCCATGGGGGAGGGTACGACAATCGAGAGGAATCTTTACCCAAGAGGCCTTCACGGAGAAGATAGACCTCAGGGGTGATCAGATGACGTTTTATACCAGGTATGGAGATCTCTTTGCCCTGTTGTGCTCGCTGATGGGGATAGGAGTGATAGGCTATGTGGTGGTCAAAAAGCAGGTGGTCTGGTCTCGATGAGGGTTGATCATTGGCGAGGCTTGCGCTAATCTGTGAGATTCAAAAGATTCTAGAGAGGAGATGTAGCGGTGCATATCGTGGTGTTGGTAAAACAGGTACCGGACAGCGAGGCGATGATCCAAGTAAAGCCCGATGGATCGGGTATTGAGGTAGAGGATCGATATACCCTGAACTTCTTCGACTCCTTGGCGGTGGAAGAGGCATTGCGGATCAAGGAGCAGGGGGGCAGCGGTATGGTGAGCATTATCACCCTGGGGACCCAACGGTCCGTTGAGGTACTGCGGGCGGGGATAGCCATGGGGGCGGATGAGGCCGTCTTGCTGGAAGACCCTGTTTTTGAGGAAGGTGATGAGTATGCCACGGCCAAGGCCCTGGCCGTGGCTGTTCAGGGGATGGAGTGGGATATGATCCTCTGCGGCAGAGAGGCCTTTGATGACTCTTCGGGAATAGTGGGCCCCTTCGTGGCGGAATTTTTGGGCATCCCCCACATTACCTCGGTGGTCAAGGTAGACTTCGCTCCGGAGGAACGGGCAATGACGGTGGAGAGGGAGATCGAGGGAGGCAAGGAGATCATCCGGGCCCCCCTCCCCGTCCTTCTGACTGCCCAGAAGGGGCTCAATGAACCCAGGGTGCCGCCGGTCACCGGCGTGATGAAGGCCATGCGTGCGGAGATCAAAAAGCTCGATGCGACTGCCATCGGTCTCTCGCCTACAGAGGTAGGGAAGGCGGGGAGCCGAGAGGAAATTCTGCGCTATCATCGACCTCCCCAGCGAGCCCCCGTTACCATGCTCAAGGGGGAAGCAGCTGATGTGGTGAAGCAGGTGGTCGCCTTCCTCAGAGATGAGGCCAAAGTACTCTAGGAGGCACGAGATGACCGGAGCGGTATGGGTATATGCGGAGCATCAGGACGGCCGGATCAGGAAGACGACCCTGGAGGTCTTGGGCGCGGGGCGGAAGTTGGCCGAGGGGTTAGGCGTGCAGGTGATCGCCCTTCTGCTCGGCTCAGGTGTCGATGATCTCGTACAGGAAGTGGCTACATATGCGGATACGGTATATCAATGGGATGATCCCCTCTTGGAACAATACAATAGCGATGTCTATCTTCAGGTTATCGCTTATCAGGCGGAAAAGGAAAACCCCCAGATTATCCTGGCCGGGGCCACGTCATTGTCCCGGGACCTCTTTCCCCGCCTTGCGGGGAGATTACAGACGGGTATCGCCGTGGATTGTCTTGGCCTCGAGTTGGGGGGAGATGGCCTTCTGATAGTTCGGAGGCCCCTCTTCGGAGGGAAGGCCCTGGCCGATGTGGTCTGTCGTCACGGGAGGCCACAGATGGCCTTGACTCGGCCCAATACCTTTCCCCTCCCCGATCAGAGAGAAGGGGGCAGGGGAGAAGTGATCTCGTTGGATCTTCATGTGGATTTAACTCAGGTAAGGTTGAAGGTCCTGGAGGTGGTCCGGGCCGCCACAAAGCGGCTCGACCTCACCGAGGCGGAGGTTATCGTCACCGGGGGGACGGGGATGAAGGGAGCTGAAAACTTCCGTTTGCTTGACGACCTCGCTGATGTCCTCGGCGCCACGGTCGGCGCCACCAGGGGGGTGGTGGACAGCGGTTGGAGGTCCCATGACGACCAGGTGGGTAAGAGCGGCAAGACCGTTTCTCCCACGCTCTATTTTGCCGTAGGACTCTCCGGGGCCATCCACCACGTGATGGGGATGGACACCTCCAAGGTGGTGGTGGCCATCAACAAGGATCCCCAGGCCCCCATCTTCCAATACGCCGACTATGGAGTGTTAGGAGACCTCTTTGAGGTCCTTCCCCTCTTGACTGAGGCATTCAGGCAGGAGCTGGGGAAGGAGTAACCCATGGAACGAATCGACGCCGTGGTGGTAGGGGGGGGATTAGGGGGGCTCACCTGTGCCTACTGCCTTGCTCAAGCGGGCGTGCAGGTATTAATCTTGGAGCGGGGTGACCACCCCGGCAGCAAGAATGTGACCGGGGGGAGGATCTATCTACGTCCCCTGCGGCCCTATCTCCCGGAACTCTGGGATGCGGCCCCCTTGGAACGGGCGGTGACAAAAGAGGTGATTACCATGATGGGGGAGGGCTCTTCGTGCACCGTAGAGTTCACCTCGGATCGGTTTCTCGAAGGCCCTGCGCACAGCTATACGATCCTTCGTTCTCGTTTCGACAAGTGGCTTGGGGAACGGGTGATGGAAAAGGGCGGCTTTGTGGTTCCGCAGCGGAGGGTGACCGATCTCATGCGGGAGGATGGCCAGATAGTGGGGGTGGTGTCCGAAGGGGAAGAGATCCCCGCCCAGGTGGTTATCGCTGCCGACGGTGCCCTCTCCCTGATGGCTGAGCAGGCAGGTCTCAGGAAACCCCTGTCGCCGCGCAACGCGGCGGTGGCCCTCAAAGAGGTCATCAAGCTCGCACCGGAGGTCATCGAGGAGCGCTTCGGTCTGGCTCCCGGTGAGGGTGCGGCCCGCCTCTTTTTCGGTACCATCACCCAAGGGACCTTCGGTGGCGGTTTTCTCTACACCAACCAAGAGACCCTATCCCTGGGGTTGGTACTGGGGATAGAGTCCCTTTTACAGGGCGAGACTTCCGCTGAAACTCATCAGATCTTTGAGGCATTCAAAGGACGGAAGGAGATAGCGCACCTTATTCAGGGTGGAGAGCTGGTTGAGTACTCCGCTCACCTCATCCCCGAGGGTGGGAACAGGTCTGTCCCCAAGCCCTACGGTGACGGAATCTTGGTAGTAGGGGATGCCGCGGGCCTTGCCCTTAATATGGGGATCACCGTCAGGGGGATGGAGTTTGCCATGGCCTCAGGATACATGGCCGCTCAGACCGTCAAAAAGGCCAAGGAGAAAGGGGACTTTTCTGCCGCGACCCTTGCCCACTATCAAACGTTGCTCAAGGGGAGCTTTGTCCTGCAGGATATGGAGACCTTTCGGAATAGTCTGGAAGTCTTGGAGAACCCCCGGATGGCCACTGTGTATCCCCAAAGGCTGTGCAAGATCATGGAAGAGGCCTTCTGGATAGGGGATGGGCCCAAGGAGCGGATCTCTTCTACGGTGTGGAAGGGGGTAAGGGAGGGGGTGTTCAGTCTTGCGGCCCTCAAAGACCTGTGGAGATTGCGGAGGATATGATGGAGCCTGCTGATAAACTCAGCCTCGACGTCTTTAAAAACGACCAGGAGTCTCATATCATCATTAACCAGGAGATCTGTCGCGCATGCGAGCTCAAGCCGTGCCTTTCTATCTGTCCGGCAGGGCTCTATTCCGTCAGTGAGGAGACAGGGGAGGTCCTGATCGAATATGCGGGTTGTCTGGAGTGCGGCAGTTGCCGGGTGACGTGCCCTCACGGGGCCTTAGCATGGAACTATCCCCGGGGCGGTTTTGGTGTCCAGTATCGGTATGGATGATGAGAGAAAATGCTTACAGTTATTATTAGTTAGTTAAGGTAAAAATGGCCATGAAAATTCCAATTTTTTTGCAGCCATAAAGATATCGTGATTATGAAATTGCCATCTAAGCATATGGCTTGTATACTATGAGAAGACGTTAGCCTGCAAGGAGGGATAGTATGAAAAAGCATAGTGTGTTAAGGGGAATCGTCGCCGCGGCCTTTCTTATACTAACCATCAGTTTTCCTGTGGGGGCCCAGGAGGGCGAGCAGATCAAGATAGGCGTGATCGGTCCGATGAAATATGTCCAGGGCAGGAGTCATTGGCAGGGGGCGCTCATGGCCGCTGAGGAGATCAACGCCAAAGGTGGTGTTCAGGTCGGCGACCAAACAATGAAGATTCAACTCATCAAGGCGGATTCCAATGAATTCCTCAACATCACGGACGCCACCAATGCCATGGAGCGGCTCATCATGAAAGATCAGGTGGACTTCGTGATCGGTGGTTTCCGGAGTGAGGCGGTTCTGGCCATGCAAGACATCGCCATGGAGCATAAGACGATTTTTATCGGATGCGGGGCTGCCCATCCGAAGCTCTGTACGCGGGTGGCCGAGGACTACGACTTTTACAAGTATTGGTTTCGGGGCACCCCATTCAGTTCCTCATACATTGCCAGGGTGGCCTTCATCCAGCTGGATACCGTCGCAGCCTTAT
>CAZMFG010000092.1:0-8783 GCA_964565525.1 uncultured Thermodesulfobacteriota bacterium
ACCATTGCCTTGACCGGTGCGGGGGTTTCGGTGGAGAGCGGCATCCCCGATTTCCGCAGCGCCGAGGGACTGTGGAGCAAGTATGATCCAGAGGAGTATGCCCACATCAACTCCTTTCGATCGAATCCCGAAAAGATCTGGCAGATGATCAAGGAGATGATGGAATTGGTCCTGGGTGCCGAGCCCAATCCCGCCCATAGCGCATTGGCGGAACTGGAGCAGATGGGCCTGTTGAGCTCGGTCATTACTCAGAATGTCGATGGCCTCCATCAGCGGGGAGGGAGCAAAGAGGTCATCGAGTTTCACGGCTCCAACCAATGGCTGGTGTGTCTTCAATGTGCGTATCGGCAAGAGGCAGCTTCGCTTTCCTTCGAGGCAATCCCACCGCGATGTCCGCAGTGTAGCTCCATATTGAAGCCGGACGTCGTCTTTTTTGGGGAACCCATACCCTGGGAGGCCCAAACCAGGGCCTTTGAGGAAGCGGGTACCTGTGAGCTGGTTTTGGCCATAGGGACCTCGGCAGTGGTCTATCCTGCCGCAGGCATACCAACCACAGCAAAGCAAAGCGGGGCCAAAATAGTCGAGATAAATATGGAACCAACCCCCCTGACGGGTTTCGTATCCGATTATATCATCCAAGGGTCTGCCGGCACCATACTCCCCAGGATCGTGGAGGAGGTCAGAAAACACATTTCTTGACAATATCCAATCCCTTAGCGCGTTGACGGTAAAAAGACCTGGTTGTGCCACCCCAGCCAGGGGGTATTGCAAACGGCGAGTTAAGATGCTATACTTAACTCCAATCCCATGAAAAAGCTATCATTTCAGAATCTTTTCCTTCCCTAACCTATTCCCTGACAAGGAAAAAGTCGATATATGAGCAGACAGAAGAGAGTGTTTTACTTATAGTTATGAGGAGCGTTAGGGATAAAGGCTGATGGGGCGAATGGTTAAGGAAGGGCATTGACGACGGATGAACTTACAGTTTGAAGATATAGAAGAGGCGAAGGCCCTCTTTGGTCCCCACAATGACCACCTGAAGGCCATTGAGAGAAACCTCGAGGTTAAGGTCCATACTAACGGTGGAAATGTCATTATTGAGGGGGACGAGCTGGATGTTGAGCTAGCCGGCAGGTTATTGAAGGAAATGCACACACTCGTGAAGCGGGGATATCCTATCTATGGCAGTGACATCGATTTCGCCATCCGTATCCTTTCGGGAGATCGTTCAATTAATCTGGAACATATCTTTCTCGATACGGTCTATATCTCGTCCCAAAAAAAGGTTATTACCCCCAAGAGCGTCGTACAGAAAGAATATATCGATACTATCAGAAAATATGATATGGTAATCGGCATCGGTCCGGCGGGCACGGGAAAGACCTATCTGGCCATGGCCATGGCCCTTTCCTCCTTGATGAAAAAGGCGGTGAAGCGTATTGTATTGGCGCGTCCCGCTGTGGAGGCAGGGGAAAAATTAGGTTTTCTGCCGGGGGATCTCTATGAGAAGGTCAACCCTTATCTGAGGCCCCTCTACGACGCCCTCCATGACATGTTGGAATTCGATCAGGCATCGAAATTGGTGGAGCGGGGCATCATCGAAGTAGCTCCCCTGGCCTTCATGCGGGGCAGGACGCTGAACGATTCTTTTGTCATCTTAGATGAGGCGCAAAATACCAAGCCGGAGCAGATGAAGATGTTTCTTACCAGGATGGGTTTTGGCTCCAAGGTGGTGGTCACCGGTGATATCACCCAGGTTGATCTGCCTGAGGGGAAGCAATCAGGCTTGATCCAGGTTCGGGATGTACTCAAAAAGATACAAGGGATAAAATTCATTTATTTTAGTGAAAAGGACGTCATCAGACACCCCTTGGTCCAGGATATCATCAAGGCCTATGAGGAGGCCGAGCAGCAAGGCAGATCAACGGAGTCGTGACACCATGGAGAAAACAGACCAGGAAAAAGGGAGGAGGAGATTCCCCTCCTTTTTGCGATTATGGGGAAATATAAAGGAAGGGCCCCTTGGGCGAATCTTCAAGAATCCCCCTGTGCAGCGATGGTTTTTATTGATCTGTGCTTCTTTGTCTATTGCTGTCTTACTGTCGCCAACCCTGCAAGAAGTTCTCCCTCGCTATCGGGTAGGAGATGTTGCCAGGAAAGATATTAGGACAGACCGGGATTTTCTGGTAAAAGACAAGGAGGCTACCGAGAAAAAGATGGAGGACGCGGCGCGTAAAGTCCTCCCCGTCTATGATTATGCTCCCACTGTCCTGCCGGAGATTGAAGGAATTATCGACGCCGTTTTCTCGGTGATGAGGAGACGCGAAGCCGGAGAGGTGCAGCGGGCGGAAGTGGAACAAATCCTCGGTTTTGAACTTGCCCCTCGTGAATTTCGGGCTTTAAAAGCCCATCGCTTCGATGAAAAGATAATACAGCGTTTCGAAAGTCTCCTTGCTTCCCTCATGAAGGAGGGCATTGTGAGCAACAAGGAGCTCCTCGTGCAAGAAGAGGGGATTATAGTGAGGAATATCCAAACAGGGGAGGAGGTGATCAGGAGGGATCTCAACTCCCTTTTCGATTACCAGGAGGCCAAAGAGACGATTACCACGGCCTTTGAAGGCCCCCAGGCACAGGATATCCCAACCGATCTCAGAGGGGTAGTGGCGAAGATAATCAATAGTCTCATTGCTCCTAATCTCACTTTCAATAGGCAGGAGACCAATAGGAGGAAGGAGGTGGAGCGCACGCTGGTAAAACCCGTCTACTTCCCTGTTGAGAAGGGGGAGCTTCTATTAAGAAAGGGAGAGAGGGTGACAGAGGGAGATCTCCTCAAACTTGAGGCCTTCCGTGAAGAGCGACGCGCGGGCAGAACCCTGGTAATGATCGTAGGGTTTGTTTTATTGGCATGTTTTTTTATTGCCGCCTTTTTCATTTTTTCCACGCAAAATATCAGGAAGGTGTCTCCCACCAATAAAGACATACTCTTTTTTATTCTTGTATTGATCTCCTCTTTGGGAATGGCGAGGATTTCGGTCGTCGTCGCCGAGGGCCTTGCCGGCGCCGTGCCGGGGATTCCCCTCAACGCGTATTATTACTTCTTCCCGGTGGCAGCCGGGGCCATGTTGATCAGGATCGTCCTCAATTCCGAAGTCGCCTTAGTATATTCCATCTTTGCCAGCTTCCTAACGGGTATCCTATTGAGGGAGGGGATCTTTTTGCCTACCTTCTATCTTATCGGAAGTATCGTAGGGGCACACAGCGTGGCCCGCTGTGATCAGAGATCTCAGTTGATTAAGGGGGGGCTTATGGTCGGTTTGACCAACCTCCTGATTATCTCCTTTCAGGGAATGATCACCGCCAGGATCTTTGAGGTGGAAATCCTGTTTGGCCTGCTGATGGGATTGGTGGGGGGCATTGTCGGCGGAATAGTTGTAGTGGGGATAGCCCCGGTTGTGGAATCGTTATTCGGTTATACGACGGATATCAAGTTATTGGAGTTGGCCAATCTGGACCAACCCATCTTGAAGGAGATGCTCCTGAAGGCCCCGGGGACCTATCATCATAGTATGATCGTCGGAAATCTGGTGGAGACAGGGGCCAAGGCCATCAACGTCAATCCTTTGCTGGCGAGGGTGAGCGCCTACTATCATGACATCGGTAAGATCAAAAAACCTCAATACTTCATTGAGAATCAAATGAGGGGGTATAATCGACACGACAAACTCACCCCCAGCATGAGCAGTTTAATCCTTGTTTCCCACGTGAAGGATGGGGTGGAATTGGCAAAAGGGCACAAATTGGGGAGCAAGATCATTGATATTCTCAGACAACACCACGGTACGAGGCTCATCAACTTTTTTTATCAAAAGGCCAAAGAGCAGGAGAATCCGGGGGTTCAGGAGGTCGACGAGAGGGACTTCAGATATCTCGGCCCCAAACCGCAAACCAAGGAGGCGGGGCTGGTGATGTTGGCGGATGCCGTGGAAGCCGCCTCGCGCACCCTGGCTGATCCTACCCCTGCTCGCCTCAAGGGATTGGTTCAGAAGATCATCAATGACATTTTCATCGATGGACAGCTCGACGAGTGTGAGTTAACCCTGAAGGACCTCAACGCGATCGCCAAGAGCTTTAATGTCATCCTCAACGCCGTTCATCACCATCGCATAGAATATCCAGATGCCCAAACAGAAGGGGAGCGACAGAAGAATGGAGGTAGTAGTCCAAAATCGACAAAAGAGGCGAAGGGTAAGGCCGGAAAAGGCAAAGAAAACGGCCGAAAGGATATTAAGCGACTTGGGGCATCGTGAGAGTGAGCTGAGCATCCTCTTGGTCGACGATGATGAAATAACGCAGCTCAACCGCCGCTACCGCTCCCGTGATCATGCGACCAATGTCCTCGCCTTTCCGATGGGGGAGGGAAAAGACAGGGGGCTGCATCCCGAGGTCTTGGGCGACGTGGTCATATCGACGGAGACGGCCCAGCGGGAAGCCCAGCAAAGGGATGTGACCATCGATGAGGAAATGGCATTGCTCCTTGTCCATGGGATCCTGCACCTGTTGGGGTATGATCATGAGGCTGACCCTCGGGAGGCCGCTACCATGGAGGCCAAGGAACAGGAGGTCATGGCCCATTTAGGCGGGGGAAAGTGAGAAAGGGGCTTGTCTCCTCCATGCCGCGAAACCCCTCGCAGTAGAATATGGAAAAACCCTTTATAAGTTCCTTGCCCTCGTAAATTTTTACTATTTTTATCTCTTCAACGTGGTCAAAGGCGTTGGCAAATTTATCAGGCGGACGGCGGGTCAACTTGGTTATATAGAGGGCGTTGAAACCGATCTTATCCTCGAGCCCCCCCCACAGGTCATACTGGCTTTGCATGCGGCCGGACAGGTTCAAGGTATATACCCTGGGGTGGCCTTCCGCATAGAAAGCGATTTCGCTGACATACTGTCTCTTATAGCTGATGATAAAGGTCTTTTCTCTTCCCGCATCATTGAGGAGGGTGGATACCTCCGCACCCAACTCGCGCCACCCCTTTAATCTACTGGTAGGGAATTTGTCGGCCGGGATATTGGCTCCAAAACCAACTGCCACGGCCCGTATCGTATCCATGTTATACGCTAAGAGACAGATGATTGTACCCAGAAGCAACGCTGAAGCTAAGACCCATTTCTTCGTCTTTTCTTGCCACCCCCCTTCCCAGACTATCGCCACAGCCAAGATAAAGGCTGTGAAATAGGCGGGGGCGGCCCAATTCACATAACAGACTGAAAAGAGGCTCAAGATAAGGAAGAAACCTAAGAGAGGTATGGCGTGCCAAAAGAGAAAGAGATACCGATCGTCGTGATGAAAGATTCCTCGCTTACCCCCTTGCCACAGGCCGTAGAGCACCAAGAGAAAGGTGATGGGGGAGAGGATGCCGGCTTGCGGTCCGAAGAACCAAATGAAGGTTGTAAGGCTGCTCAGATTTTGATCATCCACCAGCCCTGCGGGTTGTTTGATGGAGGGCCACTGGTTGATATAATTCCAATAGAGGTTTGGGGATAAAATGACAAGGCCGATGATTATAAAAAGGTAGGGTTCCTTTCTCCTCAACCAAAATCTCTTGGTGGGAGCGAAAGCGAGATAGAAGAAGAGCGAGGGTATCAAGGCAACTATGGTATACTTGCTGAGCAACCCCAGCCCCAAACTGACCCCGGCCAGATACCAGTACCCTTTCTTTTCCCTTGATAAGGCGCAATACAGCAGTAAAATCGTAAGTCCCCAGAAAAACAATAACGGTGGGTCGATAGTCATGATAAGAGAGCCCACGGCAAAACCTGGAGTGGCATTTGCAATGATAAAGGCCCAAAATCCCACTTTTGCATTAAATAGGGCCCTCCCAAGATAAAAGAGGACAATACTGCTTCCCAGAGAGAAGAGGACCGCTCCAACACGGACGAAAAAAGGATGATTCCCACCAATACTGGTGAAGAGGGCTATCACCCACGCCACCAAGGGGGGCTTGCTGTAATAACCTAATGCGAGGTTTCTGGACCAATCCCAGTAGTAGGTCTCGTCGGGGGCGAGATCGAACGGCGTGATCCAGATATAGAGGAGGTGAAAGAGAAAAAACCCCATAGCCAGGACCCAAAAGAGTCTTGCGTAGCCTTTTTCAGTCATGAGCGAGCGATCTTCAACCACTTCTTGCCTGTTTTTGCCGGTGATTATCAAACTTCCCCTCTGCATAGAGAGGGATGACTCTCGTTCACCTGATGGTCTCCTCTATCTCATAATCGAGATGACGTTTCTTCATCCACCGGACGGCCAAGAGGTCTACAAAGGCCTTTACCATTCTATTTCTGATATTGTATTTGGTCGTGCCAAACCTCCGGGGTCTGTGATTCACCTTGACCTGGGTTACGGTGAAGCCCTCCATCTTAGTCAGGGTAGGGAGGAATCGATGCATGCCGTTGAAGAGCTTCACGTTTTGCAAACATTCCCTCTTAAATGCCTTCAAGGAACAGCCGGTATCGACAATCTCCTCCTGGCTCAATATATTTCTCACGAAGTTTGCTATCTTAGAGGAAACGAGCTTTATCCACGGGTCCTTCCTTTTATGTCTCCATCCGCAGACTACATCGAACTCCCCTATCTTTTCCAAAAGATGAGGTATGTCGTGAGGATCATTCTGGAGGTCGGCATCCATCGTCACCACAATATCACCCCGGGCGGCCCTAAAACCGGCATCGAAGGCCGCTGTCTGGCCAGTATTTTTTTTAAAACGAATCACCCGTATCTGTGGATCCTGCGAGGCACCTTTCTTTAATATCGCAAAACTTTGGTCCACACTGCCGTCATCCACAAAGATGATTTCATATGGCCTGCCTACGCCATCTAATACTTCCTGCACTTCCACAATAAGTGGTTTGATGTTGTCCTCTTCGTTGTAGACCGGAATCACAATGGAGATGTCTCGTTTCGGCATATTTTTTATCATCTCAGTCGTACCGTTAAGATTTTAAGAAAGTATTCATTATAGACCTTTCTCTCCCCTTTTTCAATTTAGAATAGAAGATCAGAGGGTGAGAAAATAGAAGAATGATTGTCCCATCACGACGGTGAGGAGGGGGAGGAGGAAGGGGGTTCTCACACACAGCTCGTATCGTATGGCACCTTTTAACTGCTGCCACCACTTATTCTCCACCGTGACCACTGAGTCTTTTATCCCTTTTTTATTCACCGTAATGCGGATATAGCCATAAGAGGGGGGTGAACACCGCGGCGTTCCCCCTGCTGGAGGAGCGACGATGTAGGTTACTCCGTTAATGACTTCTTTAAAATAGCAATGGATGTGACCGCTGCATACATAGGCGACCCGGTATTTTTCCATCAACGCCATAAATTTCTCTCTGTCGCGTTTGGGGAGGGAATAGTTCTGGTTTTCTCGGGGATCGAACGGAGGGACGTGCATGAAGACGAATATGCGGGTGAATGTTTCCTTGAACTCCCGCAGGGTACTTTCCAGCCAGTGGAACTGGTCCTTGGTTATTGTCGATTGTGCGTCGTTTAATACGACAAAGGCGACATCTCCCCGCGAGAACCAGTAGTGATCAGGGCCACAATATTTATGAAAGTTCTCCAGGCTATACTTGTTACTTTTGTCATACACATCGTGGTTTCCGGGGACGAAGAAAATAGGGGTTTTCTCCCTCACTTCTGCCAATTCCCTGAAGAAAAAACGATACCGGTCTTCCTTGCTCTGTGCAACAAAATCACCACCATGGATTGCAAAGGAATACCCATCCTTCGCTATCTCCTGCATGATGGGCTTGAATACCCCCCACCCCTTATGGTTATCAGAGAGGAAGGCGAATCGAAAGGAATCAGAGGGGGTTTCGTTCCCGGTCTTCTGCAGGGCCGGCCCATAGAGGGGAGGGGGACCTCCTATCCTCACAAGACACATAAAGAGGAGAAAGACCGCTAGTAAGAGCGAAAATCCCCTTATATAATCGAGACCTCTAAATTTCCTTTTCATAATCACCTCCTCCTTCCCGACTTCAAAAGGTTACGCAGATGGGATGTAATCTCATTTCCGGCGCCTCAGGCGGATAGGATAGTTACCAATGACATAGATGAGACCACCGAGGAGACTGGCAGCCATGACCACCAAAAACCCCAAGAGCCCGAAGGCAAGCCCCTTAGAAGTCTCTACCCCCAGCAAGTAGAGGAGGCCGACATAAGACCCCTCTCGTACCCCTATTCCACTGATACTGATAGGAAGGATGCTTACGAGGTCTACCAGGGGGACGATGACGAAATAATCTTCCAGGGGGATTCCTAAGTCCAATGACATCCCGAGGAGGGCGAAGACCAGTATATTGATGATCTGGAAGCAAAGGGAGATGGCGAGGACCAGAGACATCCTCCCTGGATAAGACCAATAGACAGCGAAGTCACCCAATTTGATCTTAGCGGCCCATTTGGTCAACCAGGGGAAGAGCGGAAGGAAGAGGGGGAAGGTGAAGACCAGGGCCCAAACAACCATACACGCTCCCATGAGTCCTATCCGCAGCCACAAGGAGATCACCTGTTTGCTCGCGGAGAAGACCCCGGTATCCAAGCCCACCCACTGCATGAGCTTGAACAACAAGGGGAGCACATGTATGGTTGGGGAGGAGATGAGGGCAATGATCGCAATAGTGACCAGTGCCATCCCTCCGGTGAAGCGCTCCGCCAAGACGGAGTACCCAGCCCTCATCCGGCTGTCCTCCTTCCCGGCGAGGAGGTATGCCTTTGCCACATC
>CAZMFG010000093.1:0-8744 GCA_964565525.1 uncultured Thermodesulfobacteriota bacterium
GGTTTTCCGATGAGATAGGCACAGACGGCAGCCGCCAGGGCGGATGCCCCAAAGGCCCCCAGGGGGGAGACGGCGTAGCGTGTGGTGAGGATGGCTGTGGTATAGGCCCCGATGCCGAAAAAGGCGGCATGACCCAGCGAGATCTGCCCGGCGTACCCTAAAAAGAGACTCAACCCCAGGGCCACAATGGCGTAGATCCCCGCCAGGACCATGAGATAGACGAGGCGATCGGACAAGATCAGGGGGAGCAGCAACAGGGCCCCCAGATAGAAGAAATCCCGCTTTTTGATAAATTCCCTTCGATAGGGGAGGTGCGGATCGGGCAAGATCAGGGAGACCAGCCACAGGCCGGCCGTATAGAGGATATCCCTCTTTCTATACTCTATTTTGTATTCCTTGTTATATTCTTTTACCATCGGCGACTGTCGATATAGGGTGAGCCCAGGATTCCTTTGGGCCTGAAATAGAGGATGAGCAGCAAAACCACAAATGCCACCGCGTCCTTATATCCTGCAGGGATGAAGGCAATACTCGTGGACTCCACAATCCCCAAGACAAAGCCACCGAGGATTGCGCCGCTGTTTTTCCCCCACCCACCCACGACCGCGGCGATAAAACCCTTAAATCCCAGCAAGGTCCCTGCATTGTAGCTGGTATAAAAGAGCGGAGTGACCAGAACCCCGGCAATGGCCCCCACCCCCGCGCTCACCCCGAAGGCGAGAAAGACCATGAAGTTTCTGGCGATCCCCGTGAGATCCGCCCCCAAGGGGTCGGTGGAGCTCGCCTCCATGGCCTTTCCTAGGAGGGTGCGGTGGGAGAGGAGATAGAGGACGAAAAACAAAAAGAAAGTGGCCCCGAAGACCCAGAGGCCCTGGGGCGCGATGCGGATATCCCCTATCTCCAGGGGGAGGTCACCGGAGAAGGGGGGGAGGGCCTTGGGTAGGGTTCCAAAGAGCAGCGCGCTGGTGTTGCTGAGGACGATGGACGCCCCCACGGTGGCCATGATGAGGATGAGGACGGAGGCCTTGCGCAGGGGATAGATCACCAGGAGGTGGAGGAGGAGCCCGATGCAGATGACCACCAGCACCGCCGCCAGGGCCGCCAGGGGGTAGGGGAGCCCGGCCCCTTTGATAAAAAAGAAGGTGACCACCCCCCCCAGCATGACGAACTCCCCCTGGGCGAAGTTTATGATCTGGGAGGCCCTGACAATGATGACGAATCCTAAAGCTACCAGGGCATAGATGGCCCCCATGGTGATGCCGGCGGCAAGGAGTTGGGGTATATGTACCCACGGGGTCATGAAACCTTTCCTTTTAGTAATTAATAAAAAGGTCAAAAAGGGGTGAGCGGATCCTCCTGTCCTCCCACCCCTTATTCGTGATCATTGTATATCCGATGTGCAACCCTGAGTCAAACCCTCAGAATGTGATCCGCTTGAATTTTCCTTCTTCGATCCTAATGAAAACCATGTCCTCTTTGCTCAAACCATCGTGGTCCGTGGGGCTGTAGTTATAGATGCCGTGGCACGCGGTAAAGCCGGTGGTATGTTCCAAGGCATCCCGGAATGCGGCCCTGGTGACCTTCCCCTTACATCGTTTCAGGGCATCATAGATGAGCCAGATGGCGTCGTGGGCATGGCCGGCTATTTGATCAAGCCCCTGTCCGTAGCGTTCTTTCATCCGTTTGTCGAGGTCGGTGACGATGGGCCGCACGGGGTCGTCCTCATCGAGCTGGTAGGGGACCACGGGCTTTCCTGCCGGGAACTCCACCCCTTCCATCGCCGCCCCCCCCAGGGCGATGATAAAACCGAAGCCGAAGGCGTGGGTGCCGATGACCGGGGTCTTCATGCCCAGGGCGCGCATATTCTTGACGGTGATGGGGCCGGGAGGACCGCCTGTGCAGGCGTAGAAGGCGTCCACCTTTTCCTTTGCGATGATCGGCTTGAGCTTGATGAGTTGGGGGGTCATGTCGATGTCCCTCGGCGAATGAGTTTCCCGGGAGATGATGACCTTCAGCCCTTTTTCCTCACCGAATTGCTTGAAATAGTCGGCCAGGCTCAGGGCCAGCGGCCAATTGCCCGGAAAGACCAGAATCGTCTTATACCCGCGGGCCAGACACAGCTCCACCAACTTTTGAGAGACGATGATATCACTCTGGGCGATGTTGAAGGACCACTTTTGTTTGAGGCCCCGGACCATGGGGTTGGAGGGGCAAAAGATGATATTGGTGATCCCCTCACGCTCGGCGATGGCCCTGGTGGTTGCCTGGAGGGGGTCCTCCCAGGGGCCCAAGACTACCGGGATTTCCTTGTTCTGGGTGAACTTGGTCATGATGGCTGCGGCCCTGCCTTGATCGAAGCCGTTGTCCTCGATGATCAGCTCCAAGGGGTGTCCGTCCACCCCCCCCATGGCATTGATCCGCTCCACCTCCATGATCAAGACCTTCTTCACGGTCTTGGTCACCTCCGCCCACGGCCCGGTCAGCTCGAGGTTGACCCCGATCGTATAGGGGGATCCCTTTTCCACTTCCGGCGAGCATGAAAAGAGCGAGAGAAGTGATAACAAAAGCGCCGCCACTAAAAAATATTTACCTGTTTTCATAGCATGCCTCCTTGACTATTTTGTTATACCCTAAAAGCACGTACCATCTCAAGACCCGCTTAACAACGGTGCGGCCTCATCTGTGCGCGTCTCCTTTTGTTTGAGTTTGTCCATGAGGGCGAGGACATTGCAGAAAAGGCGCCCGGTCCATGCCGGGCCGGACTTTCTCGCATTGGGGCTGAGAAAGCAGAAATACTTGCATTTTATCCCCTGCAGGGCCTGTTCGAAACCCGCGATATCCTGAACCCCGTCGTTATCGGGGAAGTAGCCCGGGATGAAATAGCCCAGCGATGAATAGGTCTGATTATACTTGGAGCTGTGCGCACGGTAAAAATCCCTGAAATGCGGTCTATCATGGACAATACCGTACTTTTTCGGATCCATGTGCCAGGGGGATCCCGGCTCCATCTCAATGGAGAGGACCCTGATACAGCGGACGCGCTTGAATCTCCTCTTGATGAACCTTTTGAGTCTGATCGTCTGCCACAACTCATCAGGGGTCTCCCCGGGGATGCCATAGGTAAAAAAGACCTCGCTGTTTACCCCCAACTCCTGTAGATACCGCAAGCACCCCAAGAGTTCCTCATTGGAATAAAAGCAGTGCTTGTGGATCTTTCTCAGCCGCTCGGATCCGGTCTCCGGGGAGATACACAAAAACGACTCCTCATGGGGGAATGTATCATGGAAGGCGTCCATGAACGGCTTTGTCGGAAGGCCGTGGCACTCGAAGACCATCTCGCAGGATATGTTATTCTCTCTTATCTTGGCAAAGAGCTCTATGAAAAATTCCTGGTTGCCGGGGTAGGGATCGAAGACCACGTACATCGTCTCGTAACCATAGGACAGTGCCTCTTGGATCGACTCCAGTATCTTGTCGATCGACCGATAGATGGGCTTGGTGCGCCTGGTGATGAACCGCTGGGAAAGGGCGCTGCCGGCGCACCAGGTGCACGTCATGGGACATCCCCGCCCGATCGACAAGGGGAGGGTCTTGGAACCGATGGAGAGCTTGTGGAAATTCGCTTTCTTGGAAAAGCTCTTCTTCCACATAAAGGGGTGGCCGAAGTAATTGACATAGGTCTCCTGGTTTTTGAGGAGCGCGAGGTTGGTAAACCGCAAGGCGTTGAGATCCGCTTCCGTGGCACAATAAAAGGCTTCGTTTTTGATGATCCTGCCGTCGGAGCGCCAGGTCAGGTTGGGGACCTTGTGGAGGTCGCGCTCGTTTTTGGTCACCTGCTCGACCAATCTCAGGAGGGGCTCTTCCGCATCCCCCTGGATGACGGCGTCCAGGCAGGGGAAGTCTTCGAGGATCTCCCTATGATAATAGCTGGCGGTAAATCCCCCCGTGCAGACAAAGATGTCCGGATAACGGGCCTTGATCGCCTCGGCGACCTTGATGACGTCGTAGGCCTGATAGTGCCAGTGGAGGGAGAGGGCGACGATTTTAGGACGGGTCTTGCCCACATACTCGACGAGATCGAACCCATGATTTTCAATCCACTCGATGCCCAGGTGCACTATCTCGGATGCGTAGCCGTGTTGCTCAAGGTTATCCGCCAAGGCGAAGATGCCTATGGGGAGGTAATTAATCCATATAAAATCGCCGAGCGGTTTATACCAATTATCCAATTTGGGGGCATGTACGAGCATGCACTGCAGTCGTTTCGCATCCATGGTTTTTCCTCCGGCCTTCGCGGGTTTAGTTCTAACGCTGTCTAACGATCCTGTGCCCCTTCTGCTGAGGCGACGTGCTGCCACAGCCCCATCTGTTCGAGGGCCTGCCGTAGAGGATCACGGGAGGGCTCGGGCGTGCCCAGCCAGAAGGCATGGACGATCGCCTCGGTGCCGACCGCTTCATCCGTTTTTGAATTTTTGTGTTGTCCTGCGATCTGTGCGGCGCCGTTGATGGTCTTCATCCGCGCGATCTCTGCGAGCGGCGGCGGCACAAAGGCCATCAGGCTGTCGAGGACGGAAGCCGCTTCAGGGCTCACTTGGATGTGGCTCACATCGAGGGGCGCGTTTTCCGCAAGTGTCCGACGTTCGATAATGGCCTCGATAAAGTGGTCGAATCGATTGAGAATCGCTTGGCGTTTCGCCTCATCCACCTGCACCGTTTTTTCCGCCCAGCGTTTGCAATACCCGCATTCCTCGCACGAACTGTGATAGCAATCGTGCGTCTTGAAGTGTTCGGCGAAACCGTCGAGGGCACGATTATCTATCTGTATGACATCGGAAAAAGAATAGCCGAAGATATCGGCCATCTCGAGCATCAAATCGATATTGACCAGGTCGGGCTTGATGAGATATTCCAGATTCGGCGCATTGTAGGCATTGCGGCGAGGCAGGGTCAAGAGCTCGACGAAGTTGCCGTCAAAACGCCGATCCTCATAGGCGCGAACCACCTGCATCAGGCTCTCGGTGTTTCGAAAGCGTTCGAGGAGCTTCAGGGAGTCGATGCCGATCTCCTCGTAGTCGCCGACATCCTCCGGCCGCACCCACCGCGCCTTGATAAGCTCATCGGGCTGCGCCAGTTTCAACCGCTGACAGTATACCTGGCAGTGGTCCAGGACAAAGCCGCCGCTCACATGGCCGCCCTGGGCCGCATGCGACATCATGTTTATATGGTTCGTGTCGAGATAACACATATAAAGGCACGAGGGGTTGGCGATGACTTCGAGCCTACAGTGGAGGGCACGCCGCATCGCCTGCAGGGATGCAAAGTCACGGGTGGCATACTCCGCCAGGATGATCTCATCCGCACCGATATTCTCCCAGTATTTGGCGCGTTTGACATTGGCCACCCGCGCCCAGCTGGACACCACCACCTTAAACTCCGGGAAATGGCGTTTGAGCCATACCAGCATGATGGGCAGGGTGACGGTCACTTCGTCGGCCCCTGTCGAAGCGACCCATTCGATATGGTCAAAGAGGATGCGGTTTCCTTCGCGGGTCATTTCGAGGTTGTCCTGGCAGGCGCCGTTAAGGAGATAGTTAAAGTGAAAGCCACGCCGCCGCGCCTCGGCGATGAATGCCTTCGCCTGATCCTGATTGACCTTCGGGGCAAGGAAAGAGCCGCGCCCCCCGCCAAAGGGGTCATCGGTGATCTGGCCGAAAAGCGAATCCACCGAAGCGGATTCTTTGCTGAGACGATCCAAGAGCGCTGGATCCCAATTGCACGCCACTGAATATTTCATAGGTACCCCCCTTCAGTTAGTGTCCATCCGCGCAGTGCCAGCCTTAAGTGCCGCTGCGCCTTTTTCCCTTGTTTATGAAAACACGACCAAAAAGTATGATCTCCCTCCCTGCCATCACGCCGGACATCGTTCGGCTCTTCCCCCATAGCCCGTGGATGATCGTGAAAACAGAGGCCTATCAGTTACCCCCCTTTTATTAAAAGGGAATATCTAGCAAGGGGCGTGCCACTGAGGGGGATTTATAATCATTTGATTTTAAAGAGGAAATTGATAGGGGGTGAAAAAAGGTATGTTCCTTATTGGAACGGTTGTTACAGGGTGGAACTACGGCAGGTGGCCGTACTCCTTCAGCCGCCTCCAGAGGGTGTTGCGCCCGATGCCCAGCTCCCGGGCCGCCCGGGCCTGGTTGCCGCCGTGCCGCTTGAGGGTGGAGAGGGTGTGGCGTCGCTCCAACTCCTTGAGGGTCATCCCCTTGTCCGATCCCGTATCAAGCACGGGGATTCCCAGGGAGAGGTCCTGGGCGGCGATGGTGGGGGATCGGCAGATGATGACACCCCGCTCCACGGCGTTCTCCAACTCACGCACATTGCCGGGCCAGGGGTGATCGAGCATGGCCTGGATTGCATCGGGGGCAAATCCCTCGATCTCCTTTTTGGCCCGCTTCCTATAGACCTCCAGGAAGTGGTGGGCCAAGGGGACGATGTCATCGGGCCGCTCTCGCAGGGGGGGGATTGAGATTCTGACCACGTTGAGGCGGTAAAAGAGATCTTCGCGGAGGATGCCCTGGGCCACTAACTGCTCGGCCCCCTTGTTGGTGGCGGTCACGATGCGGACCTGGACCTGGATGGGTTGCGTGCTCCCCAACTTCCGCACCTCCCCCTCCTGCAAGACCCGCAGGAGTTTCCCCTGGAGGGGAGGGGGCATGTCGCCGATCTCGTCCAAGAAGAGGGTTCCGGTATGGGCCGCCTCAAAGAGTCCCCTGCGCCCCTTGTCCGCCCCGGTGAAGGCCCCCTTTTCATAGCCGAACAGCTCGCTCTCCAAGAGGGTGTCCGGAAGGGCGCTGCAGTTGACGGGGATAAAGGGGCAATCGCTGCGGGGGCTGCCCCGGTGGACGGCCCGGGCGATGAGCTCCTTCCCCGTGCCGCTTTCGCCCTCGATGAGGACGGTGGCCTCGGTGGGGGCTACCTGGTCCACCGTCGCCAAGACCTCCCGCATCTGCTTGCTGGCGGCGATGATTTTTCCTCGCCCCCCCTGTCCTTGCAACTCCGCCCGCAGGTCCCGCACCTCCCTAACCAGGGCCTTGCGCTCCAGGGCCCTGGCCACCTTCAGGAGTAGCTCTTCCTCATCGAAGGGTTTGCCGATGTAGTCATAGGCACCGAGCCGCATCGCCTCCACGGCGGATTTCACCGTCCCGTAGGCGGTAAAGATGAGGACCTCGGTGTGGGGGGCGGCGGCCTTGATACGGCGCAGGAGCTCTATTCCGTCCATCCCCTCCATCTTGAGGTCGGTGAGGACCATGTCGTACTCCCCCTGCTCCAGCATCCCCAGCGCCTCGGCGCCCTCACCGGCCTGCGAGACCCGGTACCCCTCCCGCTTCAAGAGGATGGAGAGGGTCGTCCTCATGGAGGGCTCGTCGTCCACCACCAAGATGTGTGCTGTATCCGTCATCCTTCTTCCTGCAGGGGGAGGGAAATGGTGAAGAGGGTCCAGGAACGGGCGTCGCTTGCCACCTGGATAAATCCCCCGTGGGCCTCCACGATCCTGCTGGCGATGGAGAGTCCCAATCCGGTCCCCGTGCGCCGCTGGGTGTAAAAGGGCTCGAAGATCTGTTCCCTCTTATCCGGGGGGATCCCCGGACCCGTGTCCTGGAAGGATACCTCGGCCCAGCGCCCGTTGCGACGGGAGGAGACGATCAGTTCACCTTTACCTCCCATGGCCTGAACCCCGTTGAGGGCGATGTTCCAAAAGATCTGCTCCAGCTGCTCCGGGTCGCAGGGGATCTCCTTGACCTGCGGATCCAGGCGATAGGTGACCCGCACGTGCTGAAACTCCTCCCCCCTGGTCACCCCTTCCACGGCGCGCTGCATGATGGGGTGCAGGGGGTTCATCCTGATTCGGGACTGGGCGTCCTTGGAGAAATCGAGGAAATCGGCCAGGAAGCGGTCCAGCCGGGTCGATTCCCGCTTGATCACCCCCACCAGTTCCTCCTCTTCCCCTCCCGTGGCGTCGGGCAGCAGCTTGGCCGCGGTCACCAGGGAGCCGAGGGGGTTGCGGATCTCATGGGCCAGGCTGGCGGAGAACTCCCCCAGTCTGGCCAGGCGGTTCATCCTCTTCAGGGTCTCGGTCCTCTCCTGGACCTTTTGCTCCAGCTCCTCCACCATCTGGGCCTTTTGGGCCGCAATCACTGCCCGCCGGTCCGCCCACATCCAGACCAGGGCCAGGAGTCCGAAGGCCACCATGACGAGGACGGCGTTCCTGATCTCCCTGGCCTCAAACCCCGAGGTCCAGGCGATGACCTCCTCATAGGGGGCGCTGGAGAGGAGCCACGAGTCATCTTTCAAGGGGAGGTAGACCCAGTACTGCTCTCCCCGGCGAAATCCCCCAGGGGTGGAAGACAGTGATGATAAGATCATCTCAGCCCCTTGCGGGGGCAGGGGATTAGTCTTTCCGAGGGGGCGAACTTCCCCCTGGGGGGTCACCAGGTAGAGGGGGCCTGAGAAGGCCTGCTCCCCTGCGGTTGCCTCCTGCAGTTCCATCAATCGCTGTTTGGTAAACCCCTCCTCAGCCCTGGCCCGCAGCTCCCAGATGCTGCTGCGCGCCAGGAGCAGCACCACCACAAAGATAAATACCATTAAGGCAAGGAACCGAAGGGTTCTTGTGAGGTACATGCCGTAACCATCCTTATTTTCTATACGGGAACCCCTCTACGATACCAGCAAATGGGGATGGG
>CAZMFG010000094.1:0-8659 GCA_964565525.1 uncultured Thermodesulfobacteriota bacterium
CCTTATCTCTATATTGAGGAGCGGGAGCGGCATGATGTCCTTAAAAGATTTAAAGAAGCATCATTTTACAAGGCGGAGCGGGAGACTTGGTTCCTCATAGCATCTCATAGTGCGGTCGTCAATGCAATTGCACGCCGTGAGGTAGCTGGGCATGGCGCTGAAGGCCTTTTTGTGGTACAAGAGTCAGACAGGAAACACATTCGGTAGTCTTTCGCAATAACACGAGGAAGGAGACGGTCTTTCATGTCTCAAGCGACACAAGGCGACTTTTTTGACGAACTGGAGGCGATGACCCCTCAGGAGCGGGAAGCATATCAGAACACGGGGTTACGAGAGACCCTCGAGCACGCCTACCGCCATGCCCCCTCGGCCAGGGAAATTTTCGATCGGGCCGGGGTCAAACCCTCGGCGATTCGCACGGCGAAGGATCTCGAGAAACTGCCCATTACCCGCAAGGGCGATCTCATCGAGCTCCAGCGATCCAAGCCCCCTTATGGCGGTTTCGTGGCCTGTGCCCCTGAAGAAATCGACCGGGTCTTCATCACCCCCGGCCCGCTCTACGGGCCGCATCAGACCGAGGGCATCAGCTGGTTCGGCAAGACGATCTATGCGGCGGGGTTTCGCACGGGCGATGTGGTGATCAATACCCCTTCCTATCATATGTCCCCTGCCGGCATACTCTTTCACGAGGGGGTCAGGGCCTGCGGGGCGACGGTGGTCCCCACCGGCGTGGGAAACACCGATGCCCAGATCAGGACGATGCTCGACCTCAAGGTTACCGGCTTTACGGGGATGCCGAGCTTTTTGATGACCATCATCAAGCGGGCCGAGGAGCTGGGGCATGACGTTCGGCGGGATTTCTCACTGAAGCGCGCCTGGTTTACCGGCGAGATGCTCGCCCCCACCACCAGGAAGGAGCTTGAAGACAGATACGGCATCGACACGTATCAGTGTTATGCGGTGACCGATCTCGGGGGGTGTGTGGCCTACGAATGCAGCGAGAAGGCGGGGATGCACTTCATGGATGAGTACGTCATCGAGATCGTCGATCCCGATACGGGCGCGCAGTTGGGCCCGGGTGAGGTGGGGGAGATCGTGGCCACCCCGATCCACAACCCCATCTGGGGTTTGATACGCTACGGCACCGGCGACATGTCCTCGTATATGACCGAACCGTGCCCCTGCGGCAGAACCGCCTCTCGGATCACCGGCATCGTGGGCCGCACGGCCGACGCGGTCAAGGTCAGGGGTATGTTCGTCATTGCCAAGCAAGCGGAGGAGGTGCTCGCCGAATTCGATCCCATTGCCCAGTTCCAGTTGATCGTGGGACGCACGGGGGAGCGGGACGAGCTTGTCCTGCGGATCGAACTGAAGGATGAGACAATAGACAAAGATCAGTTATCCAGTCGACTGCTCGAACGGTTCCCCCAGGTATGCCGCGTGAGGCCGGACAGCATAGCATGGGTAGGTCGGGGGACCATTCCCGCGGATCGCCAGACCATCGTAGACGAGCGGCGGTGGGAATAGGGGAGAGGTTTATCGTTCCTTTCCGCCCTTGGTGGGATGGCTTGCGTTAGCGTACGCTATTATCACGGTGATCTGTACTCCCCGAATTGCTTGTCCCTTGACAACTGTGTACCCGCTAATGTATATATAATGATTCAAAAAATTATGAAAAAGGAGGGGGCTCAGGGTTACCAATGTACCAGGGACGTGAGATAAAATTTTACAAAAAAAGGAGGGGTGCATCATGCGAAAGTTAGTCGTTATTTCGATCATTGCGGTGTTTGTTTGCGTGGGGTTTGTTGCGTGCAAGAAGACCCCGGAGACCGGTCCTATCAAGGTGGGTGCGGTGATCAATTTGACCGGTCCAGCCTCCACCTGGGGGCAGTTCCACGCCAAAGGTCTGCAGGATTACCTCCGCTACGTCAATGAGGAGAAGGGCGGCATTGGGGGGAGACAGATCGACCTCACCGTGGTCGATCACGCCTATAAGGTGGATGAGGGCGTTAAGTTTGTCAAGAAATTCTGCGCCCAGGACAAGATGGACATGCTCGCCACGTGGGATGCCGGCACCGGCATGGCGGTAAAGCCGATCATTCAGAAGTACAAGACGCCGTGCATCAACTTTTCCACCTATCAAGGGATTCTCCAGCCTCCCATCGGGTATATGTATCTCCCGTTTGGGAGTTATATTTTGGATTCCCAGGCCGTTCTGGAGTACATCATGGCCATTCATAAAGGAGAGGGGACTCCCAAGGTCGGCCTGCTGACCTACAATAACGCCTACGGGAAGTCCATCCACGATCCGTGCAAGGAGTTTGCCGAGCAAAACAACATTGAGATCGTCGCAATAGAGGAATTTCCCCCCAAGGCAGGGGGTGACCTCAGGACCCCGTTGGCCGTGCTGAGAAAGGCGGGGGCGGAGTATGTCTTCATGCAGATTCTCCCCGTGCACATCGCCAATGCCCTCCGGGATGCGGACCTGATCGGGTACAAGGTGCCGTTCTTCGGGACCTGGACCGCCACGGACCCGGATTTCTTTGGGTTGGCAAAGGGGAGGATCAGGGACCGTCTCTTCATGCAGTTCTCGGGCGGTCTTCCCGCAGACAACGTAGAGGGTGTCCAACTCATGATGGAGGTGGGCAAGCACAGTGAGATCAAGCAGTTTGACACGTCGTATTGGGAAGGCGTGGTCGTCGCTATGATCATGGAGCGGGCCTTTGAGCTTGCCCGAGAAGAGTACGACACGATCGACAAGAAGACCATCAATAAGGCCATGGAGTCCTTCAAGGACGCGGATTTTGGCGGGCTCTTCCCTCCGACTACCTACACCAAGGATAACCACGAGGGGTCATTTTTGGCCAGAATCGTGCAGATTCATGAGGATGCCACCTACACACCGATGACCAATTTCTTTGTTCCGGGAAAGGGTCAGATCAAGCTCCAGTAACGTAATGAAGGCCTTTCGAGGGCAACCGAAGATTTTTGCCGCAGCGCAGCCCGACGACCGTCGGGCTGCGCTGGAGGTAAAAGACCTCTGTCTGAATTTTGGGGGGCTGGTGGCCCTCCAAAATGTCAATCTGAGCGTCAAGACGGGCGAGTTGTTGGCGATCATCGGTCCCAACGGGGCGGGCAAGACGAGCCTGTTGAACTGCATGACCGGCTACTATCGCCCCCAGATCGGACACATTATCTTCAATGGCGAAGACATCACCGCCCTGCGCCCCCATAACATAACGAAACGCGGTATCGGGAGGACCTTTCAGCATATCGAACTGTTTCCCGGGGCCAGCGTCATCGCCAACATGCTCCTGGCCAGACACATGCACTGTCACTACAACGTGGGATGGGCTGCACTCTTTTCCCCCTCGGTCAAACGTGAGGAGGTCCGTCATCGGCGGGTCATCGAGGAGATCATCGATTTTCTTGAGATACAGGCCATCAGAAAAAAGCTGGTGGGCTCCCTCCCCTATGGGCTGCGAAAACGGGTGGACCTCGGCCGTGCCCTGGCCCTGGAGCCGAAGCTCCTGGTCTTGGATGAGCCCTTTGCCGGTATGACCCTGGAGGAAAAAGAGGACATGGTCAGGTTTCTGGTGGAGTTGAACGAGGCGTGGGGGCAGACCATGATCCTGGTGGAACACGATATGTCCGTCGTCATGAGCATATCACAGCGGATTATTGTCCTCGATTTTGGTAAAAAAATCACGGAAGGGCCCCCCAAGGAAGTACAGGACCACCCCGATGTGATCAGGGCCTATCTGGGTGACACCGTTAGTGCTCAGTTGGCATTGGACAGTAAGTAGAGACATTTGTCGAGTAGCATGAGGATGACCAAAGAGCGCATCGATAAACGCACCCTCTCCACATTCTCCAGGCATACCTTTCCCCAGGTCTTGGCCCTCCAGGCGAAACGATGGGGCTCCGAGCGGGTTGCTATCCGGGAGAAGGCCTACGGCATTTGGGAGCCTTACACGTGGCACGACTATCTGCAGTACGTCAAACACGTGGCCTTGGGCCTGTCGTCGATCGGGCTCAAACGAGGTGAACCGTGCGGTATCATCACGGACAATCACGCCGAGTGGCTCTTCACCGAGTTCGGGGTACAATCACTCGGGGGGCATACACTCAATCTCTATACCTCATCGGTGCCCAAGGAGCTGACCTTCGGTCTCAATCGTATCCAGGCCTCCTATGTGGTCGTTCAGGACCAGGAACAGGTGGATAAGTTATTGGAGGCGCAGAAAGAGCTCGCGCACGTCCGCCGTGTCATCTACATCGACCGCACGGGGATGAGGACGTATCGGGACAACCCGTGGCTGTTGAGTTTCGCCGAATTATTGGAACGGGGTGCGGCGTTGGAACAGAAGGAGCCCAAGCGTTTTGAGGAGGAATTGGGGAAAGGCAAAGCGGATGATCTCGCCTTGATGATTATGACCTCCGGCACCATGGGCCTTCCGAAATTCGCCATGTTGAGCTATCAGAACATCATCGACATGGCACGAAAGTGGCTGGAGACCTCGCCCATCGGTGTGGGCGACAACTGGATCTCCATCACGCCCCCTGCCTGGATCGTCGACCAGATGTGGGGAACAGGGGTGGCCCTGTGCGGTGGTATGGTCATGAACTTCCCCGAGACCCCGGAGACGATCGCCGAGGACCTGCGTGAGATCGGCCCTGCCATCATGATCACCTCCTCCAGGTTCTGGGAAGACCTGGCCTCCAAGATTCGGGTGAAGATCAACGACGCCGGTGTTATCAAGCGCAGGTTGTTTTATTGGTCGCAGCGCATAGGCGAGCGGGTCGTAGACAGGGAGTCCGCTCAGAGGTCTATTCCTTGGTGGCTCCGCTTCCTCCATCGAGCGGCCGCCTGGATCGTCTATCGACCCCTCCTGGATCGTGTGGGATGCTCGCATGTTCGGGCCGCCATTACCGGAGGTCACCCGGTGAGCCCCGACGTCATTCGCTTTTTCAGGGCCATCGGATTGAATTTGAAGCACGCCTATGGCCTCACCGAGGGCGGGGGGGTATTTCAGGTCCAACCCGATGGAGAGGTGAAGCCGGAGACGGTTGGCAAGGCCCTGCCCCGCACCACGGTGCGGATTGCGGATGATCAGGAGGTGCTGGTAAAGAGTCCGTCGAACTTCATGGGGTACTTTGAGGATCCCAAGGAGACGGCCGCGACGTTGAGCGATGGATGGTTGCATACCGGGGACGCCGGGTATTTCGATGCGGACGGTCACCTGGTGATTATCGGTCGCAAACATGAGATCATGCGCACCAGGGAGGGGGAGGCCTTTTCCCCGGATTTTATAGAGACCAGGCTCAAATTCAGTCCCTTTATCAAGGAGTCGGTAATCTTCGGCGAGGGAATGCCCTATATCACCGCTCTCATCAACATCAATATGGAGACCGTAGGGGATTGGGCGGAAGATCGACAAATCCCCTACACCACCTATATCGATCTCTCACAACAACCGGGTGTGGAGGAGTTGATCTGCGGTGAGGTTCGGGGGGTGAATGAGCACCTGCCCACGAACATGAAGATTCGCAAGCTCCTCCTGCTGTACAAGCTCTTGGATGCCGACGATCAAGAGCTGACGCGGACCGGTAAGGTGCGCAGACAGTACATCTATGAGCATTATCACACCTTGATCAAGGCCATGTATAAGGATCAGGAGGCGTTGGCGGTGAAGGGGAAGGTGCGGTATCGGGATGGACACGTGGGGACCATTGAGACCACGGTCCGGATATTGACACTCGCGTAAGGAGGAATTTTCCCGTGGAATTTTTCATTCAAATCGTGGTAAACGGCTTATCCATAGGTTTTTTGTACGCCCTTGCCGCCTTGGGTTTTGTCATGATCTTTAAGTCGAGCAGTGTCCTTAACTTCGCCCACGGAGAGCTGCTGGCCATCGGCGCCTTTTTCTTCTTGGTCCTCTCCGTTTCGGCCAAGTTCCCCCTCGTGTTGAGCTTTGTGTTGACCTTGGTGGGGTGTTTTGCCCTCGGTTTTCTCATCGAGCGGTTTTTCCTCCGCCCCCTGATCGGCGAGGCACTGATCGAGGTCATCATGCTGACGGTGGGGCTGGCCGTTATGTTCAAGGGGTTGATGCTCTTTGCATTTGGCGGTAATTTTTTCAAATATCCGATTTTATTGCCCGAGGCCCTTGCTCTTAATTGGGGAATGGTCCATGTGCCGGCGGCATACGTCTCATCCTTTATCATCGGTTTGGTGTGTTTAGGTGTCTTTGGACTCTTCTTCAAGTATTCCTCCCAAGGTATCTATATGCGATCCGTGGCGGATCACCAGACCGCTGCGCTTTCCCTTGGGGTTCACGTCAGGAGGGTCCTTGCCCTCTCCTGGGCCATTGCTGCGGTGGTCGCCGCTATGAGCGGGATCGTGCTGGGGTTCATGCACGGCGTCAACGTTCACGAGCTGAGCGCCGTCGGGCTGAAGGTCTTTCCCGTGGTCATCCTGGGGGGGTTGGACAGTATCGGAGGGGCCATTGTGGGGGGCATCATCATCGGATTGCTCGAGACCTTCACCGGTGGATATATCTCGGGATCGTTGGGCGAGGTCATCCCCTACATCGTCCTCGTGGTTATTTTGATGATCAAACCGTATGGGCTCTTCGGCTCGGTGGAGATCGAACGGGTGTAGCAGGAGAATCCGTGTCTAGTATGGTATTGCTGGAGGAGAAGAAGAGAAGATGCGCAGGCTGATATTCAGACCATGCGGCAACTTTAAGGAGCGCTACGAACAAGAGATTGCCATCTTTGGGACGGACTTCGGGAGGGTCTGGATATGGATCGGCCTTGCCCTCCTCTTGGGCGTGGTGCCCTTTATTTCCAGCCCCTACGTGCTCTATATTATCAATTCCATCGGGATCGCCGCCATTGCCGCCATCGGGCTCAATATCCTTATCGGCTATACGGGTCAGATTTCATTGGGGCACGGGGCCTTTTTTGGGGTAGGGGCGTACGCCGCCGCCATCCTGGCCACCACGGTGGGGTTCCCCTTTTGGCTCTCCGTCCTCGCTGCCGGGGTAGTCACCGCCCTGGTGGGGATGGTCTTCGGCATCCCCTCCGTCCGCCTCAAGCACCTGTACCTGTGCATCGCTACGCTGGCCGGCCAGTTCATTATCGAATACGTCCTCATGAACTGGGAGGGCCTCACCGGGGGGCCGCGCGGAATTATACTCCCCACGGCCACCCTCTTTGGGCTGGATGTCAGCAGCGATCGATCCTTTTTCTGGGTGGTATTCGTGAGTTTTGCGATCATGTGTTGGGTGGCCGTCAACCTTGTGCGCAGCAGGTACGGTCGTGCCTTCATCGCTATCCGTGACAACTATCTCGCCGCTGAGGGGATGGGTATCCCCATATTTCACTATAAACTGCTTTCTTTCGGCATCAGTTCTTTTTATGCCGGATTCGCCGGGGGACTGTGGGCGTACTATACCATCAGCATCACCCCGGAGCCGTTCACCATCTTTCTTTCCATACAATATATTGCTATGATCATCATTGGGGGCCTGGGGAGCATATCCGGCGCCGTGTTCGGGGCCATCTTTATCACCATGTTGAATGAGATATTGAGCCTGGCAACGGAGTATATCATGAACCTGGATATCCTCGCAGGTGCCGCCCTGACGGTTGCCCCTCTTCGGGACTTCGTCTTCGGATTGGCCATTGTCCTGTTTCTCATCTTCGAACCGCGGGGGCTGGCGGAGATGTGGCGTATCATCCGCTCCAGCTTCAGACTGTGGCCGTTTTCCTATTAAGCGCGGTGCGTTATGAATATGAACGATACGCTCTTACAACTCAATAATATCAGCGTTGTGTATTCTGATGTCATTCAGATCCTCAAAGGGGTATCGCTTGCCATTCGGAAGAAACAGATCGTCTCCCTCCTGGGGAGCAACGGAGCGGGGAAAACGACCACCCTGCGAGCTATTTCCGGTCTGCTGAAATCGGAGAACGGGGCGGTTACCGAGGGGACCATTGAGTATGACGGTCGCTTTATTCAGAATGCGCCTCCTGAGGCCATTACCCGCCTGGGGGTCATTCAGGTATTGGAAGGGCGTCCGCCCTTCGAACACCTTACGGTGGAGGAGAACCTGAGGGTGGGGACGGCGGCGCGGTCTATGTCCATGCGTGCCTCCACCAAGGATGATCTGGATCTCGTGTACCATTATTTTCCCTCTCTGCTGGCCCGCAAAAGATTTCTTGCCGGATACTGCAGCGGCGGTGAATTGCAGATGCTCGCCATCGGACGGGCCCTGATGGCGAGACCGAGGCTCCTGCTCTTGGATGAGCCCTCGTTGGGGTTGGCGCCATTGCTGGTGCACGAGATCTTCGAGATCGTGGGACGCATCAATAAAGAGCAGGGGACCGCGATCGTACTGGTGGAACAGAATGCCAATATGGCACTCCAGTTGGCCCACTACGGGTATGTCATGGAAAACGGCAAGATCGTGATGGAGGGCGCGGCGAGCGATTTGAGGAAGAACCCGGATGTCAAGGAATTCTATCTGGGGGTTGCGTCCTCAGGGGCGCTGAAGACCTATAAGAACGTCAAGTCCTATAAGCGGCGCAAGCGGTGGCTGTGATTTGAAAAGGGGAGGTCTTATCCTGATCAGCATAAGACACCGCCCGTCCA
>CAZMFG010000095.1:0-8645 GCA_964565525.1 uncultured Thermodesulfobacteriota bacterium
TACTTTGAAAATGACCTGCACGGTAATTTTACCTTCTTCAACGATTCATTACTCGATGTCTATAGATATACCAAAGATGAATTGCTGCATATGAATTACCGGCAGTTCATGGATCAAGAGAATGCTACGAAGGTGTATCAGGCATATAACAAAATATACTCCACAGGAGAAGCTGATAGAGCAATTCAATTTGAGATCATAAGGAAAGACGAGACCAGGAGATGGTTGGAGAACTCCGTAAGCCTCATGAGGGATAAAGACGGCAAGCCGACAGGGTTTCGGGGTATCTCCCGCGACGTCACCGAGCGTAAGAAAATGGAGGATTCGCTGCGTGAGAGCGAGGAGCGCTTCAGACAATTCTTTGAAAACGAACCTGAATACTGCTATATGACTTCACCGGAGGGCATCATACTCGATATCAATAACGCCGCCCTCAAGATGCTGGGCTATAACAAAGAGGAGCTGGTCGGCAAGCCCCTGCAAACGGTTTACGCTCCTGAATCGCTGCCGAAATTAGAGCAGCTCATCACCCAGTGGAGAAAGACGGGGAGCATCAAAGACCAAGAAATGTGTATCGTCGCCAAGGATGGAACGAGGCGCACCGTCCTGCTCAGCGTCGGCGCGGTAAGAGATGAGGATGAAAAGATATTGTATGGTGTATCCGTACAGAGAGATATCACCGAGCACGAGTGGACCAAGGAGGCCCTCCAGAGGACGGAGGAGCACCTGCGCCTCATCTTGGAGGGGGCCAGCGACGGTTTCCTCTATATGGATAAAGACGAGACCATCCTCATGACCAACGAGCGGATGAAGGAGATCCTCGCTGACCCCCATCCGGAAGGGAAACCCCTCCGCGCATTCTGTGACGAGGAGAATCAAAAGATCTTGGCGCAAAACCTCAAGGCGAGATGGGAGGGAAAGGGGACCGTCTATGAGATCGTGCTGACGGACGCCAAAGGCCGAAGGCATAGTCTGCTGGTCAGCGGCACGCCCTACCGAGACAAACAAGGGAATATCCAGGGGGCTTTCGGCATCTATCACGATGTCACCCATGAGAGAGAAACGGCGCGGATCATATCGGAACACAAAGAGGCCCTCAGGAACAGCTTTTTCGGGACCGCGGAGGCCCTCTCTAAGGTCATTGAGGATCGGGATCCCTACACCAGCGGTCATTCAGCCGGCGTGGCCGGACTCGTCGAGGCCATCGCCCGACAGATGGGGTCTCCCGAAGACCAAATCACCGGGATTTATATCGCCGGTCTCCTCCACGACATCGGCAAGATGGCCGTGCCGGTGGAGATATTGGTCAAGCCCGGCAGGCTGACCGAAATGGAGATGTCACTCATTAAGATACATCCCCAGGCGGGGTATGATATACTCAAGGGGATTGAATTCCCCTGGCCGGTGGCGCAGGCCACGCTCCAACACCATGAGCGTATGGATGGCTCAGGGTATCCCCACGGGCTGAGGGGCGACGAGATCATCCAAGAGGCCCGCATCCTGGCGGTGGCCGATGTGGTGAATGCCATGACCCACCATCGTCCCTACCGCCCTGCCTTCAGTCTCCGGGATGCCATGGAGGAAATCAAGGAGGGACGGGGAAGAATCTATGACCCTCAGGTGGTGGATGTGTGTTTGGAGGTGCTGGAGGGGGAACAATCCTTTATCACCTCAGAGTATTCGACAAGCTCCACCTCTCCCCAACTCCGCAGGGACTCCAAGAAATCCTCGACCCTGCCCACCACCACGAGGATGAGGTCTGTAGGGAGGAGATAGGCGGCGGCCAAGCTATTGACCTCATCCAGGGTGACCCTCTCTACCGCCGCTGGATAAGACGCAAGATAATCGAAAGGGATGTCGTAGAGTACCAACTGCAAAAGCTCCCCGGCCATCTGGCCCGGGGTTTCCAATTTTAAAGGAAAGCTCCCGCGCAAAAAATTCCGTGCCTCCTCAAGTTCCCGGGCCCGGGCACCCTCCGTGATAAACTCCTCCATGACCTTCATGGTCTCCTCTATGAGCGGGACGGTGGTGGCCGTCGGGGTAAAGGTGGAGATGACGTAGGGTCCGGGGATGCGCCCCGCCTCAAAGGAACTGCCTATACCGTAGGTATACCCCCGCTCGGCCCTGATGCGCTGCATGAGCCGGGAGGAGAACCCCCCGCCCCCGAAGATATAGTTCATCACCTTAAAGGGTATGTAACGCTCATCGTTTCTCTTGACCCCCAGCAGACCCACCCGAATCTGGCTCTGGGTAAGGTCCGGCCTGTTCACCGCGATGACCCTCCTGCCGGTGGGCCGTGTCGGTGAAGGCGGTTGATAGTCGACCTTCTCAGGGGCCTTCCACCTCTCAAGGAGTTTTTCAGCCTTCTGCCCGATCTCTTCAGGAGTGAGGTCGCCGATCACCAGCAACACGGCCTCCTCAGGGGAATAGAAACGGTGGTAAAAGGCACGCGGGTCATCTGCCCCCACTCCTCCCAGCGACGGTATCGTGCCGTAGGCGGGGTGGGCGTAGGGTGTATTCTCAAGGAGGCGCTGGCAGATGATCTCGTCGGCGATGACCTCCGCCTGATCCCGCTGTTGGATCAAACGGGAGATCCTCCGTTGCCGGCATTGTTGGAGCTCTTCCTGAGGAAAGGTCGGCCTCAGGAGCATGTCGCCCATCAAGTCCATCAAGGCGGGAAAGTCTTCCGATAATCCAAAGACCTCCAGAAAAGAGGCGTCCCAGCCGGAACTGGCCGAGTACCGCGCCCCCAAACGTTCCATCGCCAGGGCCAGATGCTGGCTGTCCCTTCCCTCGGTGCCGAGGGTCAGCATCTCAGCGGTGAAGTCCGCCAACCCCTCTTTCCCCTGGGGATCCCGCTCACTCCCCCTTTTTAGCATCATAGTGATGTGCACGAGGGGGAGTTTGTGATACTCCATCCCCATCACCGTGAGGCCGTTGCTGAGTTGTGATGTTTTGATGTCAGCTGCCTGCAAAGGAAACATCGTTCATTCCATCGGTTCGAGGCGTTCGTTCTCCTCCGGGGTAATGGGTTGCAAGGTGACCACGGTCCTGTTGTCCACGCTCAGATATCGCTGCGCCACGCGTTGTACATCGTCGGTGGTGATCTCCTCGCAGCGGTCCAGCATCGTATTGACCATACGGCAATCCCCTCCCTTGATCTCATAGAGCCCGCCTGCCAATCCCTTAAAGAAGACCGACTGCAAGCCCCTGAGGAAGGAGGTGATCAATCCCCGCTTGGCCTTGGCAAGCTCCTGGTCATCGAATTTTCCCTCCTGTATTTGCTCCACGACCGCCCATATCTCGTTCTCTAAATCACCGATGGGCACCCCGGGCGCCGCGATGGCATATACCTGGAGCAATCCCGGGTCCATGGGCCAAAAGGGCGGGGGATCTACCTCTACCTGGACCTCTACCGCCTTGCCGGTCTTGACGAAGCGCAGGTAAAAACGGGATGACTTACCGCCGGAGAGGATACGGTCCAGGGCGAGGAGGGGGAAGACGTCGGGGTCCCCGATCGCCGGGCAATGGAAGCCGGCGAAGAAGGCCTCCAATTGCGATACCTTCTTGAAGATGGAGCGTCTTTCCCCCCGTTGAGGCCGCTCCTGGGCGGGGGATGTCGCCAGCGGGGGTTGGGGTTTGAGGTGGCCATAATACCGCTCGACCCAGCTGAGGGCCTTGTCCCTCTTGAAGTCACCGACGATGACCACCACCGCCTTGTTGGGGGCATACCCTCGCCGGTAATAGTCGAGACAATCCTCCAGGGTCAACGCCCTGAGATCGGAATCCCAACCGACCACCGGCCATTGATAGGGGTGTTGGTCAAAGGCGATGGCAAAGAGTTGCTCTATGAGGAGGCCGAAGGGGGAATTAACGGTCCGCAGCTTTCGCTCACTCCTGACCACTTCCCGCTCGGTATCAAGGTTTTCTTGATTCAAGCGCAGGGTTTCGAGCCGTTCGGCCTCCAGCCTGACGGCGAGTTCCAATTTGTCACTGGGGAGGTTTTCGAAGTAGCTTGTGTTGTCGATGGTGGTAAAGGCATTGAGTGTCCCCCCATGGGCCTGAATGACGCGGGCGAACTCCTCGGGACCCAGCTCCTTGGATCCCCTGAACATCATGTGCTCAAAGAGATGGGAGATGCCGGTGATTCCGGGTCTTTCGTTTCTGGATCCTGTGGCAAAGTGGACCTGGTAGGTTACGATAGGATGGGATGGATCCTCTAAGGTCAATATCTTCAAGCCGTTCGCAAGCTGATCTCGTTGAAGGTCCAACGTAATCTTTTGCATATTGGCCCTTACCATATCATCATCACCATGGGGAGTCAACGGATTGAACGTGCACTGATCCCGCCAGAGGGAGGTGCTCAAACAAGACAACTGAAAACATGTCGATTATTATGTTCAGTGTGATGCAAGGCGGTGATGTATTATCGGTAGCGAAAAGAAGATTGCTTCTGCGACGCAAAAGATCTATAGCGGGGAAGAACCTGCTTGTGCCCGGAGACACGACATGCCCTTGACTTTTGTCCTCCATATAGTTAATGTGATCGCTCAAATTCCCTTGAGGCCTAGCGGGTTATCGTGAAGATCAGAAGAGAAAAACGGGGATGGAAACGGTGGTGGCGGGAGATCCGCTACTGGCTCGCCAGCGTTGCCTTGCGGGGCTTCGTACGAGCAATCCCCCTCCTCCCGTTTAAGTGGGCTCTCTTTAACATCATAGAGAAGACTGGGACAAAGCTCGGCTGGCGAGTGGCCACAAAGTACAGAGGGAAGATGCTGGACAACCTCACCTTTACCTTTCACGATTCCCTGTCAGTGGAGGAGAAGGAACGCATAGCCCAAGAGAGTTTCAGAACGATGATCAGGGGGTTCATGGAGACGCTGTTCTGCGCCTTCACGTTTCGCACGCGGTTCGACCCCCTCATAGGACTGGAGGGAAGGAAACATCTCAAGCAAGCCTTAGCCCAGGGCAAAGGGGCCATCGGCGTCACCGCCCACCTCAGCACCTTCACCCTGATAGGAGCAAAGTTAAACACCAGCGGGTTTCCCAATACGTGGATCCTGGGCGCCCAGGTCCATCCCCGGATCGCAGGGGTGTGGAAATGGATGACGGAAAAAGCAGGGTCACATGCCATCGTCATCGATTCCCCTATCAGCTTTCATAAAGCGATCATGCGCGCCCTGCGTCAAGGGGAAATTGTCATCTTCGTCTGCGATGAAAACCAAAAACAGGGAGGGGTGTTGGTGGAGTTTCTCGGTCGCACCATGGCCCTGCCCGTGGGGCCGGCCGTCTATCACTTGCAGACCGGGGCGCCCATCCTCCCTATATTTATCATCCACCAGGGAGACGGTGAACACAAGGTCATCATTAATCCCCCCATAGAGGTAACGCTCAGCGGCGATGAGGAGCGCGATGTATTCGCTATTACCGATCAAATTGCCCGGATCATAGAATCTTATATCAAAGAGTACCCCGGCCAGTGGTCGTGGATCAGCAAGCGGCACATCCGTACCAGGACAAAGCGCAAAACCTTCCTCGAGGGGACAGCAAACCCCCTGTCTTGATTTTTCCTCAGATCTCGCGATACACTGTACCCAGATCCCACCTATAAAGTTGTAACGAATTAAATATTAGATTAATTCTTGACAAAGAATGTTTTTTTTGTTAAGGAATCATCGTGAGAGAAATGACCTTAGAAGAAAAGAAGGCGGAACTAAAAGAGAGGGGAATACTGCTGACCATTCAAAGGTCCGCTGTCCTGGACTTTCTCCACGGCAACACCCACCACCCCACGGCCGAAGAGATATACCAATCTCTCAGGGGGATGTATCCCGCCTTGTCTCGAGCTACGATCTATAACACCCTCGACCTCTTTAAACAACACGGGCTCATTCAGGAGATCACCATCGAGCGCACCAAGGCCCATTACGACTATAAGACCGAGCCTCACCACCACTTCCTCTGCCGTCACTGCGGCAGGATATATGACGTGGATGTGAAAAAGATTCCTTTGGAGCAAGAAGGACGGCTGGATGGCCATAAGATCGAAGAGGCATGGCTCTATATGAGCGGCATTTGCGTCGCATGTCTCCAGGAGGGTCATGATGCCGGAACTCCCTGAGGTAGAGACCCTCTGCCGCCAACTGCGCCAGGTAATCGTAGGTGCCGAGATCACGAAGACCCGCATCATCGACGCCAAGCTGGGGATGATAACGGGCATTGCGGGGGAAACGGTCAGCGGGATACGGCGCCACGGTAAGGCCTTGGCTATAGAGCTGGCAGGGAACCGTTCTCTTGTGCTTCACTTTCGTATGACAGGGAGACTCCTGTGGCAGCACAACGGCAATGGGCTATTGCCGCATACCCGTTTGGTGGTTTCCTTTGTCCACGGGAGGGTCTCCCTCATCGACCCCCGGCGCTTTGCCACCGTGACCGTTCACAAGAAGGGAAACGGCATCCCCCTAGGAAGAGACCCCCTGGATGATGGTGACCTATCTTACCTGGAGGAAATGGCCCAACACTGCACGCTCCCCATAAAATCGTTTCTCATGGATCAACACCGAATAGCAGGCATCGGTAATATCTATGCCTGTGAGATCCTCCATCAGGCCCGGATGGACCCGTGGCGCAGGGTTAATACCCTCTCCCCTGATGAATGGAAGGGGATCGCGGAAGTCATGCAAAAAATCCTCTCACGGGCCATCGCCTGCCGAGGCACGTCGGTCTCGGACTGGCGTGATCTCTTCGGCAAGGAAGGGGAATATCAAGGCCACCTCTTGGTCTACTCGCGGGAGGGGGCGGCATGTTATGGGTGTGGGGAGGAAGTCATACGAAAAAAATTAAGTGGCAGGGGAACCTATTATTGTCCTACCTGTCAACACGGTGAAGGAGGGTCATAAACGATGGTACGATGGCGATATAAGACAAGCACGCACAACCTGGGGGATATGCCCTCAGAGCCCGAACGGGTGATCGAATGTGACAACAAAGGGCACTGTCTCGTCCATGATCTTCAGGAAAAGAAGATGGGGTCCCTCGAGAACATTCTGAACGCAGAAGGGGAGAAGGGGTGGGAGCTGGTTCAATGTCACTACCATGCCGAGGAGCTGTTCTGCCTCTGGAAGAAACAAGAAGAAGAGGCATAAGAAACAAGCGTTGACGTATCCTTACCCCAGAGGAACCGGGCCTCGTATTGGACTAAGGTCCAATTTACATCTCCTGGTTACCTTGACATAATCAATCGTGATGGTTGCTTCTATTCCTCTCATCACCGACAACACTGAAGAAGGGAGGAACAAGTATGGCTAAAGAACAAGAAGGATGTGTGGCTACGGCGCGGGGACCTATCGTGCCGGAACAAGAAACGGCAGCAGCAACACCGATGCAGGAAGAAAGGAGGGTATCCAAGATGACCGCACAGGTCGGCAAACCAGCGCCGGACTTTGAGGCAATCGCCTTTATCGGAGGGGGATTTAAACCTATCAAACTTTCAGACTATAAGGGCAAATGGGTGATCCTCTGTTTCTACCCCGGGGATTTCACCTTTGTCTGACCCACGGAGCTGACGGCAGTTGCCGTCAAATATCCGGAAATCAAGAAGATGGGCGTTGAGGTGCTGGCGATGAGTGTTGACAGTCGCTTCTCCCATAAGATCTGGCAGGAGGAGGAGCTTTCCAAGATGGTATCAGGCGGCGTGCCTTTTCCATTGATGTCCGATCCAGGCGGACGGATTGGGAAAGTCTACGGCGTCTACGACGAGGAAGGGGGCGTCAACATCCGGGGCCGCTTTATCATCGACCCCGACGGTGTCATTCAGGCGATGGAGGTCGTAACACCGCCGGTTGGGCGCAATGTGGCGGAGATGATCAGGCAGGTCCAGGCGTTCCAGCACGTCCGTAAAACAGGGGAGGTAACCCCCTCGGGCTGGCAGCCGGGCAAGGCGACATTAAAGCCCAGCCCTGATTTGGCAGGCAAGGTATGGAAAGTGTGGAAGCCGGAGATGGCCTTCGAATAAAGAACGAAGGGGAAACGGCACACCGTTTGCGCATAAGATAAGCCCGTCATAAAGAATTACAGATGGGGGAGGAGGGAATTATGTCAAAAGATGAGGAGCGGCCCTTGAAGGGGTGTGCGGTAGAGGGGAGAAATGTGGCCCCGGTTGAATGCCGCTGCCCTGAATGCGGTCATGAGCTGGAGATGTTCTCCGATGAATTGGACACTACCTGCCCCCAATGCGGCAAGGCAGTGACCATGGAGGTGTGCGAGCTCGGCAGGAGCTAGTTCCTCTGCCGGAAGGTTCACAGAGGAACAACAGCGGCAGCTTAGTGGTCATACACTGAGGAAACATGAGTAAGGATCATATCAACAAAGGAGGGGTATCATGGCACAAAAAAAGAAGACTTATACTACCGGCTTTGGAGCGCCGGTAGATAATGACTTACACAGCAAAACCGCAGGCAGCTCCGGGCCTATACTCATGCAGGATGTCCACTTGCTGGAAAAGCTCGGCCATTTTGACCGCGAGCGCATCCCCGAACGGGTGGTGCACGCCAAGGGAGCGGGCGCCCACGGCTACTTTGAGGTCACCGCTGATGTCACCAAGTACACCAAGGCGAAGTTTCTCTCCGAGATCGGGAAGCGCACCG
>CAZMFG010000096.1:0-4346 GCA_964565525.1 uncultured Thermodesulfobacteriota bacterium
ATGGTCCCTTCGATATCATGAAATTCAAAGGTGGTCTGTTCCTTGACTGCCTCGACAAGGGGAGGGTAGGGCTCCTCTTGTTTGGGGACACTGCGAGTCTTTATGTATTGAAATGTGCCTTCGATTTTGATTGCGTAAAAGATGCTTTTGTCGGGGATCGCCTCGTCCAAACAGTCTTTTAAACCCTCATAGTCCATTGAGTCCGGGGAGGACAGGGTCTTGTCGGCCTCAAAGACCGTGACCACGGCAAAGGGGGTGGTCATGGAATCAGGGACGGGATAGGCTACCCCATCGGCCTTGATTTGATAAAATGCGCCCTCCAGCCCGATCATCTCCCCATCCAGGGCATCAAAGGTCCCGAGCCCAAAGGTGCCGTGTTTCTTCAGCTCCCCAAAGGTCATTGCCCCCGCGTACTCGCCGTCCAAGAGGGCGTTGATGGTTGATACCTGAAAGAGGGTGTCATCTGTTCCTTGGGAACCTGAACAACCCGCCCACGAGAAGGCGGCGAGGATTAAAAGAAAAAAACTAATAATTTTCATTGGTTAGTCTCCGTTGGTTTGGTGTATGTTTACATTATTTCTGCCCATTGCGCGTATTGTATAGTCAGTATACAAGCTGCTTGTTAAAGATCAAGGATATTTTGTCGAGCTTTACGCCGTGAGCATTGTGAAATATGGGTTTTTGCGGTTGACAAATAGGGTGCAATATATTATATATTACAACTCAATATTCTGAAAGAGGTTGAAAATAAGAGCAATGAAAACCGCGCATGCGAGGAAAGAGGACGTCGAACGGACGTGGTATCTCGTAGATGCCAAAGATAAGGTCCTGGGAAGATTGGCCACGGAGATCGCAAAGGTCCTGCGGGGCAAAGACAAACCGATCTTTAGCCCCCACGTGGATACGGGGAGCTTTGTCGTCGTAGTAAATGCTGAAAAGGTAAAGTTGACGGGGAATAAGCTCAAGGGAAAGATGTATTATCATCACTCTGGCTACCCCGGAGGCATCAAGGGCGTCACCGCCGAGAAGCTGTTGGCTCAAAAGCCGGAGGAAGTGCTCAGACATGCGGTGAAAGGCATGTTGCCGAAGAATAGGCTGGGGAGGAAGATCTTCAAAAAATTGAAGGTCTATGCGGGTCCTGAGCATCCCCACGAGGCACAGCGACCGGAACAACTTCAGGTATAAATACACTGGTTAGAGGAGCATATGGCAGAGGAAAGGTATTACGCTACGGGAAAGAGAAAGACGACGGTGGCCCGGGTTTGGCTGAGACCGGGGGCGGGGAACATTGAGGTAAACAAGCGGGGCTTTGACGACTATTTCCCTCGGGAGACCTTGAGGATGAACATTATGCAGCCCTTCGAATTGACCAATACCGTAGGGCAGTTCGATGTCTATGTCAACGTCAACGGTGGCGGCGCCGCCGGGCAGGCAGGGGCGATCAAGCATGGTATTTCCAAGGCCCTGATGGTGTATAATGGAAAATATCGGGATGTCTTGAAAAAGGCCGGTTTTATTACCCGTGATCCCAGAGTAAAGGAAAGAAAGAAATACGGGCAGCGGGGAGCCAGGGCTCGGTTTCAATACTCCAAACGATAGGTTAACGTACCAGGGGAGGTTAACCTCCCCTTTTTATTTTTTGCAAGGCAGGGGGAACGGTGAAGATAGGGATCATCGGTGCCAGTGGTTATACGGGCCAAGAACTATTGAGGATCTTGGTGCGCCATCCGAAGGTTGAGATCGCTTACGCGACCTCCGAGCGATTTGCGGGGTCTGCCCTCGACGAGGTATTTCCTTCCTTCAAGGGCATACTTGATCTGCAATTTCGCAAGCTTTCTGCCCCAAACATAGCGCGTGATGTGGACGTTATCTTTACGGCCTTGCCCCATGGACAATCCATGGATGTGGTAGCGGAGTGCATCAAAAAAGGGAAAAAGGTCGTGGACCTCAGCGCAGATTTCAGGTTGAAAGATGCGGCCCTGTATGAACGCTGGTACGGCAAACACTCCTGCCCCAATCTCTTATCTGAGGCGGTCTATGGACTCCCCGAGATATACCGAGATGAAATAACGAGGGCGCAGTTGGTGGCCAATCCCGGGTGTTACCCGACCGCGACCATCCTTGCCCTGGCCCCCCTTGTGGAAGGGGGGATGATTGCTCCCACAGGTATTATCGTAGACGCTAAGTCAGGGGTGAGCGGGGCGGGGAGGAGTCCTTCCATGACCAATCTCTTTGGTGAGGTGGCCGAGGGATTGAAGGCCTATAGCGTGGCCAACCACCGTCACTGCCCGGAGATGGAACAAGAGCTCAGTTTGCGCACAGGGAAAGGGGTCCATATCCTGTTCGTCCCCCATCTTATTCCCATCAATAGGGGTATCTTGTCCACCTGTTACGCTAGCGCTAACGAAGCACTTTCAACGGCGAAGGCCTCCGAGGCTTTTCAACGGCGTTACGGCACGGAGCCGTTTATACGCCTCTTGCCTTCAGGTGCCTTTCCCTCCACCAGGGAGGTGCGGGGGTCCAATTATTGTGATCTCGGTGTGATGGTGGATGATGGTTCAGGGCAGGTTATCGTCATCTCCGCCATTGACAACCTGGTCAAGGGTGCCTCCGGGCAGGCCGTCCAAAACATGAACATCATGTGTGGTTTTCCGGAGGCCATGGGTTTGGAGCAGATCCCCCTCGCGCCTTGACGACCCCTTCATTCCCCGCTCACCTCTGAGGTTTCGGGGAGGAGGGGTTTTATCTTGATGAGCCTTCCCGCGGATGGAACGTTGAGCTCTTCCATCCCATTAAATTCTTTGATGTCATCGGCATATTTGGTCGTGCGGTAAAATCTGTTCGAGATTGCGGCAAAGGTATCTCCCTCTTTTACCTTATACACCTGCAGTCTGTGAAGAGGTATCCGTGCTGCCTGGTGAGAGGAAAGGAGGCGGAAGCTGGAGATCACCCTGTCAAACGTCCTTCTTGCACCTGCGAAATCCTGCCAGCGGGTGATGTTTGCCACGATAAATCCCGCCTTCCCCCTGGTCCAATAGACAATGCGCAGGCCCAGCATGGTGCCATCCTGCGCCCGAGCGCTGTAATCGGCACGATAGGCCTTAGTACCATCAACGGTGATCCATCCGGCGCCATATGGCTTGAGGCCTGCGTTCTTCTCCACTCTAGCGGCCAATTCGCCGGGAGTAAGTTCCTCCTCTAATTCCAGAGGTAGGACCTGGGAAAGGTATCGCTGGGAGGGGTTTTGGGCCACAACTGATCCTGAAGTGTCTCCCCTCTGGACCTTCCATCCCGTCGGCATCTGCACCTGATATCGGAAGTATCGATTTCGATAGAGACCATCCTCAATGACGCCGTCCCTTACTCCAGGACCGAAAATGAGGCCATCAAGGCGGGAGATATAGCGTTTCTGAGCTATTGTCAGGTCTGCGGTCTCGTCCTGCGCCAACTCTTGGGCATGGGCGGTGGTCTTTTCCACCCGATCAGGGGTGGGGGGATGGGAGGCAAAGAGCTGCTCGATGAGGTTGGGACTCCTTTTCTCCATCTCTTCCAATATGGTGAAGAACTCCGGCATTTCCAGGGGGTTATAGCCGGCCCTATACATATACAAGGCCCCCAGTTCATCCGCCTGTCGTTCGTCCTTTCTGCTGTAGCCCTGCAGGATGGCGTTCACGAGGAGATTGGTGCCCAACGCCAGGCCTTGCGATTGGGTACCCACCGCTACCCCCACCAGGAGGAACTGTGCCCCCATGGCCTTCTGATATTTCTTGACCCCATGTCGTGCGGCCACGTGGCCGGCCTCGTGCCCCAAGACACTGGCAAGCTGTGCCTCGTTGTTGAGATAGGCCAGGAGCCCCCGGTTTATGTAGATATAACCGCCCGGCAAGGCAAAGGCATTGAGGACAGGGGAGTCCACTACCATGTAGTGATGGGGGAGGTCTTCTCTGTGGGAAACCTGTGCAATCTTCTGCCCCACCTCGTCGATATAGCTCTGGAGAGCAGGATCGTCATATTTGCCGAATTGAACCAGGACGGCATCGTGCCCTTGCTCCCCCATTGTTATCTCATCCTGATCGCTGAAGAGCATGATCTCCCGCTTGTGAGTAACTGGGTTGGTGGCACAGCCGGCTATGAGAAGAGGGAGGATAATACTGAGTACACAAGCCTTTTTGATAAGAGACATGCTTCTTTCCTCCTTACACTGTGCTCCTCGAGGATAAGACGTTTGTCCATACTTTAGTATTCACCCTTTATTTGTATCATAAAATATGCGATGTCGTCGATTCTTTCTTGATGATATCTGTAGCCGGCTGGCTAGAAATCGGTTGACATATCCATCAATTCTG
>CAZMFG010000096.1:4446-8592 GCA_964565525.1 uncultured Thermodesulfobacteriota bacterium
AAGGATATTTTTTTTCTCGCCAACAATCTCTTTGAAGAAAAGGGGCGCACGATACGAATACACAGTACGGCGGCAATAGTGAAATCGCTCAAAGAACACTTCATGAATGGGGTTATATGTCCTGATTTTACCGCCATCCCCCTCCGGGATGGTCATGTTTTGGAGTTTAGGACGATACAGGAGGGTGAATTCTATCCTGTGTCCCAGGGTATCAGCATGAGGGCGGAGCAGGTTGACCATAATGTAGCGGCGGTCGGTTATATCATCAGGTGTGATCGTGGCCATGTCGTCTATACGGGAGATACAGGGCCGACACAACAGATATGGAAGGCCTGTAACTCATTGGAGAATCTGTTGGCCCTCTTTATAGAATGCTCCTTTCCCAATGAGCTTCAGGAGCTGGCGACCCTCTCTGGACATCTCACCCCGCAGACCATGGTCCGCGAGCTGGAAAAGCTCAATGAAGGCGATTACCCCATTTTTGTCTTTCATATGAAACCCCAATATCTGGAGACCATCCAGGAAGAGATCGAGGCCTTGGGGGATGAGAGGATCTCTGTCCTCACCCAGGGAGAGGAAATCGAACTCCCATAAGGTGAGACCCATGGCGTGGTTTAAGAAAAAAGAGGTTCCTTCCAGGGAGGAAAAGGCGCTCGATGCCTTGTGGTCAAAATGTAATGCCTGTCAGGAGATCACTTACAAAAAGGAGCTGGAGCGCAACCTCCACGTATGCCCCAAGTGCGGCTATCACTTTCCCATCAAGGCCCAAAAAAGGCTCGCCATCGTGGCGGACGAGGGCAGCTTCGTGGAATTGGACGGAGCGTTGGCGCCGGTTGATCCTATTTCATTCCGTGACTTGAGGAAATATTCCGACAGACTCCATGAGGCGCAGGAAAAGACGGGCTTGCGGGACGCCTTCATCACCGGGAGGTGTGCAATCCATGGGTCTCCGGCGATGATCGGGGTCTTTGATTTCGGTTTTTTGGGGGGAAGTTTGGGATCAGTGGTAGGGGAGAAGATCACCAGGATGGTTGAGAAGGCCAGGGATGAAAAAATAGGGGCGATCATTTTTACCTCCTCCGGAGGGGCGAGGATGCAAGAGGGCATCCTCTCCCTTATGCAGATGGCCAAGACCAGCGCCGCCTTGTCTCTCCTCCAGAAAGAACGATTACCGTATATCACGGTTCTGACGGACCCCACGCTTGGTGGCGTCACTGCCAGCTTTGGCATGCTGGGAGACATCATTGTGGCCGAACCGGGGGCAATGATAGGGTTTGCCGGTCCTCGGGTCATCAAAGAAACCATCAAGGCCGATCTCCCACCAGGATTCCAACGAGCGGAGTACCTCCTCCAGCATGGGATGATCGATCTCATCGTGGAGAGGCAGGAGCTCAGAGAACAATTGGGGAAGTTATTGGCCCTCTTGTATCCCTAAGGTCGCCCTCACAGTTTCCGTTCACCCATGAGTCAGCACGAGACGCTGGCATATCTGTATGGCCTGGAGAGATTCGGGATGATCTTCGGTCTGGAGAACATCTCACGCCTCTTACAGGCCCTGGGGGATCCCCATCTGGATTTGAAGGTGATCCATGTGGGTGGAACGAACGGAAAGGGGTCGGTGAGCGCCATGATGGCCGCTGTCTTACGCGAGGAGGGATACCGGGTCGGTCTCTATACATCTCCTCACCTCGTATCGTTTACGGAGAGGATTCAGATCAACGGCATCGAGATTGGGTGGGAGGAGGTGGTGAGACTGACAGACCTGCTGCGCAGGCGGGTTGCAGAGGAAGATATCCCCCCCCATTTTACCTTTTTTGACTTCACCACCGCCCTGGCCCTGTATTACTTCGCACAGCAGAAGGTGGATGTAGCCATTTTAGAAGTCGGACTGGGGGGGAGGCTTGATTCCACCAATATCGTTAACCCCCTGCTGACAGTAATTACCAATGTAGACCGGGATCATTGTCAGATTCTGGGCGAGGGGATTGAGGATATCGCCAGGGAAAAGGCAGGGATCGTAAAACACGGGGTCCCCCTCATCAGCGGCGCCACCAAGCCCCAGGTTATACGGATCTTGGAGGCGGCGTGCCAGGAGAAGGGGGCCCCCCTGCGTTTGGCAGGGAGGGATTTCAAGGGAAAAAAGATTAGCAGGGGGATGCTTGAATTCCAGGGGCGCAGATGGCAGGTAGCGGATATCAGGTTGGGTGCAGCGGGTTCCTATCAGGTCGCAAACGCTGCGGTGGCGCTGGGGGCCTTGGAGGCCTTTGAGGAACAGGGATATAGGATAGGGAAAAAGTCCATATATAAAGGTCTCGCCGCGGTTCGGTGGCCCGGGAGATTGGAGCTTGTCCAAGAGTCACCGCAGATCCTCCTCGATGGTGCCCATAATCCTGCCGCAGCCAAGGCATTGAAGGTGTGCCTACAGGAAGAATTTGACTATCGACATCTTTATATGGTAATGGGAATCATGAAAGACAAAGAGCTGGCGGTCATCGTGACAGAGTTGGCTCCCCTAGCGGATGTGCTGATCGCCACACGGCCTCATAATCCCCGTGCGACATCCCCCCAGGAAATAGCCGAGATTGCGCAGAATTACTGTCCAGAGGTCATGGTGATTGAAGACGTAAGCGAGGGCGTGGAATATCTACAAGCGATGGCCCAGCAGGATGATCTCATCGTGGTTACGGGGTCCTTATTTACGGTGGGAGAAGCGCGGGACCACCTGGTGAAAGGGCGGGGGGCATCATGAGGTCTTTCCACCATCTGGTGTGCGTCATAACCCTCTTGATTGCCTTTTTCGCCTTTTCACTGATCCCCCAACAGGCTATCGGACAGGTTATGGGATTTGAGCCTCCCGATACGGCCGAGGGTCCCGTGACCATGGAGGCGGACAAACTCACCTACGACCAAAAGGGGGACTCTATATCCTTGGAGGGATCGGTGAGGATCCTCTATCAGAACACCTCCGTACAGGCGGATAAGGTGATTTATTATAATAAAACCAGGGATGTGGTGGCAGAGGGAGGGGTGATCCTGACCGAAGGGGAGGATATCCTGCGGTGTGATCGTTTGGAGATGAACATCGATACGAAGAAAGGGATAGTATATCAGGGCAGACTCTTTCTCAAACAAAAAAACTTTCACATCACCGGGAGCAAGGCCGAAAAATTGGGCGAGATGGAATACCGCATATATGACGCCACCCTGACCTCCTGTGATGCACGGGTGCCCTCCTGGAAGTTCACGGTAAAGCGATTAGATGTAGAAATCGAAGGCTATGCCCAGGGGTGGTGGCCTGGGTTCCACGTGAAGAATATCCCCGTCCTCTATTTTCCCTGGGGCATCTTCCCGGTCAAGCGCAAGCGGCAGAGCGGTTTTCTCTTTCCCGAATTCGGCAGTTCAAGCAAGTGGGGGCCTGAGGTCACCATCCCCTTTTATTGGGTCATCGCCCCTAATCAGGACGCCACCTTTTATCTCGAGCGCATCGGGGATTCCAGGGGGAGGGGTTTTAAGGAAGGGGCCGAGTACCGATATGCCTGGAGCCAGCGGGCCGGTGGTAAAATCAAGGGTTTTTATATCTATGATGAGCGAGTGGATAAAAACGTCGATGAACGAGATGCACGACTGGATAAAAACCGCTGGTCCGTCTTCGCCGACCATGACCAGACCTTCCCAGGGCGATATTACTTTAAAACGAATATCAATTGGGTGAGCGACAAGTACTATCCCGTCGATTTCGACAAGGACATCCCCGATGAGTCCTTGATCGATGCCAGGTCGCGCAACCAGCTGGAATCCACCCTCATGCTGGGCAAAGATTGGAACTGGGGGGCTTTGGGTGTCGAGTTTTCTTACTTCCGTGACCTCGAACCAGACCCCAAGGACGACAGCGTTACTACCAACCGCGCCACCATGCAAAGGCTGCCTGAGGCGACCTTTTTTCTCTTTCCAGATCGGTTCCTCAGCACCCCCCTCTTCTATGAGATGGAGTCACAGGGCACCTACTTCTGGCGTCAGGACCTCCCTACCAATCCCGCGCTCATCGCGGACGATGAGATACTTAGGGGTGGAAGGCTGGATTTCTATCCGAGACTCTCCGTCCCCCTCAAGCCTTATGATATGGTGCGATTCGAGCCGTGGATAGGG
>CAZMFG010000097.1:0-2465 GCA_964565525.1 uncultured Thermodesulfobacteriota bacterium
CACTCATGAGACTGAAAATCCCCCAACGCAGTCCTCCTAGATTTTTGACAATAGAGGGATCGGATATCTGACGGCCGTTCTTTCGGACCACGTTGGCGGCAACGAAAGGAAAGGAGGCCTTTTTCGTTACCTTAGTGAACGCCTTTGTTCCAAGCCTGAGTTCATCCATCCCTATCCCCACGGCGTCACACCCCATCAGGCTAAAGGCATCGACTATCAATTGGGCCCCGAGCACTGCCTCCTTTTGTTGGGGAGCGGATAGGGAAGTATGTACACGTCGGGAGAAGAGGAGGCCGCCCGCATCCACGACAAGGACATCCGCCCCTGATTTCTTGATCTCCTCTATTACCCCTGCCCTCCTGGCAAGACCGCCAGACCTGGACGCCCCTCACCCAGCGGGATAGATCTGGCCGTTGATGTCGTTGCTGTACAGGATGGTGACCTGCCTGACCTCACCCCACGCGAGGGGGGCTACTCCTGCAATGAAGAAAAGGAGCGCGACAACGATCCTCATCAGTCCCCTCACTATATCTATTCCTCCATTAAAAAGTTTGGGTCTAACAATATCATAAAGGATAAAAGGGGGAGAAACAAGGAGAAACTACCTTAGAGCGCCGGGAAGAAGAAGTGAACATGTACAAAAAAGGAGGGGGGAATGGTCCCCCCTCCTTTTTCTTTTCTACCCTCTTAACATTACTCCACCGCGTAGCCGGCCTTTACCCAGGCCTGCCAGCCGCCCGCTATGCTCTCGATGTTTTTATACCCCATCGTTAGCAGGGTACTGCATGCCAAACAGGACCTACCCCCGGTCTTGCAGTAAGCGATGATTTTGGCATCTTTGTTGGGTATCTCTTTGGTGACCTTAAACTCCAGCAATCCCCGGGGTATGTTTACGGCCTTGGGGACGTGTCCCTTTTTGAACTCATCAGGTTCCCTGACATCCAGGACAATTACGGAAGCGTCGGAATCGATCTTCGCCTTCGCCTCGGCCACTGAGATCTCACAGACCTTCTGCTTCGCTTCATTGACGAGGTCTGTTGCGGTCTTATCTGCGGCCACCACGGTGGTGACAGAGGCGGAAAGTGCCAACGCCGCAACCATCACAATCACCCACAAGCCCTTCATTCGAAGCAATCTTTTCATCTGTTACACCTCCTCTTTCTTTTTTATTTACTCGGCAACGTATTGTTACCGAGGGACAGCATTATCTGGAACAATAACCCCCTTATTTGCCCCCCGCTCCTCAGGTTTCACATCCCCATCCAGCAGAAAGAGTTCCTTGTTCCCATGACACGACTTGCAACTCTTCGTCTGGGGGGTCTTGCGCTGGATGTTGTGAGGGGTGGCCAGCTTCCAGGTGGGCAGCGCATCAAAGTTGGCCAGTCCGTCTTTAACGTAGAAGGCAAAGGTTTCCTTGCTCACCGGTACATGGCGAAGGGTGACAAACTTATAAGGTCTGTCCTTGCTGGGACGCGGATTGAGTCCGATCTTAAAGGCCATTTCGGTTTTTTCCGTCTTAAAATAAGGGAGCCCTTTTTTGTCTTTGCCGACGTGACAGCTGTAGCAGTTTTTGTACGCCACCGAATGGCATACGTGACAGCTTACCTTCTCTTTGTGTATTTGATGGGTTCGGGTCTTGGCCGTGGGGCTTACGGCATCCTCGTGACACCCCTCGCAGCTGGGGGCATTTTCAACGTCATAGCGATAGGTATAGTTCTTTCCCATCCCGTGCATCTCCTCCCCGCTGTGGCAAGCAATGCACTGCATCCCCTCCTTGGTATAGTGGACATCACCTGGTAAACCCTTATTCTTGCCCAGGTATTCCATTTCAACCCTGCTGCCGTGGCAGGCGGTGCAGTTGGTATCCATGGGGGGTGTTTTCTGAAAGAGATGTCCCTCCACAAAACCACCCTCCACCGAGTCCGGCCGGGAGACATGGCATTGGCCACAGCTGCTGTGACACGCGGAGCAGTGTGTATCCATTGCCTTAAAGACTTTCTTTCGCGTCCCCTTTTTGTCGCTTGCCCGCATGCCGATGATGTCTTTGTATGCATTGAGGCTTACGTGGAGGTTGGTCTTGTTTTTTGCAACAGTATCTTCATGACACTCGCCGCATGCCTTGGATGGATCAGGGTACGTGGGGTCAGGGACCAGACCTTTGTGAGCGGCCTTCATGGTAGAAGCCTTGGGATTCCCCCCATGGCATTGCTCGCAGGTGACCTCCCCGTGGGGGTCCTCCTCGAGAAACGCATCATCGATGAGTACCTTCTCATATGGCTCCAACGGAGCCACTGCTCCTCCTCACCCCTCCCCTTCACTTGCCGTCGATTTCTCAGGGGGGGCCTTGGCCGCAATCTCCCTGGTGATCTTCACCAGGTCCTTCACTGAGGTGTGGCAGGCAATACACGTGCTCTCATCTTTGGACTGTACGGAGTCGCTGATGCCCCAGATGAGGAAAAATCCCA
>CAZMFG010000097.1:2565-8464 GCA_964565525.1 uncultured Thermodesulfobacteriota bacterium
GGGATCACCTTTTGCTTTCGGTACAACAGATAAAAGGTATGCCGCAGCTCACCCTCCTGTAATGAGAAGGCCTTGAGATCACCCTTCTCCAATTCATGCTCGATGGCCTTTCGCGGGAAGAGGGAAACCCCTAACCCGCTTTGTGTCATCATCTTGATGACCTCATTGCTCCCCGAGACGGTGATGATCTGAAAGTCCCTTAGTTTCATACCTCGTTGGGAGACCAAATCTTCGAACAGAACCCTCGTCCCCACCCCCTCCTCCCTCAACAGCAGCTTTGTCCCGGTCAACTCCTTCAAGGAGACCGTTTCCCTCTCGATGCCCACATAGTCTGGAGAGGAGACTAAAAACAAGGTATGTTCTAAAAGCCTCTCCGTCACCAGGTTCCTGTGGACCACCTTGTCGCCGATCAATCCCACATCAATAGTCCCCTTCAGCAGTTTATCGACTATTGCGGGACAGTTGCCGATCTCGATGCTGAAGTGTACCTCCGGGTGTGCCTCATGGAAGTCTTTAACCAGCGAAGGGATAAGATGCTCCCCCACCATAGTGCAGGCACCGATGATCAAATCCCCTGTCAGCACCCCCGTATAGCGCCCGATCTCCTCCATGAGTTCATCGCCTAACTGGGAGAACCGTTTTGCATAGGCGTACAGGATCTCGCCGGCCGGGGTGAGGAAAACGGTATTGCTCTGCCGTTTGAACAAGGGGGTGGCGAAATAGTTCTCCAGTTTTTTGATCTGATGGGTTATGGCGGGTTGAGTCAGATAGAGGGCCCTCGCTGCCTCAGAAAAGCTCTTCTTCTCTGCGACCATCACAAATATCTTCAACCCAAAGAGATCAATGTCCATATTAACTCATTTTTGTAAAAACAACCCTTATACATAAAATCCGATCGAATCCTATCGCCATCCGAATTATGGGATCACCTGCACCCGCTCGGGGTGAGCATATATAGTGAAACGATTCTCCCGCGCAAAGCCGACGAGGGTTATCCCCAGCCGCTCTGCCGCCTGAATCCCTTTATCGGTCACCGCGGCCTTGGTAATGCAGATGGGTATCCTGGCTCGTGCCACCTTCAGGACCATCCCCTCAGGCTGCCTTCCACTGCACGCCAGGATAGTCTCGTCCAACGGAATCTTATTGAGCAGGGCATACCCCACTACCTTATCCACGCTGTTGTGCCGCCCGATGTCCTCTGCCACCGTGATCAGCTCGCCTTCACGATTAAAGAGCAGCGAGATGTGCACCCCCCCGCTCTTCTTCCAATTCGCAGCCTGCTCGGTGATCTGTCGTGCGCACTGTACGATCAGGGCCGGGTCGACCGTGATGGCAGTGGAAACCGGGGTAATCGATGCCCCACCGCTCCCCCGATAGGCGGAGCTCCGCAAGACGGTCTTGGACGGAGGAACGTCCTGCCTGCCACGGGTCTTGACGAAAACTCGGCGTCCCCTTCGGCGGACCCCCTCCACTTCCTTCGGCTGAACCAGCCCCTCGGTCACCACGTAGCCGAGGGCATGTGGTTCGAGCTCCGAAGGAGAAACTACGATGGCGTCCACTAAGGTATCGTTGAGATAGAGCTCGTATGAGCCCTCAGCGGCAACCCAGTCCGTAATTGCCTTCGCCTCACCGCCCTGTATGAAGGTGGCAGGGCGCCTCTTAAGCACTCCCAACCGCGTCACCCCCCGGTAACGGCCATGGTCCCCACGGGGTGGGGGCGGATCTGCGGTAGCCCTTTTCCATGGCGATGATGTCGAGGTGAATAGTAACGACGTCCTCCAGATCCAGATAGGGCTCGTAATCGAGCTTGCGGGAATCTACCGTTTTGATGTAGCCTTTGCAGTGATCGCAGAGATCCACCCGATAGGCCTCTTCTTCTTCGGAGTAGAGGTAGTGCAGCGAGTCGAAGTCTTTGTTGTGGCAATAGGGGCAGGCTATCCGCTCCCAGCGCCACTGACAACCGCACAAAGGACATTGGAGATACCGCTTGCCTTCTTCATCCCGTAACTGGGCCATCTGGGGGGGTGACCCGCAGAGGGGACATTCTCCCCGCAGCCACTCTTCCAGGTTGAGGGAATCTTTCAGATGTTCCATCTGGGCTTCGAGGCACGGTCTAACACTGGCCTGGACCAAGAACGAGAGGATGCCCTTGTCCACACCGCATTGCTCAGCTTCTTGCGTGAGATAATCTCCATCGTAGTGTTTGCTCAACAGACCTTCCAGATCCAGTTTCCCTGCCTCTGCCGCCTCGGTAATTCTCGGAATCTCATCCCCCATCCGCGGGGTTGCCCCCGTGCCGATCGCACTCAGGGTATAAAAGAGTCTTTGCGCTGCCTCGAGGTCTATTGCAAATCCCTCTTTGCCCAGCAGCGGAAGGCCCTTGTCCGATCGTGACTGCACCAGCTTCTTATTCACCTGCGGCACGGTAATCTTTAACTGGGAGCGAATCTTCCCGTGCTCCTCAAGAATCTGTGCGTAGAGATCGAGGATCTCCCGATAGTATGGTTTCTCTTTCTGAAACCAAGTGATTCGTTCTTTGATCTGATCCAGCGACTCCACCATAGATAATACTCTCCCTTCTATACTATACCATCTATTCGAGTAAAGAAAGGGCTTGCCCCGAGAGGAAACCTCTCAGGACAAGCCCAGCTCTGATGTTTCATGAAGGATTAAACTATCCCTTCAATCCCGACAAACTCACCAGGGGCCTGATGAGCTTCTTCATGGCCGCCAAACGGGTGACCCCCAAGGGGCCGTGTGACTTGGCGAACTGATAGTACTTCTCAGAGTCATCGATGACCAGAAAGATGGTTCGGACATCTTCGGCATTGAGAAGTTGGGCCTTGGGGTATTCGGCCTTCAGCTCCTTCAGGCGCTTATCGGCCAGGGCCAGCATCTGACTCCGATCGCCAAAGTTCATGGTCCCCGTGGGACAGGTCTTGACGCAAGCAGGTAACAACCCGTTTGAGACACGGTCGATGCACATGGTACATTTGGCGATGGCCATCTGTTTGGCATCATATCTCGGGATGTTATAGGGACAGGCCTCCTTGATCTCCTCGAAGTCCTTCGGCTTTACCTTCACCTTCTGATTAAAGAGCACCGCCCCGGTCGCCGCATCCTTCGTGATGGCCTTTTTATAGCCCAAGGATTCGGCGATATCCTTGCATGGAGGCTCTATACAGTGGCGGCACTGATCGGCGAAGAAGTACCACCGGAGTTCCCCTCCCGAGACCACTTCTGAGAAGCGAACGAGCTTGTAGGTCCAAAAGGAGAGATCCTCAGGGTTTTGGAAACTTCCCCGGTTTTTTGTTGTGGTAGCGGGGTTCTTATTCCACTCTTTACAGGCTATCTGACAGCCGCGACACGCGGTGCACCGGGTGGTATCGATAAAGAATGTCTTATCAGCCATAGGATCACCTCCTTTATGCCTTGCGCACGTTCACCATGAACGCCTTGGTCTCAGGTATCTTCGTGTTTGGATCGCCCACCGACGGGGTCAACAGGTTGGATGAGTCACCGCCGTCTTTGGGGTGTACCCAACCATAGCACCACGGCAACCCCACCTCATGAATCGTCTGACCCATAACCTTGAGGGGTTTGAACCGCTTGGTCACCATGGCCACCGCGGTCACCAGGCCGCGGCCCGACTCTACAATAACTTGATCACCGTTCTTGATACCCCTCAGTCTGGCCAGCTCTTCGCTCATCTCGCAGAACTGCTGGGGCTGTGTTTCGAGCAACCACGGCTGCCAGCGAGTCGCAACACCGGTCTGCCAGTGTTCGGTAACCCGATAGGTGGTTCCCACAAAGGGGTAGCGCGGATCGCAGGTGAAGCGCTTATCCATCTCGGTCTCAAATTGCTTCACCGTGGGGTTGATGAACTGAGAACTCATCAAGTTCCGATCCACCGGGCACTCCAAGGGCTCGTAGTGCTCGGGGAAGGGCCCGTCCGAGCGTCCAGGGCCGAAGATGTGGGCGAACCCCTCTTCCTTCATGATGAAGGGGTACTTGGTCTTCGGATTCAACTTGCCGTCCGGGGTGTGCATCGGTGGCCACCCGCCGTCGGGCACATCACCCACCCACTTTTCGCCTGTCCAGGTGATCACGGGGTCTTCCTTATCCCACGGCTGACCCGTGAGGTCTACCGAGGCCCGGTTGTAGATGATCCGGCGGTTGACCGGCCAGCACCACGACCACTCAAGGTAGAGCCCGATGCCGGAGGCATCCTTCAGGTTTCTGCGGGCGGCCATGTTCCCCTTCTCGGTGTAAGAGTTACAATAGAGCCAGTTAGCCGATGAAGTGGAGCCGTCTGCCTGCAGGAAGGCGAATGATGGAACGAGGGTCCCCTTCTTATAGGTCGTATCCTTAATGGTGACATCCTCCAAGAAGTAACCGTTGATCTCCTTTGCCACCTTATGGGCATCGAATGCGCCCCTCGTGGTGTAGTCCCACTTCAGGTTGACGATCGGCTCGGGCAGGGCTCCTCCCTCTTTCTTGTAGAGCTCTTGTATCTTTTCGAAGAGCTCGACGATCATGTCACCGTCAGGTCTGGCCTTTCCCGGCGGCTTGGCCGCTGCATAGCGCCACTGCATCCATCGCCCGGAGTTGGTGATCGATCCCTCCTTCTCCGCCGATACCGCACAGGGGAGGAAGAAGACCTCGGTCTGGACCTTCTGGGGGTCCATCCCCGGACCCTTCCAGAAGGAAGCGGTTTCGTTGTCGAACATATTGACGTTCACCAGCCACTTGAGCTTGGCCATGGCCTCTCTGTTCTTATTGGCATTGGCACCGGAGCACGCGGGGTTCTGCCCCCAGGCGAAGAAACCGGTGAACTTCCCCTTATACATCTCGTCAAAGATAGTCAACCAAGAATAGTCGACCCCAACATCCACCTTGGGGAGCCACTGGTAGCCGAACTCGTTGGTAGCAGTGGCCGCCTCCCCGAACATGGATTTGAGGAAGCTCACCATATACTTCGGCTCATTCTGCCACCAGTTGGCGCTCAAGGGATCATTGCTCGCGGCCCTCCTCTTGAGATAGTCATCGAGTACAAGCCATTTGGTGCTCGGGGTGGCCATGTAGCCGGGTAGAATGTGCCAGAGCAGGCAGTGGTCCGTAGAGCCCTGCACGTTGGACTCACCCCTCAAGGCGTTGACGCCGCCGCCGGCCACCCCCATGTTGCCCAACAGGAGCTGAATCATGGCCATGGCTCTGATGTTCTGGACGCCAACGGTATGCTGGGTCCAGCCCATGGCGTACATGATCGTCCCGGCCTTGCCCTTTTTGCCGGTGGCCGCATAGGTCCTGTATATCTTTGTTAGCAACGACCGGGGGGTACCGGTTATTGCCGAGACCTTGTCAAGGGTATAGCGGGAGTAGTGCTTCTTGAGCTGCTGGAAGACGCTCCGTGGATGCTGGAGACTTCGATCCTTCTTGGGGACACCCTTGCTATCCTTCTCGAAGGCCCAATACTTCTTATTGTAGCTTTTGGTCTTGCGGTTGTAGCCCGAAAAGAGACCGTCGTTGAAGTCGTATTTTGTACTCAGGATGAATGAGGCGTTGGTGTATTCGGCCACATATTCTCTGAAATAGAGGTCCTTATCCAGGATGTACTTCATCATCCCACCCAGAAATGCGATGTCGGTCCCTGACCGGATGGGTGCATAGATGTCGGCCTTGGAAGAGGTGCGGGTGAAGCGAGGATCGACGTTGATGAGAGTGGCCCCTTGTTCCATCGCCTTGTTCACCCATTTGAAGGAAATGGGGTGGTTCTCGGCGGCGTTGCTCCCCATGATCAGGATGCAATCGCTGTTGCCGATATCGATCCAGTGATTGGTCATTGCGCCACGTCCGAACGACTCTGCCAGAGCCGCTACCGTAGCGCTGTGTCAGATAC
>CAZMFG010000098.1:0-3550 GCA_964565525.1 uncultured Thermodesulfobacteriota bacterium
CAACCGCCTCGGAGAGGTTTACATCCTCGCTCACCGGGATAAAGGCGCCGGAGAGCCCACCGACCGACGAGGAGGCAAAGGCCCCACCCTTTTTGACGGCGTCATTGAGCAGGGCGAGCGCGGCGGTGGAACCCGGCACACCAACCGATTTCAGCCCCAGACACTGGAGGATCTCCCCCACGCTGTCACCCACAGTAGGGGCGGGGGCGAGGGAGAGGTCCACGATGCCGAAGCTCACACCCAGTCCCTCGGCAACCTCCCGGGCGATGAGCTCCCCTACTCGGGTCACCCGGAAGCTGGTCTTTTTGATGATCTCCGAGAGGTCCCCCAGGGTCAATTTTTTCCCGGCTTCAAGCGCCCGTTCCAGCTCCTTTTTGACGACCCCTGGGCCGCTCACCCCCACGTTGATGACCGACTCCGGCTCCCCGTATCCCAGATATGCCCCGGCCATAAAGGGGTTGTCTTCGGGCATATTGGCAAAGACGACCAGCTTAGCGCAGCCGAAGCCGTCATGATCGGCCGTGGCCAGGGAAATCTCCTTGATCGCCCTTCCCATGAGCACCACCGCATCCATATTGATCCCCGCCCGGGTGGAGGCCACGTTGATTGAGGCGCAGATATGGTCGGTCGTCGAGAGGACCTCAGGGAGGGTGGCGATCAGGTTGCGGTCCCCTTGGGTGAATCCCTTCTGCACCAGGGCCGAATAGCCGCCGATAAAATCGACCCCCACCTCGTGGGCGGCCTGATCGAGCGTCCCGGCAACGGCCACGTACTCCTTTTTGTCCAACGCCTCCGCCACCGCCGCGATGGGGGTGACGGCGATGCGCTTATTGACGATGGGGATCCCGTACTTGTTCGAGATCCGGTCGCAGACCGGGACCATGGCCCCGGCGACTTTTTTGATCTTGGAGCGGATCCGCGCACACAGCTCCGTAGCTGAGGAGCTGACGCAGTCCCTCAGGCTGATCCCCAGGGTACAGGTGCGGACATCGAGATTCTCATTCTTGAGCATCTCGATAGTGCGTATTATCTCTTCAGAACTGAGCATAGGAATCTATATCTGGTTAATGGCGCGGAATATATCCCTGTGCTGCATATCGACCGTGACGCCGATTTCCGCCCCCCGCTCGCTCAGGGCGCGCTGAATGCGGGCGAAATCAAGATCGTTCGGGATATCCACCTCATAGATCTGGATATACTCCTGCCGCCCGCCCACCGGGACCACCTCCGCCCCCAAACGGGTGATGTTGATCCCCTCCCCCGCCAAAATCGCCGTGACGGCGTCAACCAGGCCTGGCCGGTCCTCCCCTCGGACAGTGATCACAAATGGTTCCGTCTCATCCGCAGGATAGGGGAGTTGCTCCTGGGGATCTATACCGTGGATATGGATCTCCAGGTCCCTCTCGCGTGCCAGCGCCTCGAGGCCCTCCTTTAATCCTGCGATGGAGGCCCCCTTGAGCAAAGAAACAACCACGATCATGGCAAACTGCCCCATGAGCACGGTCTGGGACAGGGCCTCGATGTTACAGGCGTTCTCGAACAGGACCTTTGAGACACCGGCCACAATACCGGGTCGGTCATGCCCCACGACGGAGACCGAAACCCATTCGTTCCCCTCGCGCTCCTCTGCACCCATCTCTCTTTATCCTCCTCGTTGGCGAGCGCGCATCTGTCTATTTTTATCCCCCACGGCACGAAAAAGTCAACTCAAAAAAAATCACCCTTGTCTTTTACCAGGGGATATATCATACTAGAGGCGCCGTGCGGAAGAAGAAGTTAACCTGTAAAGAATGTCCGGCCCCGTGCTGTCGTGACCTCTCCATAATGATAACGAGGCCTCGTCTGAAACATGAAATAGAAACGCTGCGATGGTATTTGCACTTCGATACCGTGCAGATATATATAAGAAATCACCGATGGCACTTATTGATCAAGGGGAAGTGCATCTATCTCTCCAAAAAAAATCTTTGTACCATATATGCCAAAAGGTCTGATGTCTGCCGTGACCACAGCCCTGATGCCTGCGAAATGGCCGGGCAATGGTATGACAAAATGTTTACCACACCGAAAGACCTGGATGCATACTTTAATAAAAAGAGAAAAAAACGATAATCACTGTTCTGAAGAAATACCACTAGTAAAGCATGCAAAAGATCAGCGGCCTCCTTATAATCGTGGTCCTGTCAGGTCTCGTAAGTCACGCATTCGCCGAAGCTGTTCCGATCTATACGTATAGAGTCGTCAACGCCTACCCTCACGACAGGGAGGCCTTCACCCAGGGGCTGGTGTTCGATAGGGGGTACCTCTATGAGGGGACCGGAATAAAAGGCGCCTCCACGCTGCGCAAGGTGAAACTGGAGACCGGGGGCGTTGCACAGGTTCACCGCTTGCCAAAAGACTTTTTCGGTGAAGGCATAACTATCTATCAAAACAGAATCATTCAATTAACGTGGCAATCCGGGATTGGTTTCGTCTATGACAAAAATAGCTTCCGGGTCCTGCGGAAGTTCCGCTATCCGACAGAGGGGTGGGGCATCACGCATGACGGGAAGCGTTTGATCATGAGCGACGGGACGGCAACACTCTATTTTTTACATCCCGAGAGCTTCGAGACAATAGGCCGGGTCACGGTGCACGATGCGCACGGTCCGGTGCCTATGCTCAATGAGCTTGAATACATCAGAGGTGAGATCTACGCAAACGTGTGGAGGAAGAACCGTATTGCACGGATTTCACCCCACACCGGCACGGTGGTCGGTTGGATAGACTTAGGTGGACTGTGCAGGTGGAAGGGTGAATTGAACGGCATTGCCTATGATGCGGAGAATAATCGGCTCTTTGTGACGGGTAAGCTGTGGCCTTATATCTATGAAATTAAAGTCATCCTGAAAAAGAAATAGGAATGCCTAAGACCACGATGACCGTTTTTATTTTTGCAAAACGAGAGAAAAGAAGGAGATTGGTAGGGCAAAGAGGGTTGATGGCTAGGCCGTGCTTGTTTTCTCAGTTTTTTTATCCGCCTGTGCTTCCTTTTTCTCTGAGGGTTTTTCTGCGAGTTTCTCTTGCTTACTCTTTTTACCGGTATCTTTGTAATCGGTGGCGTACCAGCCGCTTCCCTTCAATTGAAAAGAGGTCTGGGAGATGAGTCGCCGCAGCAACCCCTTGCAGGAAGGACACTTTTGCAACGGTTCATCCGTAATCTTCTGCATCACCTCGAGAGTGCGGCCACAATTGGTACATTGATATTCGTAGATAGGCACCTTCACCTCCCTACCCGTGTCAAGAAAAATATAATGTCTTTACAGCAACTTGTCAAGGTAATACGGATCGCCATTTCTGTTGACAGGACGGCCGCTGATGTATAAGGTGGGAGAAAAATACGTACGGGACACGAGCGGATGAAACCCATCAGGATCGCCCTGGCCCAGATCAACGCCACGGTGGGAGACCTTGCGGGCAACGCCCGTAAGATAAAAGAAGGAATTCAGCAGGCCCGAGAGCTGGGGGTGGACCTCCTCGCCTTCCCGGAGTTGGCCGTCACGGGCTACCC
>CAZMFG010000098.1:3650-5695 GCA_964565525.1 uncultured Thermodesulfobacteriota bacterium
AAGGTCGGGGTGACCATCTGCGAGGACATCTGGTATGCCGGTGGCCCTCTCAGGGCAGAATCAGTGCTCGGCGACGCCGAGGTCGTAATCAACATCTCCTCCTCCCCCTTCCATGCCGGCAAATGGAAGGCCCGTCAACGGATGATCTCGGGCCAGGCAATCGACAACGCGACCATCATCGCCTATGTCAACATGGTGGGGGGGCAGGATGAATTGATATTCGACGGCAACAGCGTGATCATCGATCCCAAAGGGGCCTTGATCGCCCAGGCCCATTCTTTGGCCGAAGACCTTCTCGTGGCCGATATCGATGTGGAGTCGGTCTTCAGGACCAGACTCCATGATCCCCGCCGGAGAAAGGAAAAACAGACCCTTCCCCCGGACCACATCCCCGTGAAGAGCGTGCGCCTGGGCGAGGTGAAAAAAAAGGCGGCTCACAAGCCCTCCCTTCCCAGTCATCAGTCGATCCAATATGATGACATAGCGGAGGTCTATCAGGCCTTGGTATTGGGTACCCATGATTATGTCCGCAAGAACGGTTTTCAAGAGGTGTTCATCGGGCTCAGCGGGGGTATTGATTCCGCCCTGGTGGCCGCCATAGCCGTCGATGCCCTGGGGGTGGAACACGTCACCGGGGTAGCCATGCCCTCCCCCTATTCCAGCGCAGAGAGCCTGGAAGACGCCGGACAGCTGGCCGGCAACCTGGGGATAAAACTCATAGAAGTCCCCATCGGCCCAATTTTCGACTCCTACCTTGAAACCACCAAACCCCTGTTTCAGGGGAGGCGGCCGGACATCACCGAGGAAAACATCCAGGCCAGGATCAGGGGTAATATCCTCATGGCCCTTGCCAATAAATTCGGCGCCCTGGTCCTCGCCACCGGCAACAAGAGTGAACTGAGTGTAGGTTATTGTACCCTGTACGGGGATATGGCAGGGGGGTTCGCCGTGCTCAGGGATTGCCCCAAGACCTTGGTCTATCAGTTGGCGGAATATAAAAACAAAAAAGAAGGCAAAGAGATCATACCCCCCCGTACCATCAAAAAAGCACCCTCAGCAGAACTGCGCCCCGATCAAAAGGACACCGATAGCCTCCCCCCCTATGAGCTGTTAGACCCTATTCTCCAGGCCTATGTGGAGGAGGATAAGGGGGCCGATGAGATCGTGGCCCTGGGCTACCCTCAAGCGGTGGTCAGGGAGGTCATCGAGAGGGTGGACCGCAACGAGTATAAGAGAAGACAGGGCCCGCCGGGGATCAAGATCACCCCGCGGGCCTTAGGCAAAGACCGGCGCCTCCCCATAACCAACCGCTACCGGAACTTTTAGGACGCCCCTCCCCCATTCTCTTCCCGGAACCAGCGCACGAACCGCTCAACCCCCTCCTCTATCCCCACCTGGGGGTCATACCCCAAGAGGCGGCGGGCCTTGGTGATGTCGGCGTAGGTAATGGGGACATCGCCGGGCTGCTCGGGCAGCTCCTCAATTTCGGCCTTCTTTCCGAGGGCCTTTTCTATGAGGGAGATGAGCCGGCGCAAGGGGATAGTCTTGGATTCCCCCACGTTAAATATTGCGTAGCCTCGCAGGTTCCGCATCGCCCCCATGATCCCCCCTATGATGTCATCGATGTAGGTATAATCCCGGCGAGACGTGCCGTCGCCGTACCGGGAAATCCGCTCCCCCCCCTGGATGAGGCGGGTGAACGTGTGGATGGCCATCTCAGGGCGCTGGCGGGGACCGTAAACGGTGAAAAACCGCAGACAGGAGATATTCAGGTCGTAGAGGCGATGGTAGGTATAGCAGAAGACCTCCCCTATCCTCTTGGTCACCGCATAGGGTGAGATCATCGCCTCCAATCGATCCTCCTCGGCGAAGGGGACCTTCGAGTTTGTGCCGTAGACGGATGATGAAGAGCCGAAAACGAAGTCTTTGACGCCGAATCCCCGGCAGGTCTCCAGGATGTTCAGCGTCCCCGTGACGTTCACCTCATTATAGAGGAGGGGCTGTTCGATGGAGGGGCGCACCCCAGCCCTGGCCGCCAGGTGGAT
>CAZMFG010000098.1:5795-8401 GCA_964565525.1 uncultured Thermodesulfobacteriota bacterium
CTGGGCAGTGGGCGGAAACACGGTTACGCTGCCGTCCTTCTTGCGATCCATGAGCACGGAGTTAAGACCCGTATAGCAATATCCCAGGACCTCACCCTTGAGGTTGACGATGTTGAGGGCCCGGGGTTTAAAGGGGATAGTCTTATTGTCGTTATATTGAACATCCAGCCAAGAAAGAGCGGAGATGATCTCCTCTTCACTGAGGGGATCCCCCCAGAACCGGGTAGGCAGGTGATAATCATCTTTGATATCGAACAGCAGCGCCGTGGGGGCCATCTCTACCTCTGCCGAGTAGACATCGAAGCCCCGGAAGAACTCCCGATCGAGGGCCCTGATCTGAGCCGTCACCGCCTTATTAACCCCGAGGTTCCTCTCCTGCCCCCATACAGGACTGAGGGAGATGACGGTACAAACCAAAAACATTACAAAAAACGATACTATTAACTTCTTCATATACAACCTCCTACTTTTCTTCTCGTCCGACAATATTCAGTCACCTTACGTTAACAGGTACTTATGATATCCATAATCATCCCCCGGACTTTTTTCAAGTCAAAAAAATTGGCACGTCGCTCGACAACCACGTTGTCTGCGCACACCGATCCCACACAAAAATACAAGAAACCACTGCACTAAAAGCTCCGCACTAAGAGTTGTGTGCCACTTGGCAAACTACTACTTGATGAACCGAATGCACAGCGGATAACGATACTTCTCACCACTGTTGACCTTCACCGTAGCAACAATCACCATGACCAGGGCAAATATCCCTACAGCAAACAAAAGGAAAAAACCAATAATGATCAGCGTGAGAACTAGTGCGACAAGGGCATAAATGGTTATGGATATCTGAAAATTGAGGGATTCCTTCCCCTGATCATCCACAAGCGGCGACTCATCCTTCTTGATTAACCAAATAACCAGCGGAGCGATAATGTTGCCGAACGGGATGATATACCCCGCTAAGGCTCCGAGATGACAAAACATCGCCCATGTCCGTGCATCCTTCTCATTCATTGCTGCCATAACACTACCTCCTTTCATCAATCCGTTGTCTTCTCTGGCTCCTGTTGTCTATGCTGCCAACTTTCTCAACGTCTCCTGCATCGTCCTACCCCCCCTATCCCCATGATCATTCAGCATTGCGTCTGCAACCCTGACTTTCCTTCTATTTTCTACAATTTTTCCCTATTGTCAAACTATTTTGCTGAAATAAGGGTGGAAGGAAGGCGTTTTCATTGACTTTTCGTGTTGAATATCTTATAAATTAAGTGTACGATTAATGTTTATTTAATGTGTTGAGGGGCAGGGTGCATACCTTGATAAATCAATTTATCGACTATATCGCCTTGGAGCGGGGGTCATCCCCCCATACCTGTCGGGCCTATCGCAAGGACCTGGAGCTGTTCGCGGCCTTTTTGGCCGAGAAGGGACTTCCTGCTGATTGGACCGCCATAGATCACCTGACGATCCGCCTCTACCTGGGGCACCTCTATCAGGGCAAGAGGATAAAGCGCACCTCGGTGGTGCGAAAGCTCGCAACGTTGAGGACGTTCTTCAGGTATCTGAAGCGGGAGGGTATCGTTGAAAAAAATCCCGCCAAGATGGTGGCCACCCCCAAAGGGGAAAAAAACCTCCCCCATGCCCTCAGCGTCGATGAGGCCTTTCGGCTCTTGGCCGTCCCCGATGGGACAACCCCCTTGGGGAGCAGGGATCGAGCCGTTCTGGAACTCCTTTACTCCAGCGGGCTCAGGGTGGGAGAACTCACCGCGCTGGACCTGCATAACCTGGACCTGGGCGGAGGGATGGTCAGGGTGATGGGCAAAGGGGGCAAAGAACGGATCGTGCCCGTCGGCTCCAAAGCCACCGAGGCATTGAGCGCATACCTGACGCGCCGGGGTGAGCTGATGAAAGAAGGGGGAAACGTCCCCCCCTATCTGTTCCTCAATAACCGGGGCGGAAGGCTCACGGCCCGCAGCGTGGCCAGGATGATCAAAAAATACCTCCCGCAAGGTGGGATAGTAAAGGAGGCCTCTCCTCATACCTTCAGACATTCCTTTGCCACCCACCTGCTGGACGCCGGGGCCAACCTGCGTGGGATACAGGAGCTGTTGGGGCACGCCAGTCTCTCCACGACCCAACGCTACACTCACGTGAGCTCAGCGAAGTTGGCGGAGGTCTACGATCGGACCCATCCACGAGCCAGAAAAGGACAAAAAGATGCTTAAGGGGACAACGATCCTCTCCGTGCGTCACAAAGGAAAAATCGTGATAGCCGGAGACGGGCAGGTGACGCTGGACACGACGGTGATGAAACACCGGGCCAAGAAGACACGCAAGCTCTATAAAGATACGGTCTTGGCGGGCTTTGCCGGGGCCACGGCCGATGCCTTTACGCTCTTTGAACGTTTTGAGGGCAAGCTGGAGCAATATAACGGAAACATCCTGCGGGCGGCCGTTGAGCTGGCCAAGGATTGGAGGACCGACAAACTGCTCAGGAGGCTCGAGGCACTCCTGATCGTAGCGGACAAGGATCACTCCCTCATCATCTCCGGCAACGGGGATGTGGTGGAACCCGATGATGGGATCGTGGCCATCGGTTCCGG
>CAZMFG010000099.1:0-8335 GCA_964565525.1 uncultured Thermodesulfobacteriota bacterium
TCCGACCCCTTTTGTGCCCTTGTGAAGATCGACTGCAGACCCAGAAAGATCAAATAGCCGGCCCCAGCGAGACGAATGACATGGAACAGGAATGGGTGGGCACGAAAAAGGGCGGACACACCAAGGAGGGATAGTAGGATCAAGCACGCATCGCCGACCATGATGCCCAGCATGGCTGTAAGGCCTGCTCGGGGACGAGCGGTAGCAGCAGTCTTTGCCACGAACACCGAACCGGGTCCAGGTGCAAGTACGACGGCCACGGATGCAATACCAAACCCTATCCAGTCGACACTGACCATCCTTTTATCCTTTTGATCAAAAGTATATGGATTTATGCAAACAGTACCATAATAGCATCTACCTATCATAAATGTTGATAAACATCAATTCAAGTTTGATATTTTGCTGCAAAAAGTCTGACCAAAAGAAAAACACAAAAACTCAAAAAACTGTTATACTCTACGTGATGTTAACTAGTAAGTAAAATTCCAGGAGCTGAACAATGAAGCAGAATAATACTACGGTGCCCGGCGCATTAGACGGCATACGGATATTGGATTTGTCTATACAGATCCCCGGCCCCTATGGTTCCATGATCCTTGCGGACCTGGGCGCGGAGGTCATAAAAGTCGAACAGCCCGGCGTCGGCGATTTTGCCCGCCTCCTCCCCTCGCTTTTTAACGGCATCAACCGCAACAAAAAGAGCATGATCGTGGATTTAAAATCTCCCCAGGGGCGGGCCATCGTGCTTAAACTTACCGAGCACGCAGATATCGTATTGGAAGGCTTCCGCCCCGGCGTAGCCCAAAAGTTGGGTATCGATTATGCGACACTTAAAGGGATCAATCCTCAGATCATATACTGCTCGATCACAGGATACGGGCAGGACGGTCCGTATAAAGACATATCCGGCCATGACTTAAATTATCAGGGAATTTCCGGTCTATTGAGTCTCACGGAGCATCTTACGGCAAGCGCCGACCTCTCCGGCATACCCCTGGCGGATATAGCGGGCGGCATGTTTGCGGCCATATCCATCTTGACGGCACTCATAAACCGCGGAAAGACGGGCAGGGGACAATATATCGACGTCTCCATGACCGCCGGTTTGTTCTCATGGGTGAGCACCTCGCTGCTGGCGGCTTTTAAAGGAGTAAACGATGGGCAATCACTCTACATCCCCCACTATGGGATTTTTAAGACCAAGGACGATCGATTTATAACGCTCGGCATCATCCACGAGGAGCATTTTTGGCACAACCTGTGCGCGGTGATAGACCTCGGTGCGCTGAAAGACCTGGACCTCATGGAGAGGGTCGCGCGGCGGGATGAGATAGTAAGCACACTGCAAACGGCCTTCATGACCAAAACAAGGGAAGAATGGATCTCCATACTCAATAAGGCGGACGTACCCTGCAGTTCTGTGCTGACCATTGAAGAGAGTTTTGCCGATCCGCAGATAAGGCACCGAAAGATGGTGTTCAAGCAAGAACATCCCGTTGAAGGCCAGATCAAGCAGCGCGCCTTCCCCGCGACGTTCTCCGATATGCGGTTGAAACAGGATATCCCGCCGCCGTTATACGGACAGCACACGGACGAGATACTGTTGGATCTGGGATATTCAAAGAATGATATTAAGAAATTGAGGGAGGAAAAGGTCGTTGCCTAGAGTGCTATAGTATCTATGTGCTTGCTAATATGAGGCGAAGGCGTTTTTTCGGCATCCTTGTCCAACCGATATTAGATGTCATTATATAATCAAAGCCATGGATAGCATTTCGCGCGGTGCTTGGCCCAAGAGTCTATTCCAAACTCCTTTATTTTTCGCAAATTTTCCACGGGGGCATCACCATGCATTGGTTTAAGAAAGTCTAATTTATTACAGAACGCAAAGTCACCGCATTTCCAACAACCTTCATACGATTTTTCTTGTATGCATGTAATAATCTCACATGAACCGTCGCAGCCGTCACCACCCAACCTGCATGGTGTTTCGCACTTAAGCTCTGCAATTGCTTGTAATAAAAAGATCAGCAAACCATAATCGTCGAATTCCTTGATATGCTCTCTTTTTACCTTTGCATATTCTGAAAACCGTTGGCTCTCAAGTTCCTGTAATAAATGAGTCGCCAAATCAGATGCTTTGGATTGATATCGAAGGCAATCTCCACAATATAATCCGCAATACGCTGTGAGGTCTTTCTCTTTCATCTCTTCTCGCCTATAACTTATTGAGGAGAAATTAAGGATGTCCCTTTTCCCCTGATATTGACTATAGATCACGCAGCAGTTTCGTGATGCCGGGGGTGCCGAAGACTGCCTCGAACGTCGGAGCTCTTTTTTCGCTATCGAATATGAATCCGCTCTTCTCATAGGCACGCCGGGCAGGGGTATTATTAACGAGAACCCCTATCTGGGCACGTTTATACCCGCCCTCCCTGCTTCTTGTGAGTATTTCATCGAGCAACCTGTTCACCACACCCTTCCTTCTATGCTCCGGGCGGGCGGCGACACTCTCCACGATCCACGCCCCTTCTGTATTATCAGGCACGCAGGTCATCCAGGAGAGATACCGCTCGAGGGCGGCCTTTTGCTCGTCCCTGGACCACCCTGCCTTTTGAAAGACCTCCGGAAGGGCCTGCGCGAATGCCTTCATGCCGAGTATTGTTGGGTCATAGCCGCTTAACGCACCCGCCTGTTGCCCGTTTATCTCTGCCACGATAAACGTAGAATAATGGAACAGATGGGGTTCGTGTGTCGCGGCAACGTGGCTGAGGAACGAAAGACAATCGTGCTCTGTCCCTCCTATATAATGGTCCCAAATCCCATACCGAAGGTGCGACCATGCTGCCGCAAGCATGACCCATGCGAGGAATGGTGCGTCGTCTTTCCTGGCTGATCGGATATGAATATTCATATTTCCCTTTACCTTTTCGATTTACGAGATGGAATTAAGCAAGCGGCAAGGTAATAGCTCGATAAGTTACCCCTTCATCTTCGCCAGTTCCTTGGAGCGTTGGGTGGCGGAGGCCACGGCCTCCATCACGGCCCCCCTGAACCCCTTGGCCTCCAAGGAGGCGATCCCCGTTATGGTCGTCCCGCCGGGGGAAGATACCCTGTCTTTAAGATGGGCGGGGTGCTCACCCTGCTCCGAGAGGAGCCGGGCGGTACCCAGGACCGTCTGTATCGCCATTGCCAGGGCATCTTTTCTCGGCAGGCCCATGCGCACCCCGCCGTCTGCCAGGGCCTCGATGAAGAGGCAGACGTAGGCCGGCCCGCTGCCGCTCATGCCGGTCACGGCGTCCATGAGCGCCTCGGGAATGACTATTGTCCTGCCCAGGGCATTGAATATCTCCTGGGCCACTTGTAAGTCTTCTTCGGTCGCCTCCCCCCCTGCGGAGAGGGCGGTGGCGGACTCCAACGCCAGGGCCGCGATATTGGGCATCGCCCTGACCAGGCGCGCGCCCTTGTCCAAGACAGAGGCAATGGTCCCCAGCGAGGCCCCCGCGGCGATGGAGATGAGGAGTGTCGCAGAATCGAGGGCTGGGGCGATCTCCTGCAGGACCCCCTTCAACTCCTGGGGCTTGACCGCGAGGATGACCACTTCTGCCTGGGAGGCGAGCTGACGATTATCCGAGACCGCCTCAACGCCGTAGTCCTTCTCGATGGACGCACGTCTGTCGGCACGGACCTCACTGACCATAATGTTCTTCGCCATCCCCTGGTGGTGGAGACCCCGCAGTATGGCCTCTCCCATATTCCCGCAGCCGATGATTCCAATCTTTTTCTTCTGCATCTCCAGCTCCTTTTTGTTAATTGGAATGCGGTTTGTTCACCCCCCCATCCACAAGACGGGGCCCACAGATTCGCCGTGAATGTTTACTAGGATTGCACGTGCATCAAGACAAAAAGCACGCTGATGCCTTGTTCCCGGGGACTATCTTATTACCTCATAAAATAAATGGTGGAGATGGGGGGATTCGAACCCCCGACCCTCACGTTGCGAACGTGATGCTCTCCCAACTGAGCTACATCCCCACACAAGTGCTTTCTATTCCTTCTTTTCAAAAAAGCCCTTAATCACCTCTTTGAGTTCCGTCAGGTCCGAGCTCTTCACCACATAGGCATCAGAGGCCCAGGTGGTGAGATCCCGCTTGTAGTCCCCGTAGGCGGTGCAGATGACGACGGGCAAATCCTTGTCCTCTTCTCGTATCCGCTCCAAGACCTCCAACCCCCCCATGTCGGGCATCTTGAGGTCGAGGGTGACCAGGTCAGGCTTCGATGTGCGCAGCTTCTTGAGGGCTTCCTCACCCCCTTTGGCCAGCTCAACCTCATACCCCTCCTCCTCCAATTCCTCCTTGAAGAGGAGGCGGATACTCTCTTCGTCATCGACCACCAAAATGCGCTTCATAAACCCCTATGAAAATCCTTTCTTACCCCTGCCTTATTAAAATACCATTCCCCACACAAGGATTCAAGGGTTCACGGATATGGCCGGTAGTTTTGTCACTGACCACGTGATAAAACGCCTTGAAATAATAGTCAATTTTAGGTGCCTTGTCTACCGTAAAATCCCCGCGTGAGCAAGAAGTCCTCCACCTGGGGGGGGACCAACCCCTTTACCGATTGCCCCTCCGCCAATCGCCGGCGGACCTCAGAGGAAGAGATTTCGGCTAGTTTGGCGGGAAGCGTGAGGGGGGAGACCTGTGCCGTAAATTGTTGGTTCTCCTGACGCCCGAAGAGGTCGGTGAGGTCCTGCTCGCCGCACGCCCCTCGGTTGGCCACCAAAAACCGGGCCTGAGAAAAGAGCAAGCGCACTGACTCCTCTCTGTCTGCATAGTAGGCGGGGTCGAGGACCCTCGTGATGGTATCGTACCCCACGATGAAATAGATCTGCGTATTTTTCTGATAAATATTCTTCAAGGCCTCCACCTTATCGAGGAACAACCCCCGGTTGGCAATCCCCACCGAGATCCGGCTATCTGCGCCGAAGAGAGCCAAAAGCATCAAGAGCCTGTCCGCCACCGTCGCGTCGTGAAGCTCCTTGTCCATGGCCTGCTGATCCTGGACCAGCAGGATCTCGTCAAAGGGGACGGCCGCCCCCGCCTCTCTTACCAGGGCCTCATGGGCTGTGGTAGGGGGATTAAAGGAGGCGGGCAGGACGCCCAGGACGCCCCCTTTCGTATACTTGATCCCCCCCGTGGCCTCCTTGACGATCTGGATGAGCGGAGACTCTTGCCGCGCAAGAGAGCGCACCACTCCGTCTAGGTACTCCCTGGTGCGGGGATGGTAGGGATCTGTAAGTCTTGGTTTTGCCATGGGAGGTATTTCGCTGGAATCGGGACCCGTCTTTTCGGGGCCTCAAAAAACCTGTAAAGTTGTTTTACTGCCCCCCTTTATATCACGTGTCGATCTCCCTGCCGGCGCGTTTATTGACCGTACAAACAGAGTCGCCGGGGCTCCATGCACCGCCCCGCAGCGGCTGAAAACAGGCGTTGCAAGACGTACAGGGGATGATCTCTTCGGCTCTGCCCTCCCGAGCCTTGTGCGGCCATGCGGGATCGGCGATCAACTGCCGGGCAATACCGACGAGGTCGGCCCTTCCGCCTGCCACAATGGACTCGGCCACCTCCGGGCGATTAATCCGCCCGACGGCCATCACGGGGACGGAGACGGCCTTCTTTATGGCCTCGGCCAGATAGACAAAGGTCCCCATCTTGGCCCTCTTGGTGGGTGAGGCCTCGCGACCGACTGGCAGACCGATGGAGACATCGAAGGCATCGACTCCTGCCCGTTCCAGTGCGGCTGCAAAGGCTTTGCTCTGTCCGATGGTAATACCACCGGCCCTCTTTTCCTCGGCGCCGATCCGGTAAAAGATGGGAAAGTCACTTCCCACCGTCCTTCTCATAGATTCGACCATCTCCAGGCCGAAGCGCATTCTGCCCTGGAGATTGCCGCCGTATTCGTCCGTCCGCTTGTTGTCCGTCCCTGAAAAAAACTGGCAGGGGAGATAGCCATGGGCGCCGTGCACCTCCACGAAATCGAAGCCCGCCTCCTGGGCCGCACCCGATGCCAGGGCAAACTTGTGAATGATGGATCGGATTTCATCCTTCGTCAGGGTCCGCATCGTGTCCACGGCCGAAGGCGCCGCCAGTTCACCGCCAGGCACCATGGATGCGCCGTTCCCCGGGGGCACCTGGTTGCCGTGCCAGAGTTGGATCCCTATCCGTGCGCCGGCATCCCTTATCTCCTCGGTGAAGGACTGCATGCGTGCTATAAATCTGTGCACACCGTCGGCCCGCCCCCAGGCCTCATCGTCGATAAAGAGGTCCACGGAGGTCGCGCACATGATGATGGCGCCCACCCCGCCCCGCGCCCGCTCTAAATAAAAGGCGCGGGCGCGCCGGTTTCTGAGCCCCAGCATGAGCTGCATGGCGGGCATCACGATACGGTTTTTGAGCACCATACTCCGTACCGTTAATGGCTCGAACAACTTCATTGCCATCCTACCCTCTGGTCTTTGCGGTCTTGTAACGGATCGCCTCGCATGATTGTACCATACACCGGCCACCGACACCATCTCGGCCGTGCACACCGGTCACTATCCCCTCCATTAAACCGCTTGAGCTTTCGCCTGGTTATTGTTAGTATTGTCAACCCAAGAACCCAAACAGCAGGATCCTCTTGTGGCAACGATGAAGAAAGAAAACCTGCCCATCGGCATCTTCGACTCGGGGGTAGGAGGGTTGACGGTCTTTAAGGAGGTCATCGGCCTCCTCCCCCACGAGGACATCACCTACCTGGGGGACACGGCCAGGGTCCCCTACGGAACTCGTTCCCCCCAGACCATCATCAAGTACTCACAGGAGATCACGGGCTTTCTCCTGCGCCAGGGGATCAAGCTCCTGGTGGTGGCCTGCAATACCTCATCGGCCGTGAGCCTCCCTGCTCTTAAAAAATCGCATGATATGCCGGTCATCGGGGTGATCGACCCCGGGGCGCGGCGGGCGGCAAAGATGACGCAGAACAAGCGGGTAGGGGTCATCGGGACCGAGGGGACGGTGAAAAGCCGCGCCTATGAGCAGGCCATCCACCTGATCAATCACAAGATCACCGTCATCAGCCGCCCGTGTCCCCTCTTTGTGCCCCTGGCGGAGGAAGGGTGGGTGGAGAATGAGGTGAGTCGCCTCACGGCCCAGAGCTACCTCCTCCCCTTGCGTGAGGAGGCCATCGACACCTTGGTGCTCGGCTGCACCCACTATCCCCTCTTGGAGGGGATCATCAAGGTAGTCATGGGGGATGCGGTCCGCTTGGTCAACTCCGCCAAGGAAACCGCCAAGGAGGTGCAAAGGGTCTTAGAAGAGGAAAAGCTCGCCGCCTCCGGAGAAAAAAAGGGGTCGTATAGATTCTATGTCACCGATAATGCGGAGCGCTTCATCGCGGTAGGGGAACGATTCTTGGGGAGGGCGTTGGGATCAGTAGAAGAGATAGGGTGATGCTCAAAGCCCCATACCCTTGCTGATCTCTTTCAACAGGGCGATATTTTCGGTATGGCCGGTCATGTTGGCGGTAACCATCCCCTTGAGGGGACGGTTCAAGAGATAAAAATCCCCGAAGATGTCGAGGATCTTATGGCGGACGAATTCGTCGGGGAACCGCAGGGTGGTATTGACCACCCCCCGGTTATCCAAGAGGATAATATTGTGGAGGTGGCCCCCACCGGCCATTCCCATCTTGCTCAATTTTTCCGCATCCTTTAAGAACCCGAAGGTCCTCGCAGGGGCGATCTCCTCTTTGAAGTGCTCTGCGCCGTCCACCATAAACGTGTACTCCTGCTCACCGATCGGGGGGGGATAGTTCAGCCGGTACCTCACCCCAAAGGTATCGGCGGGTTCGATGTAGATGTATTTGCCCTCCGGCGACTCCTCCCCTACCTGATAGCGGCGATCGACCACCAACTCCTCGTATCCGGCCATCTGCTCTTCGATCCCCGCCTCCTCGATGATCCGGCAGAAGTCGAGGGCGGAGCCGTCCATGATGGGGATCTCACCGTTGATCTTGATCAAGAGGTTATTGATGCGGTAGGCATGTAAGACCGCCATGAAGTGTTCCACCGTCCTGATAACGGTCCTCCCCTTGGCAACCGAGGTGGCAAACTCCGTGGAGCGGACGTAATCCAAGTGTCCCGGTACGGTGTGATCTTCGGAGAGATTACAGAACATAATGCCGCTGCCCGGAGGTTGGGGCAGGAGGATCATACCCGTCTTCAGTCCGGAATGCAGGCCGGTCCCATAGAGGACCATGCTCTGCTTGAGGGTACGCTCAGGCACGAGAC
>CAZMFG010000100.1:0-8018 GCA_964565525.1 uncultured Thermodesulfobacteriota bacterium
TCTTGGTGACCGGGACCCCTGAGATACCGTATTTTTGCATGACCGCCAGGGCCTCGTATACCCGCTGTTCCGGTTCCATGGTGATGGGATCGACGATCATGCCGCTCTCGTACTTTTTTACCTTGTCCACCTCGGCCGCCTGGACGTCGACGGGGAGGTTGCGGTGGATGATGCCGATCCCCCCTGTCTGGGCCATGCTGATGGCCGTCCTGGCCTCGGTGACCGTGTCCATGGCCGCACTCAACAGGGGGATATTGAGGCTGATGGTGTTGGTGAGCTTCGTGCCGATATCCACTTCATGGGGGAGGACCTCGGACTCCGCGGGGAGCAAGAGGACATCGTCAAAGGTAAGGGCCTCCTCTATCCCTGCCAGCTCTGGCAGATCTGCCATACACCCCCTCCTATCTCAGAAAATACGCTTACGGCACTATAGCAAAAGGACCCCGTTGCTGTCAATCAAAGGAAACGGGGGCCGGGCTGCCCATCCCACGAGCATCTGCCCTGTGCAAGCTCCTTGCCTTCCCCTCTACTTTACCATATACTGGCAAAAAAGTTGGGGGGGGGAAGATGGACACATCATCAGCGCGACGATGGCGACACCCTGGGGGGAAACTGCGAGAGCTAGGGCCGGAGACGCTTACTGATACAGAGCTCCTCGCCGTCCTGATCTCTACGGGCATCAAAGGCAGGCCCGCGGAACGGATCGCCGATGAAGTCCTCGCCAGATTCGGGACATTCAAGGCGATGGCCGACCAACCGTTGCATAAGCTCAGGGAGATAAAGGGGCTGGGGGCAGTCAAGATCCACCGCATCGCCGCAGCCCTTGAGATTGCAAGGAGGATGCTGAATCAATAATACGACAAGATGAAACTTGAACAAAAACATATAGGGAAGATCATCGTCTAAAAGAAGAAAACCGGTGAACAGGGGTGAACCTCAATTAACGCTGAATTGTTGCAGAAACGCTGGCCGTTGGGACAAAGAGAGATAGCATGACACAACCCATTGCCGAAGGCGAATGCGTCATCCTCCTGGACGTGGAGGACGATAAGGAGTTTTTCTACCGGATGCGGGAGAAGGGACACATCAACCTCCACAAGGGGAAGATCCTCCACACCGAGATCATCGGCAAGCCCGAGGGGACAGTAGTACGCAGTTCCAAGGGCAACCCCTTCCTCGTCTTCAGGCCGACCCTCTTTCAGTACATCATGCACATGAAGCGGGATACCTCGATCATCTATCCCAAAGACCTGGCCTTGATCGTGCTCTATGCCGATATCCACCCCGGCTGCACCGTTCTCGAAGCGGGGATCGGCTCCGGCTCCCTCACCCTTGCCCTGCTGCGGGCCGTAGGGACGGAGGGCAGGGTCATCTCCTATGAGAGGCGTGAGGAGTTCATCCAACGAGCTACAAAAAACATCCAGCTCTTTATGGGGGACCCACCCAACCTGGAGATAAAACTGCGCGATATCTATGAGGGGATCGAGGAAGCGGGGCTCGATCGGATCATCTTGGACATCCCCGAGCCCTGGCGGGTGATCACGGATGCAGCAGACTGTCTGCTGCCTGGCGGGGTCTTCGTGGGCTATCTCCCCACCATCATCCAGGTCAAGTCCTTGGTGGATGCCGTGCGGGAGGAAAATAGGTTCACCTCCATCGAGGTCTTTGAGGTCCTGTTCAGAAACTGGAACATCGAAGGGCTCAGCGTGCGTCCGTTCCACCAGATGGTGGGGCATACTGGTTTTATCACCCTGGCCAGGAGGGGGGAACCCTGTTAGGTCACTGTTGCCATATATAGTCTAAGCCGGGACGGGCGGTCTCGTGCACCTCTTCTCTCAGGCGTTGGGCAATGCCCTCCGTGAGGTAATCAAACAGCGACGGTTTCCTCCGGCGGGGATAGATCACCGAGGGCTTACCCTTGATCCCGGCCATGGTGGCGGCAATCTGTATCGTATCCTCCAAGTTCCCCAGCTCGTCCACCAAACCCATGGCCTGGGCCTGCTCTCCTGTAAAAATTCTCCCATCGGCGATGGGCATGATCTGTTCGACAGGGATTTTTCTCCCCTCGGCCACCGCCCTGACGAACTGTCGGTGAACCGTATCGATCACCTCCTGGAGCAATTCCCGCTCTTCGGGGGTCATCTCCCGAAAGGGCGAACCGATGTCCTTGTTGGGGCCGCTCTTGATCACGTACCCCTTGTAGCCGATCTTTTTGAATAACTCCTCGAGGTTGGCAAATTGCATCACCACCCCGATGCTCCCGGTGATGGTCCCCGGGTTGGCCACGATCTTGTCGGCCCCGCAAGCCACATAGTACCCCCCTGAGGCGGCTATCCCCCCGAAAGAGGCGACCACCGGCTTCACACCCCTCGCCTTGACCACCTCCTGATGGATCTCCTGGGACGCCCCCACCCCTCCACCGGGTGAGTCGACACGCAGGACAATGGCCTTCACCCCCCCATCCTCGACAAAGTATTTGATCTCTCGAATAACCTCTTTGGAGTCGGTTATGACCCCGGTGATCTCCACCACCCCCACTTTGTCCCCCAGGGCAAAGGAGGGGGTCTCACGCCGAAACATCAGGGTCAACAGGAGAACAGCACCGATAAAGACCACCATGATGGCCCCGATGACGACAACCCCTATGAGGACCGGGCTTTTCTTCATCATCCACCTCCTTACTGCCGCAAGAAACTCAGCGTGATAAGGCCACCTCCAAGCGTTCAGGCCTCAAGGCCACGACCTTCGCCTTGAGGCCGCCGTAGTCATGAGAGAGGAGCGTGCTGGCCAACCTCCCTGTCTCCCCCTGCATGGTCACCACCCAGGTAAAAATGGTCGGCTCGATCTCGGAGAGGGAAAAGTCATGGACCTCCGTATCGTCCCGCAACAATTGCTCGATCGCCAAATAGACATCATAACTCCTGATCCCTGATACCACCACCTGAACCGTTCTCAAACGGGGACGCCGTTCACTGTCCAACAGCCCCAGCGCAGTCAACCGCTTCTCGATCCCCTGCGTATCGACGACGCATTCGAGCAAGACCTGATATCCGGTGGCGAGCTTCGTCCTTTCCAAGATCTTGTAGCTCAGGATAAACGCGTCAGGCTGCTCGTAAAACGCCTGAGACAAGGTCTCCTGCCTCCTTTGCACAGTCTGGGGCGCAACCATGCCCCCCACCACTTCTTCCACCGCCCTCATCAAACCATCCTGAATCGCCATCTCCAGGGTGGGATTCGGTACTGCCTCCGTTTGCTCGCTCTTACCTAAGGCCGTAAAGGGCTTCTCCCCCCACCCCAGGTCACAGACACAACACACCAAAAAGACCACACTGATAATCGTAACAATCCGTTTCATTGGTCGCCTCTCACGCAGTTGCCGCATGGGTGACCCACAGGGGACCGAAGCTTTCCCTCTGAAAGGCCCGCAACATCCCCGATCTGATCAGTTCCAAGAGGGCGAGGAACGTCACGATCAACTCCAGCCGTGAGGCAACGGGGAGAAACAGGGAGGAAAAGGGTACCGCCTCCCGCACCCCGTGGAGCCTCTCATAGAGCTCCCTCATCCGCTCCCGCAGGGTCACCCGCTCAAGGGTGACCTCATGGAAGTCCTCCACCTCCTGGCGCTCGAGGAGTTCGCGCAGCGCATCGATCAGGTGAAAAAGATCCGCCTCTATCTCCCCCTCTTCCGCCTCGATCTCTCGAACAGGCCTGATGAAGACATCCCGCTCCAATAATGCCTGCTGGGAAAGATGGACGGCCGCTTCCTTGAATCGTTTATACTCTACCAGACGCTGGACCAGTTCCGCCCGGGGGTCCTCTTCCTCCTCCTCTTCTTCTTCGAGGGGGGCGGGAAGGAGCATCCGAGATTTGATATACATGAGGGTCGCCGCCATCACCAAGAATTCCCCGGCAATGGTGAGGTCGAGGGCCTTCATGATCCTGATGTATTCCAAATATTGCTCGGTGACCAGGGCAATAGGGATATCGTAAATATCGAGTTGATGCTGCTTGATGAGATGCAACAAGAGGTCCAAGGGCCCCTCAAAGACATCCACCTTGACCGTATAGCTTTCCATAGCTACATCCCCATAGCCTCCCGCACCTCGGCCATCGTCCCCCGCGCCACCTCCTGCGCCCGCCTGGTCCCCTCGTGGATGATGTCATCCACCTCCCCCAGGTGAGTGAGGTAGTGCTGACGCCGCTCCTGAATGGGGGCCAGGTATCCCTGTATCCGTTTGATCAAGATCTGCTTGCACTCCCGACACCCTATGCCGGCCCGACGACACTCCCGGTCTATCTCACCGATGACATCGGGCTCGGTATAGATGCGGTGATAGGGGAACAGACCGCATACATCCGGGTCTCCCGGGTCCTTCCGGTATCCCCGCTGGGGGTCGGTGATCATCTGTTCGATCTTGGCGGCGATGACCTCCGGGGGGTCGGAGATGAAGATGGCGTTGTCGTAGCTCTTGCTCATCTTTCTCCCGTCGGTCCCTTCCAGATTGGGGACCTCCGTCAATAAGGCCTCGGGAGGGGGGAACACCTCTCGATAAAGATAGTTAAACCGGCGGGCTATCTCCCTGGTGATCTCCAAATGAGGGAGTTGGTCCTTCCCCACGGGGACATAATTCCCCTTATAGATGAGGATGTCGGCGGCCTGCAGTACTGGATAACCGAGAAAACCGTATGTCCCTATATCCTTATCCGCCAGCTCCTCTTGTTGCTCCTTGTAGGTGGGGTTTCGCTCCAGCCAGCCGAGGGGGGTAATCATGGAGAGGAGGAGGTGGAGCTCTGCATGGTCCTTCACCCACGACTGGACGAAGAGGGTACTGAGCTGGGGATCGAGCCCTACACTCAACCAGTCGATGATCATCTCGGTCAAGCTCTCTTTGATGACGGCGGCGTTCTTGTACTCGGAGGTCAAGGCATGCCAATCAGCGGCGAAGTAAAAACATTCATATTTCTCCTGCAGATCACGCCAGTTCTCCAGGATACCGTGGAGATGCCCTAAGTGGGTCTTTCCCGTGGGACGCATGCCGCTCAATACCCGTTTCTTTTTCATACTCCGGTTTCTCCGCAATCGGGATTTTCAACACGAACGGTACTGTTCACTCTGCACCGGGAAAAACGAGACACTCGATACCCGGACGATGATCAGGGGCACAAACCACCACACGTCCCTCGCCTCATGAAAAGTTGATTCTTAAATTATCAGAGCGGTGTGATAAAGTCAAACTCACCGAGCCAGGTAATGGGATCTTACATACTGGAGCTCCTCCTCTTTGGTCTTGACCGCGCCTTCGAGGCGGGCCGAGAGGAGGGAATCGAGAATCTCCCGATAAAGGGGTCCCGGCTGAATACCCAGTCCCTGTAGGTCCTTCCCCCGCAGGGTCACCTTCACGGTATTGAGCTGAGTAAAAAAGAGGGAGATCGCCTTCTTTACCCCCTTCTCCTGAGTCTTGGCCATGATATACAGGAGGACCTCGATGGAAAGGGGCTTGAAGAGGGTATAGATGTCTTTCGGGCCCATCCGTTTTCGCCGCACCCGTTGCAGGACCTTGCGCCCCTCCCTCCTCCCCTCGATCAATCTCTCCCGATGCCGGGGAGGAAGGAAAAGCCTCCGGGCCAGCTCTTCCACACCCTTCAGCGGCAACTGGTCGGTCAACCCCAGGAGATAGACCATCCATTTCGCGTAACTCTCCTCTAAAAAGAGGAGGTCGAACCAGGTGATCACCTCATAGACCCCGGTCAGGAGGGTCTTGGTGTGATCGTCATACTTCAAGCGGGGGTGGAGGAATCGCAGGAGATCGAATTCGGCCATCCGCTCCACCATGGGCAGGGGATTTTCCTCGCGCAATACCAGCTCCAGCTCCGTAAAGAGCCTCGTCCCGCTCAATCGCTCCAAAAACCCCTTGGAGACTGAGTCCTTCATCAAATTCTGGGTCTGTTTTCCCATATGAAAGCCGAACCGCTGCTCAAAACGGATGGCCCTGAAGATGCGCGAAGGATCCTCCACGAAACTGAGGTTGTGCAGGACATTGACCACCCCCTCTTTCAAATCCCGCTGCCCGCCGAAGAAGTCGAGCAGCTGCCCGAAGGCGCCCGGCCTCAGCTCGACGGCCAAGGTATTGATGGTAAAGTCCCTGCGAAAGAGGTCCATCTTAATGGAACTGAGCTCTACGGTCGGCGGGGCGGCGGGGCGTTCGTAGTATTCCATCCGTGCCGTGGCCACATCGACCTTGTACCCGTCGGGGAACACGAGGGTGGCGGTCTTCATCCTCTTATGCACCTTCACGCGACACTTGTTTTGAGCACCGAAGACCTGGGCGAAGCGGACGCCGTCTCCCTCCACCACCACATCGATATCGTAGTTCTCCCGCCTCACGAGCAGATCCCTGACAAACCCGCCCACCGCATACACCCGGTGCCCCAGCTCTTCGCCCACCTGCCCTAACGCGCGCAGGAGGGAGACGAGGTCAGGGGACAACCACTCACCCATGAGCTTGGCAACGGCCTTTTTTCTCGTCGAGAAGGAGGACAGCGGTGACGGGGCGAGGGTATCGTGCAGGGCCCGCAAGAGGTCCGTCCTGGTGATGCCTCCGATGATCCTCCGATCCTCCACCACCGGCAAAAAACGTTGGTGCTCCCCCACCAGGTAGCCCTGCACCACCCGCAGGGGGGTGTCGGCCTGTACGGTCGAAAAATCCGTCGTCATATAGTCCCCTACCGTCACATCTCCGAGACCATGGAGCACGGCCCGTTCCACAATCGGCCTGGAGATCAACCCCGTCAATTGTCCCCCTTGCAAAACCGGCAGCACGTGGATGTTATAATACTTGCTCAAGATGCCGTGGGCCTCGGTGAGGGTATCATCCTCCTGGATGACCTTGAGGGGATGGATCATGATGTCCCTGGCCCGGATACGCGGTCTCACTATCTCATGCACGATGCCCAGCAGTTTCTCCTTGACCTCAACCATGGTCAAATCCCTGATGGTGGCCGAGGCCGCGGTGGGGTGTCCCCCTCCGCCGAACTCTACGGCCACCTCGGCCACATTTATCTCCGCCACCCTGCTCCTGGCGATGAGATAGATCCGATCCTCCATCCTGATCAAGGCGAAGACGCAGTTGAGATTCTCCATGTCCTTTAGTTTATGAACCAAGACCGCCACATCTCCGATATAGCTATCGGAGGAGCCGGTGGTCACCACCACCTCCACCCCCCGGATGTCATACCGCTCCGCAGAGCTGATGAGGTCGTTGAGCAAAAAGACCTGCTCGGCGCTCAATTCCCTGGTGATCATATCGGAGATCATATTGAGGCTCGCCCCCTGCGCGAGGAGGTAGGCGGCGGCGTGGAAGTCCTCTTCGGTAGTGGAACTGAAGGTGAGGGAGCCCGTATCCTCGTATATCCCCAACATCATGACCGTTGCCTCATCAGGGGTAAGGGAGATACCGCGCTCCCGCAATTGCCTGAGGAGGATGGTAATAGTGGCCCCCTTCTCTTCGACGACCTCTATGGTCCCCTTTACATCGTCCGCTGAGGGGGGGTGGTGGTCGTAGATATGGATCTCCAGGCCCGGTTTATCCACGATCTCGGCAAATCGCCCGATGCGGGACCGCTGTCTGGTGTCCACCATGATGAGTCTGGTGATCTCCGCCAACTCGATATCCTTCACCCGCTCCGCTTCCAAGACATAAAAGGTAGAACGGACAAAGAAATCCCGCAGACTCTTTTCCTGAGACCCGGGGAACACCAGCTTGGCCTGGGGGTAGAGCTTATGGGCCGCCACCAGTGAGGCTAGGGCATCAAAATCCGCATTGATATGAGTGATGATGGTGTCCATTGGCTAAACCGCCTGAGCCGAAGGTGGCCCCTTGGCCAGTGACCCCTTGGTCAAAGCCGAAGCCGAAGGTAGCCCTTTGGCTAGTGACCCTTTTGGCTAAACCGGAGGTGACCCTTTGGTCAGAGCCACCTTCCGCAATCACATCCCTTCAATCGTTATACCCCAGAGAGCA
>CAZMFG010000101.1:0-5104 GCA_964565525.1 uncultured Thermodesulfobacteriota bacterium
TATCCTGTTAAAGTCCACGGTATGGGCACTGAATGCGTACAGGGAATTACTCCCGCAACGCCTCATACATAAGACGAAGCGGGATATATCGAGGCATGATGGGAACATACCTCTCTTCTCCTCACGAGGTAGGGAACTCACTACTGAGAAACGGTTTCAACGTTGCTCAGCGGGATACCTCCGCTTCTGTAAGGCTCGTGATGAGCATTACCGGAAGGATCAAAAAAGCTAGATTATGAAAAGATTGAGGCCCTATTTTGTAACCTTCTTTTCATGGCAATCGGTGCATCCCATAGGGCCGCTCTCCATTTCCTTGTGGCAGTCCATGCACTGGCCATGGTATGCACCTTTGAGCCCTAAATCCGGGCCCTTCTTAGCAGCGTCATAGTGATAGACGATTATGGAGTCATGACATTCCCCACAAGCGGGGGTAGATCCCTTTGGGCTATGGTGGTGGCAGCTCGCACAATTGCCGGCAATGTCGGCATGCTGTGCGTGTGTGAATTCAACTGGCCCATATACTTGCGATATGCTGTCCAAGGTGATGGTCTCGGGTATGTCCGTAGGGTATGCCACGGCAATAAATAGGAAGATGCTCACAAACAACATGAAAACCAACGTCATTCTCGCCATCGTTTTACCTCCTTGTGTATGGATACGCTTCTTGTCTTTTACTAAACCCCGACTATAGCGTGACTTCTAACGCTTTTTTTTCTTCGCGCTTGTCCTGTCCAACGGCCCATGCAGGCGGCTTTCGGTATACCGCCATCCTATGGGCGATCCACCTAAATACCCAAATATGCGCAAAGACAATGGTGAGGGCCATGACGACTTCTTGCCATGAAGGAATGTATCTCTCGCTTAAGGGTACATACCATTTGTAGGCAATGAAGACGTAATTACACCTGTTGATGATGATCCCGGCCATGGTGAGAACGGCAGCTATACGAATCATCTTTATATTGCCATCTCTGAAACCCCGCAAAAAGAGGATGCAAGGGATGAGTGTAAGGCCTACTACCTCTGTCAGATACCAGTAACCCATGGGCGTAGCGATCAGAGACCACTGGGCGCTATGTATCAATACAAGGGCTTTTAAGAAGAGATAGACGAACATCACCGCTGCACATGTCTTTGCGAGGCCGAGGACGATGTCGTCGTAGGACCTGCGAAAGTCATCGGTGAGTTGGTAGCCGAAGACCCTGGTACTTATAGTCCCTTCAAAGATGACCATAGAAAGTCCTGCAAAGATACCGGAAACGAAGAACAAGACTGGAATAAACTCTGTATACCAGAGGGGATGGATATTGGGTTTTGCCATCATAACCAGTGCCCCAAGGCCTGATTGATGGAGGGTTGAGAGGGTGATGCCGAAGATCACCGCTCCGAGGGTCAAGGAATGGAGTATCTTCCTGATCCTCTTCAATCCCAGCCACTCGGCAAAGGCTGGGGAGAACTCGATGAATTCAGCTATCATATAGAGCAGGAAGTGCCAGGCCACGAGGAAGAGGACGGAATTGACCCCGAACTTATTGCCGATGAGAGGATTTACAATGTTCCACCAGCGGCCCAAATCAAGGAGGATTGCGCCGGCATAAAAGACATAGGCAAGGAACCCATTGAGGATTGTGGCCCGTATGATGGGGTGATATTTTTCTGATCGGAGGATATAGACGACAAAGGTGAGGACATAGGCCCCCCCTGCAAAGGCAACCCCCACCATAACGTTAAAACCGATCCATATCCCCCAGGGGAAACCAGGGGCCTCGGCGACAACCGAACCCAAACCATAGATGAGGCGATATATGACCAAGATTATCCCGAGGGCCAGGATGGGGGCAGAGATTATGTTGAAGGGCGTAAAGATCTTACCCCGTGGCTTTAGCTCAGCGATAATGAAAGCGATAAAGTCCTTCAGCGTCCGTGTTTCCGGTGATGCTTGTTTCCCTTTCATCGCAGTCTCCTTTATTTTCGTAGTTATTAATCCTCTTCCTTTTGTGTCGCACGGTGGACACCGAGCAGAAAGGCGGGCCACAAGACGAAAATAATAGGAACGGCGTACAGGAAGCCCGTGCTCAATTCAGGAAGGGAGGTCGTTCCGAGGTCCGTACGGAACCCAAGCTGTTCGAAAGGTACTGCGGAAAGATACATGACGGATGTACCACCGACCTCGGTTTCTCCGTAAATGTTGTGGACATAGCGGTCGGGATGTTGATAGATCCGTGTCCTGGCCTCTTCCAAGAGTTCTCTCCTGGTGCCGAAGACGAGGGCCTCTGTCGGACAGGCCTCAACGCAGGCGGGGATCTCTCCCTTCACGAGCCGCTTGTCCCAGCAGAGGAAACACTTTCTGATCCGGGGGGTCGGGCTGTGGGATTCAAGTATCGCCTTGTCAAAGGGACACGAAAATGCACACATCTTGCAGCCCATGCAATTTTTTGCCCACGTGACGGGTCCTTCTTCCTCTTTCTTCATCGCCTTTACGAGGCACGCCGCTACACAGGCGGGCTGATTACAATGCATGCACCGCTTCACAGCATATACGGTCCCTTTGTCCGTTTCATAGCGATTGACGACCGTCCACTGCGTTTCCGTTGTGCGTCGTTCTTTTTCAAACACAGAGTCGTCCTCGATATCGGGAATGGGCAGATCGTATGTCTCTGCACATGCCAGCTCACAGCTGCGACACCCAATGCACCGGGTGGTATCGATAAGGATACTGAGAAACTCTTTTCCTTCTGTAGTTTCTTGGGCATTGAGGCTGCCCGGTGCCAGGGCGCCCCCACACGTCATCCCTGCCATTCCGATGCCGAGCCTTTTGAGAAATGTCCTTCTATCCATGTGTCTTCCTCCTTACGATTTGTCGTCAAACGTGTTCAGGTTTTTTATCTCCGGACACCTTGTTCTTCCTCACATTGATCGCCGCATCGGCCAGATGAGACCTGTTGTGTGCTGGGGATCGAATCATATTCCCTCTGGATAGTCTTCGGCACTTGCTCACCATATTCCGTGAGCACCTGAAGGCCACCTTGAATGGTTTTGAAGAGGGGAAAGAGGCGATAGGGGGCGTAGGCTATGACGATGAGGTCTCCTACCCCGAAAATGATGATTATTATAGTGACACTGTTCCCTGATCTGATGTTCCTCCCCTTCCTCGAGTATGTATCAGGCAACGAATTTGGCCCCGTATTGTATGCTATTTTTATGATTTGAACAAGCACTTTTTGTGTATTTTTTGTAGGATACCTTGCATACCCCGAGGCGTTTTGCTCATTATCGATAATTCACAAATAATAAGGGCAACCCCTCCTTTTAAGGGGGTGCCCCCATTATTGTGACGCTCTTTTTATAGTTATTCCTGTGTCAGAAGAAATTCACTCGCCATCTTATCCCATGCATCGGGAGAAAGGGCCTTGGCAATGCCTGATACGGGAAGACCACCATCCTGATACACGACCCCGACTTCGCCGCCCATTCGCTCCCGGAGTTCATCCGCCGTTTTCTCCATCCATGCTGTTGCCAGTTTACCCGTTAAAAGGTTCTTTACCGTTGCACGCTTGTTGTCGGGTTTGACCATCATCAGCCACCCCTTCCCGTAGGGATCGTCATTGATGAGATCGGGGTTCTTTACGATATCTTTATTAACGGCGACAACATCTCCGGTAACAGGGGAGAGCATATCGATAGTCTTGGAATCAATGCCAAGTTTCCATCCCACATTTCCCTGCTCAATGCGTGAACCAATCTGAGGAAGATCTACCTTGTTGGATTTTCCCACGAGCCTCTGGGCGAAATCGTCCACACCGACCTTGACCAGTTCAGCACCTTGGGGCATGACCCATGTATGTCCCTGATGGTAGAACAATCCCTCCGGGAGTGAGAACCATTGAGCAACTGAAGCCACGGCCCTTCTGACCGCTTCAATACCTGCCCGCGCAGGCACCCGTAGGAACCTCCAGAAGGGAGTGATGGCCAGGAGAAATCCGATCACTAATAGATATTCAATACCTTTCGTAGCGAAGAGATCTACATACGTGAAACCTTCCATTTCTGTACCTCCTTAAAAGTATTTTCCGCTTCTCATCTAGTATCCGTATGAGTCACTCGGCGGCTATTTCTTGCGCTTGGGGGACTTTTTCTTTTTCTTCTTCATCCGATCGCCGCCATCGGCCATGGTAAACCCCAGTCGAGCATCAGGGGTCAGGACGTAATCGCGCTGGAGGGCCTTTGCCCGTACCCGCTGCTCGCCATAGTGCTTCAGCACCTGGAGTCCGCCGCCGATGGTCCTTGCGAGGGGATAAAAGGTGGTGTAGATGGCATAGGCCAAAATGACCAGACCAAACATCACTCCCACGCTGACCATAAATATGGTGGCAATAAGTTCTAACATGGCTCATTCCTCCTTTTCTCTTTTTACCAAAAAGGTTTTTATTAATATGCCCCATTGGTTCTGGGTGACGACATCCCGCAGGGTGTCCATCAACTGTCCGCCATCACTCATGGTGATCCCGATCTCCGTTTCCAGTACACCATGGAGCCGATCTACCTCATTCTCCAGCCACTTACGAGCATCAGGGGCGAATATGAATCCTTTACCCCGCTGTTCCAAGCGGCCTAACTCTCCTTTAGCTAGACGCAACTCTACCAACCACCCCTCTCCATAGGGATCGGAATTAATCAAAGAAGTATCTCTATGAACCCCCTCATTGGCGTCCATCACGGTGCCGGCAAGGGGTGAGGCGATTTCAGCGGTGCCGTGGGAACAGCTTAATCGCAGAAGGGGTTGATTGCGCTCCACCCGTTCCTTGTGCGGGGGAAAGGTGATATTCTCTATATCCCCCAGCAACCATTGGCCAAAATCATCCAAGCCCACTCGTACCCTTCCGTTGATCCGCTGGAGCCAGAGGTGACCTCGATGATAATAGACCGTATCGTCCAACAGAAAACCCCGCACCGTCACCGCCTCGCCGCAGGCTATGTCCAGGTCCCCCTGGGCGATCTGCCGATAGGCAGGGCAGTCGATGTAGGCCTCAGTGGTACACGGGCACTCCAGCTTGAAGGCGCTGGAAGGTATCATTTTTTTCACCGGATAGACCCCACAAAAGAT
>CAZMFG010000101.1:5204-7985 GCA_964565525.1 uncultured Thermodesulfobacteriota bacterium
CTATCACCAATGTGTTGAAAATTTAAACTAAAATATATTTTAGTTTATAACTTATTGTTTCTAAAGGGATTTATATGTTGATTATTTAAACAAGGCTGGGGTGTTGATTCAACATATGCCGGTCTGGGCGCTTACTGCCCCTTTTGGCTGCGGCGCAGCAACTCGTTACACCCTTCACAAAAGGTAAAACCTTTTGAATCTACGTCGGCGATATTGTTGGCCACGGACATCACACACTCCCTGAGAGAGCAGTGGATGAGCCCGAAGGTATGTCCTAATTCATGTTTTATCTCCTTAATCAGTCTTCTTTGCAGGAGGGCCTGGTTGGGCGGCAGGCCGTAAAACTCCTGCTGCAGCCGGGCGAAAGAGACGATTCCCACATTTCCGTTCAACTGCGCCTCGCCGAAGACAAAGGTCAAGATCGGTATAAAGAGGTCACAGGAGATGATGCCCATCATCTTCGAAGCATCGGGAGGGAGCTCGTCCAACATCTCCTTGAGGATCTTGGTAGAGTGATATTGTTTACGCCTCGGATCGTAGAAATTTTCCGGATTGATCGTGCTTCGTGAGATTTTCGTGGCGGACCCGAAATCTTTCCTTATATTTTCCGCCACTTCTCTGAGGCCTATCACTGTATCCGCGTTGCCGATGATATGGATATAAATATAAGCGTCCTTTTTCATATATGATGAAAATATCATGGTACGGGGGGCGGTTCAAGGGTGTTTTACCGCCACGGCAGAGGGGGGCCTCAACGATGTGCATCACCAAGAGGCCCCCTTCTTCTCCCCGGTTTTTAAAGTTTGTCTTGACAATAGAAAAACATTTTGTTACAAAATGCACAAGCTTTGAAAAAGAGACTTACAGAGGAAGCAACGAGATGATCCGGGTTGCGAATAAGAAGAAGCGAGGGAGCGCCGCTCACTACTTCGCCACTGTCAGTTTAGTGTCTTTGAGCCTCTTTGTGTGGACTGGCGTGACTTTTCCCCTCGATAATGAAACATGTCTCGAATGCCATGGGACCCCGGATATTCTCGCCTTGAGCAAAGAAGAACGGCTCGAGATGGTAATTCCTACCCCTAAAAAAGAGGAGATCAGAAAGGGGAAGCTTACTCTCTTTGTGAATTATGGAAAGTTTCGTTCCACGGTCCACCGTGAACTGCAATGTGTCGATTGCCATACCGATATTGAGGATATCCCCCATCCACAAAGACTGGGCCCCGTCGACTGTGCTCAGTGCCATGAAGAGATTGTAGACCACTATGACAAGAGCAAACACGCCAAGGTTAGTAACAGGCTCTGCTTCGAGTGCCACAACCCCCATGCTACCACCTCCTTCAGAAAGCTCTCCCAAAAAGAGCGAATGGGAATCTGCTTGCAGTGTCACGACAAAAATGGGCATCGATGGCTGCCCCAGCAAAAGCTCCATTTCCAGTACCTCGAGTGCACGGTCTGTCACTCTCCTGAAGCCGTAAAAGGACTCTTCTTCCATCTCACCGCCCAGGGGAAGGATGGAAAGCGGTTCAGCCTTGACTATCGCGAACTGGAGCGTTTCACTCGTGGATATAACGGCGATGTGGCCAAGGCCATCGATCGCAATGGGAACGGTATCGTGGAAGTGCATGAAATCAATAGGTTTATCGCCAAGTTGAAAGAGCAGGGTGTACAGTCACCGCAGCTTGAGGAGAAGGTCCTGGTATTACGGCCGTATCATAACTTCACCGATCAGATCAAGCAAATCAAAGATTGTACGATGTGTCATGTCTCAACCGCGCCCTTCTACTCCCAGGTCATGCTCAGGGTGCCGGCAAAAGGGGGCGAGATGGTCACCGTAAAGATGGATAAGGCCATCATCGGCAAGATCCCTCCCATTCCCTCTAAAGACTACTACTTTACGACGGTCCATGGCCAAAGTGGAGTGGAATGCATCGATTGCCATGCCGATCTGACCATCTTGCGTGCGGGGGAAGGGTTTGAGGTCAAGGGGCTGAAAACGCCTGTCTGTGAGCACTGCCATCAGGACGTGATGACAGAATACAAGGATAGCCTCCATGCTAAGGTTAGTGAGAAGATCTGCTTTGGTTGTCATGATCCCCATTCCAGTGTTCCCTTCGAGGAGCTGAGCGTTGAACAACGCCAGGCCATCTGCACCAAGTGCCATGATCCGGAGCGAGGACACGACTGGCTGCCCCAAAAGGACCTGCACTTCAAAGCCCTGGAGTGCACCATGTGTCATGCCCCACAGGCCGAAAAGGGGATCGTCTTTTACCTCCAGAAAGTGGACAAGAAAGGGAAAGCAGAGCGGCTCGAATATGGAGAGGTGGCCAAGTTGTTGGATACGGAAAAGCCAAACGTGGTAAAGCTCCTCGATAGAGACGACAATGGCTTTTTGGAGGACCGAGAAGTCCTTTCCTTTCTTAACGTATTGAATGAAAAAGAACGCCGGTACCAGATTGAGCTAGGGGTGAGGGTTTTGATTCTCAAGCCGTCACATAATTATACCGACAGGGGGACCAAGGCGAAGGATTGTTCTCTCTGCCATTCCTCCCGGGCGGAATTCTATAAGAAGTTGATCATGGAGATACCCGAGCAGGGGGGTAGTATCAGGACCCTCCCTATGGACAAGAGCATCTTGGTGGGGGTTCACTCCATCCCGGTCACCAGCGACTTCTACCTGCTGGGGGAGAGCAAGATTTCTAGGCGGGATATCTCGGACATGCTGTTCATCGTGAGGAAGATCGGGTATAAATGGCTGGACGTTATAGGTATTTTGTTTGTCCT
>CAZMFG010000102.1:0-7928 GCA_964565525.1 uncultured Thermodesulfobacteriota bacterium
TTCTTTATCTATTCATACAGCTCAAACACCGTGAGGAGGCTCTTGACATCCTTCTTCAGGAAGTGTTCGGAGACGGAGACGGCCACCAGCTCCGCCCTGCCGTCGTTGTCCACGTCTTTGACCTGAAAGTCGGCCACATAGCCGGGGATGTCCTGGGTGCGCCAGGTCTGGGCCAGCGACATCCCGTCCCACGCCATACCGGTGACATAGCCCTTGTCGTAGACCCTGACCCGCTCCAGGAACGCACCGGTGAATTTGTTGATCACGGCGACCACGTCGTCTATGCCGTCGCCGTCCAGGTCTTTGACGACCATCCTGGGGGGGAGATAGATGCGCCGGGGTTCTTTAGAGGCAAAACCCTGCTTGTCGCGAAAAACATTAGGGCGGTCGATGTTGTTGTCGGAGCCGCCCAGATCATTGCTTGACTTCCACTGGAGGGACCCCCTTTCATCCAGCAGCCGCACCTTGCCCTTGCCGCCGACCTCCTCCAGCACGAGGAACTCCTGGGCCTCCGGGGAGGTGAATCGCCCCGAGTTAAAGGTGTAGATCCACTCTACCTCCTTGGGGAGAGGCCCCTTTTTGCCCGTCTTGAGCTTCTTGCCTAGCTTGATCTTCTTTCCCTTCCGTTGGACGAGGCGCACGGGCCCCTCATAGTCCCGATCGATCCCCATCCGCTGGGCCAGGAGGACCTCCCCTGTGCCGGGGATCTTCACCGCCCGCAGGTACCAGTTGAGCCTCTTGGCGAGGTAGCGAAAGGTGCCGTCTTCGTAGGCGAGGATGAAGGATTGGAGGCTGCCGTTGAAGTGGTTGGTGACGGCGATCTCCGCCCGTTTGTCTCCGTCGATATCGATGACATCCAGGGTGAGGAAGTCGCTGCCGCTCCCCGTCTTGAACTCGGCCACCAGCGTGATCTCCTTGCCCTCATCCCGGTAGAGCCAGAGCTGGCAGTGGTCCATGACCACGATCTCGTTCTTGCCGTCGCCGTCCACGTCGCCGGCGTCGACCCCTTTCAAGGCCCGCTTGGGAAAGTTCAGCAGTCTTGAGTAGCCCAGGGACTGAAACGTCAGATACTGGCGCAACTGCCCCGGCCCCTGCCGCTCATAGGAGGCCCTGCGTCCGAGGATGCGGTTGCTGAGGTCCTGGGCGAAGGTATCCACCTTGGCCATCACCTCATCCATCCCCTGGTGCTGGGCGAAGGCGCTGCTGGTGGCCCGCTGGCCGGCAACGTGGACCACCTTGGCGTCGAGGCTGATGTATTCCCCCACCTTGGTGATGCTGCCGTAGACGACGTAATCGGCCCCCACCCGGGCGCCCAGCCAGCGGGCCCCCTGATCGGTGATCTCGCCGCGCAGGTCGGGCAGAAAGCGCGCCACGAGGGACTTTTCCACCACCTCGATCTCACCCTCGACGATGATCCGGGTGGAGATGATATCCCACACCCCGTCCCTGAAATAGGAGAGATCCTCTGCGCTGTGGACGGTGAAGGGGAGGACTGCAACCCGCAGGGGCTGCTGGGCGGCAGCGGCCACGGGGAGGAACACGAGCAGCGCCGCCGCCAGTATGATCATCTTCTTGAAACTCATAACGACCCCTTTCTGGAATCAGGTTCCGGCACGGCTCGTCCGCCTCTCACGATCCGCTGATCGTGAGAAGAAGACTGCCTGCACCTATATGCCCTGCTTCCATCACTCATTTGAATGAAGTACCGCTGTTCCCTCGTCCTCTCTTGTGGGAGGCATTATAACCGAGGAAGATTAAAGACCGATTAAAGAAAGATTAAATCGTTTTAATCCGTTTCGTAAAGTGCTGCGGCGCGCGCGATCACGGGGAACTTCGTCTGTCGAGAGAAGACCCCCTGCATAAATTCCTCACATAATAGTCTCTTCATCTCTTTTGTCAATGGAAAAGGCGGTGCAAAGACCGCCTTATGAACCACCGTCTGCGCACAAGGGATAGGTTCGCGATCTCCCTTACTTTTTATCGTACCTGAACCATCCCTCCCCGCTCTTTCTCCCCAGCTTGCCGGCGCGGATCATGTTCTTCAGGGTCAAGGGGGTCACGTGCTTCAGCTCCTGATTGAGCTCACGGTGGAAGTACTCGTTGACGTTGTAGTTGATGTCGAGACCGGTCAGGTCCATCAGCTCGAAAGGCCCCATAGGGTGGTTGAGGCCACCCTTGATCGCCTTGTCGATATCCTCGATCGATGCGATCCCATCTTCGTAGACTCGAATGGCCTCCATCATCTGGACCATCAGGAGGCGGTTGACGATAAAACCCGGGGCGTCTTTCTCCACCAGGACGGGCATCTTACCCAGCTTCTCCGACAGCGCCCACGTCGCCTTCGCCGTCTTATCGGTGGTGTCGATGCCCTTGATGACCTCCACCAGCCTCATGAGGGGGACGGGGTTGAAAAAGTGCATCCCCACCACCTTATCAGGGCGCTTGGTGGCCGCCCCGATGGCGGTGATGGACATGGAGGAGGTATTGGTGGCCAGGATGACTTCCGGACGGGTAAGCCCGTCCAGCTCACCAAAGACCTGTTTCTTCAGCTCCAGGTCCTCCAGCACGGCCTCGATGACGAAATCGCAGTCCTTCAGGTCGGCCATGGTGGTGGTGCCCGTGATCCTGCCCGTGACCTTCTTTTTGTCCTCTTCGGTGATCTTGCCCTTCTCCACACCCTTGGCGAGGAACCCCTCGATGGCCTTGAGCCCCCGCTGGACGAATTCGTCGGCGATGTCCCGCATGATCACCTCATGCCCTGTCTGGGCGCAGACCTGGGCGATGCCGTTGCCCATGGCACCGGCCCCTACTACCCCTATCTTTTTGATCTCCATCGTTTGGTGCCCTCCTTATATATCGTAAAGTATATATTTATAACCTACGCTCCCGCATCTCCTTACGCCATCTCAGTATGTGCTTAGTATAAGTGCCCTCTAAAGTCAAGCGCCTTTCTCCTTGACAGGGGATACAAGGCATGCTATGGAAATCGTTGATAAATCTTGTTGAGGGTACTCTTTTGGTCAAGGGGTCGCTCCCGCCAAGGGCGGGGTTGAATTCCTTTGGGGGCAATGTTATGTTCACGAATAGATTGAAGTAAAACTGCTCCCAGAAGGGACTTACAGGTGAACGATAAGAAAACGAAGAAAATAGAGGAAAGAAGCTTTTTCTCTATCCTCATCAACTTTCTCTCTTCCCTCCGATTGACCATACCCCTGTTGATCCTGCTGGCGGCGCTGTCCATCATCGGGACCCTGATCACTCAAAACGCCTCCAAGGCTGAGTACCTTCAGCGTTATAGCGAAACAACCTATGCTATTTTCAAAGGACTCGGCCTCTTCAATATGTACCACTCATGGTGGTTCATCGGGGTGCTGATACTTCTTGCGATTAACATCATTGCCTGCTCCTGGAAGCGCCTGCCCGGTGTCTGGCGACAGGTGCGCAAGCACAAAAGCGGCTACGCCCGCTTGGGGACCTATCTCACCCACCTGAGCGTACTCATCATTCTGGTGGGGGGCCTCATCGGCGCCGTGTGGGGCTTCAAGGGATATGTGGAGATCCGCGAGGGTGAGGTCGTGGAAGACATCTTCCTCGACAACCCTCGGCAGGAGGTGAGGCCGCTGGGATTTCAGGTACGCTGCGACGCCTTTCGGGTGGAATTCTATCCCGACGGGGCCCCCAGAGAGTACGTCAGCACCCTCAGTGTTCTCGACGGGGGGGAGGTGGTGATCGATCATGCGCCCCTGCGGGTAAACCATCCCCTCTCCTATGAAGAGCTCACCTTTTATCAGGCCTCGTATGGCGTCAGCGTCCTCCCTATAGTGGAGGTTCTCAAGAAGGGAGCGAGGAGCGCCCCTCACACCGTGCAGCTCGAACAAGGGCAGGCACAGCCCATCCCCGGGACCCAGGTCCAGATAGGCTTTATGCAATATCGAGACAATGTCCACGGCCTGGGGGAGGCGATCCTGCTGGTCCTCTTTCCCCCCGATGCCCCTCCCGAGGGCTTCTGGCTCTTCAGGGAGAAAGACCTGCAGGTGGGGGATCTTACCTTTATCTTTAAAGACAAAGAAAAAAGGTATTATACAGGGATTCAGGTCGCCCATGACCCCGGCGTGCCCGTCGTCTGGATCGGGTGCGCCCTCTTGGTGATCGGGATGGTGGCGACCTTTACCCTTCGCAGGCCTGCGAAGGGCACGTCCCCGCAGGACACATAAGTGGGCACGGAAGTCAGGGTCATGGTGCTGGCGGGCAATGGGATCAATTGCGAATACGAGACCGCCCATGCCTGTAAATTGGGAGGGGCGGATACGGTGGACACGGTCCACATCAACGAGCTCCTGGGAGGGGAACGAACCTTGGATGCGTATCACCTCGTGTGCCTCCCCGGGGGATTTCTGGACGGGGACGATCTGGGGGCGGCCAAGGCCTGCGCCAACCGCTTCCGGCACGCTGTGGTCCCCTCCACCGGGGAGCGGTTCTGGGATCAACTGCTGCGCTTCATCGAGGATGGACGATTGGTCTTGGGTATCTGCAATGGTTTCCAACTTATGGTCAAACTGGGACTGGCCCCCGCCCTGGAAGGTACATACGGTGAGCAGGAGGTGACGTTGACCTTCAACGATTCGGGGCGCTTTGAAGACCGATGGGTCCACCTCACGGTCAACGCCCATTCACCCTGCGTCTTCACCAAGGGCTTGGAGAGGCTCTATCTGCCGGTGAGGCACGGCGAGGGCAAGTTCCTCACCGCCGGCCCCTCGATCACGGAGCAGCTCAAAAAGAAGGGATTGATATGTCTCTCTTATACCGACGAGGCGTATGGAGAGGCGACCATGGAGTATCCCTTCAACCCCAACGGCTCCGTGGAGGGGATAGCGGGGATATGTGACGAGACGGGGAGAATATTCGGACTCATGCCCCATCCCGAGGCCTACCTCCACCGGACCAATCATCCCCGCTGGACGAGGGAGGAGCTTCCCGAAGAAGGGGCAGGGGGTGCCATTTTTAGGAATGCCGTGGAATATATCAGGGCGCAGGTGCCCTGAATATCGTGAAAGACTTCAACCGGAAGGGAGGTGAAACGGTGAACAAGGCCGAACTAGCCACGGAAGTTTCAAAGAGGACGAAGATAAGTCAAAAGGTGGCCAAGGTGGCAGTGGACGCCGTCTTTGAGGAGATGGTGAACGCCCTCAAGAAAGGGGAGCGGGTTGAGATCAGGGGGTTTGGGAGCTTTGCGATCAGACACTATGAGGGGTATCAGGGGAGAAACCCCAAGACAGGGGTGTCGGTCAGCGTCCCACCCAAAAAGCTCCCCTTTTTCAAGACGGGCAAGGAACTCAAAGAGCGGGTGGATATCAAAAAAGAATGAGGCACTGGGTATGAATGGCGGGGGTAGCGATAGCGTGAGCTATCGCTACCCATCCCACTGCCAGTGACCCCGCAGGTTTTCCTTGATCGCCTTCACGATCCCCCGGACGCGCGGATAGGCCTGCGCCTCCTGCTCTTCCCACGCGCCCCTATCCCCGAGATCCTCGCCGGCCATCCTCTTAACCACCTCCTTGACGGAGAGGGCCTGCCCCTCGAGATTGTATCCCCCCTCCAGGGTTATAACCATGTTCCCCCCGCATACCTCTTCGGCGATCCCCATGATGATGTCGGTGAGCCGGGCAAAACCCCCCTCGGTAACCGCCATCCCGCCCAGGGGGTCCCGATAATAGATGTCAAAGCCGGCCGACACCAGGATCAGCTGCGGTCGATACGCCAGGGCGATGGGGCGGAGGATGTGCCGCATGAGATTGGCATAATCGGCGTCGCCACAGCCGGTGGAGAGGGGGCAATTGACGGTATATCCCCTGCCTTTACCTTCTCCGATTTCGGTATAGTGACCGGTGCCGGGATAATAGGGGTACTGGTGGGTGGAGAAGTAGAGGACACGGGGATCCTGGTAAAAGGTATGCTGGGTGCCGTTGCCGTGGTGCAGGTCCCAGTCCACGATGAGGATGCGCTCCAGCCCGTGCTGTGCCAGGGCGTAGTGCGCGCCGATGGCGATGTTGTTGAAGATGCAAAAACCCATGGCCCGGTCTCGCTCGGCATGGTGCCCGGGGGGCCTGATCAGGGCGAAGGCGTTTGCCAGGCCGTCCATCGCCGCATCGATGGCCGCCAACAGCCCGCCGGCGGCGAGGAGAGAGACCTCATAGCTCTTGGCTGAGGTCACGGTATCGGCATCGAGGCGATGCGCCTCCTTGCCCGCGGTGGCAGCGATGCGATCCACGTACTGGGGGTCGTGGACAGCGGTGATCTCCTCACGCGTCGCAGCCCGCGGCGGTATCTCCTCAAAAAGGTCTTTGATGTCGTCGAGGGCCTGATAGATATGGACCAAGCGCTCCGGGTTCTCCACGTGATAGCCCCCGGTATCATGCTCCAGGTACCGCTTGTCTTTTACAATGCCTGTCTGCGCCATGGGAACTCCTTGTTGTTAATAAAGGATTCAAGACGTTCCGCCTAAATACTTCACATATAGATTTTAGCATCCTTATGATGCCAGATTCTCTCTCTAAACTCCCAGCTGCCGATAGCGGTACTGACTGATTTTTTTCCCTACCACATCTTCTGCAGAGATTTAAGTCCCTTGAGGTAATCTTCGCATTCAAGATTCGCCTCTACGCCGTGCTCTTTGAATATATCCATTATCTTTGCAATAGAGACCCCGGCTATTTTTGCCGCCTTCTCTATGGAAGCCTCTGATTTTTTATATTTTTCGATGGCGAACATTACCCTCCCAAGATCAACCAATTCTCTCACTTTCTTTGAGACGTCTTCCTTTTCTTCTTGAGCGAGGACCGATAAAAAACGATAATCGTCATCATCCATGCGGATGCTTAACGTCTTCTTTCCCATATCATGCACCTCCTTCAATACGCTCTCGCGCATCTTCCATGATTGCCCGGCTATACCTGCCAAACACCTCAAGTTTTTGTAACTTAATAACTGCTTCACTTTTATCAATCAGGTTTTTTTCGCATGTCCTTATCAAAATGGCAATTGCCGTTGTAAAATCTATCTTCAACATCTTGCACGCTCGTATTGCATTTCGGTCATCGGTGGCGACTATCGGGGCCTTTTCCTGCAACGCAAGGGATACGGCCTCCGCTTCTCCTCCATTAATATGAAAGTCATCCATCAGTCTCTTTACCATTTTACTTTCTTTAACTTTTAGGACACGTATTGTATTATTTCTCAGTAAGTTGTCGATAAGAGGGGTTTCTTCCGCCTCTTTCCGACAGGTTTCTTCTTTGACGCCTAAAGGGATTACGACTTCCTCTGGAAAATTCAAAGCGAATGTTTCCAATATCTCGATCTTCGCAAGTAAAATGAGCGTCGATGCATCGAGAACTATCATAAGACAATTGTATGACAAGTGAATTACATTTGTCAAGATATTTATGAGAACAAAGAGGGAAAAGGGACGTCCTTAAATTATTCAATTACTTCATCAAGCAATTGTTATTGATTGGGTGAAATCATGGGGACGTAATAAACTTATTTAAATGTTTTGCCATCCGTCTTCCGTCTCTCTATTCTCCTGGTTATTTAATAGTTTTAACTACGTCCCCTTCTGTTTCCCTATTGTTTCTCTTAATACCCACGCAAAACAAGACGCCTGTCCCTCCTCTACCACCCGACCTAAGCGAGCAAGGAAGTCTTCTCTGTCTTTATCACCCCTGAATATGTGCCCTCTTTCAATACCCCGAACTATGACATGATGCATAGTTCCAGGAGCATCTAACCTCGGTCCTCTTGGCATGTCCTATCGCTACCCCATTCCTGTTGGACAATAAAATATTTAATATATTTAACTACGTCCCCTAGTTCCTATCCTAGTTCCTATTATTCCTCCCTATTCTTCCTCAAGGCCTGACTCTAACCCTCGT
>CAZMFG010000103.1:0-7900 GCA_964565525.1 uncultured Thermodesulfobacteriota bacterium
CTTTGCGGCTTTGCACGAGTAAAAGCGGGACAGATTGTTCACGGCTCCTCAATCCGTATCCTGCCGGTGTAGTAAAAGACAACATTATATTGTTTACCTTGCCCATTATCTATCGTGACGTGTCCGTTCGAACAGGTGCCGTCGGGATTAAATTTAACCTTCGGAGGACTGCCCAGATTGCCTGTCGCACCAGAGATGTCTACACCCCTGGGGGTACGGAATATTCCCTCTTCCGGGTCTGGAACCCAACCACCATCATTCATCCATAGCCGATATTGATTATTTGCCACATCAAAATACACCCGATATTCCAGGCGTCTGGATATGGCCTTCACCTTCGCTACATTAAGTGTAGAAACAATGTCTCGCGCCGCTTGTCTGATACGGTAATTATCCAGCCACTCCCCAATGGCCGGCGACAAAGACATTCCAATGATGGCGACGATGGCCATCACGATGGCCACTTCGATGAGCGTAACCCCATCTACCCCCCTTTTCATCCTTATACACCCCCCTTCTTACCCCAAAAATATGAGCCAGGTTAGATAATTATGACCTTACAAAATTATGTCTTTTTTCCTTTCTGTTGTGTGAGGTTGAGAGCATTCACCGTTCACCCCTTTTTCCCATACCCCTCCAGCCCATAGTCCTTGAGCTTATACAGAAGGGCCTTGTGGCTGATCTCCAGGATGCGGGCCGCCTGCAAGCGGTTGCCCCCCGTCTTGTCCAGGGCCTCCTTTATGAGCCTGATTTCCATCTCCCGGGCCCCCTTTTTGATGGACAGGCCCGATGATACAGCAGGCGTTTCTTCTTCCCCGTGCAGAGGCATCGAGAGGGCCTCGACACCGATGGTATCCTTTTCCGTCAGGATCATGGCCCGCTCGATGATATTCTCCAGCTCCCGCACGTTGCCCGGCCAGGGGTATTGGAGGAATTGTTTCATTGCCTCCTTGGAAGCGCCTTTAATGCGCAACCCCAGTTTTCTGTTATACACCTCGATGAAGTAGTCGACCAGGGGCGGGATATCTTCTTTCCTTTCTCGCAGGGGGGGGAGATGGATAGGAAGGACATTGAGGCGGTAATAGAGGTCTTCTCTGAACCTATTGTTTTTTACCTCAGCCGCCAGGTCCTTGGCGGTGGCGGCAATGATGCTGACATCGACCGTGGAGGAAGCGGTATCCCCTACCCTCCTGATCTCCCCATCCTGGAGCACCCGCAAGAGCTTCACCTGGAGATTCGGCGGGAGCTCCCCTACCTCATCGAGAAACATCGTCCCCTCATGGGCCATCTCAAAGAGGCCTTTTTTCGATTGGACGGCATCGGTAAAGGCCCCCTTGACATGACCGAAGAGCTCAGTTTCGAGTAAATTCTCAGGTATAGCACCACAATTTATTGAAATTAAAGCATTATCTTTTCTATCACTATTATAGTGAATAGCCCGCGCAATCAGCTCCTTGCCGGTGCCGCTCTCACCGGTGATGAGGACTGATGATTTATACCGGGCCACCTTTTTGACGAGATCGAGGATCTCACGCATCGCCTCGCTCTCGGCAATAATATTGGCCAGGCCGTAATCTCCCTGTACCTCGCGCCTGAGCCTGATATTCTCCTCCCGCAACCTTTCGCGCTCTTGTGCTTTTTTGAGAACCAAAATGATCTCGTCGGCGTTGAAGGGCTTGGAGACATAGTCATAGGCACCCATCTTCATCGCCTCTACCGCCGTGTCGACGGTGCCATAAGCGGACATCATGATGATGGTCCCTTCAGACCCCCTTGCCCTCGCCTCTTTGAGAAAGGCCATACCGTCCATTTTCGGCATCCTGATATCGCACAAGACGAGATCAAAGGCATGCTGCTGCATCTTCTCGAGGGCCTCTTTACCGTCTTGCGCAGTCTCTACCTGGTACCCCGCCTCCCCCAGGACCATTTGGAGATAGTGCCTCAGGTTCTCCTCATCATCGATGACCAGTACGCGTTTGCCGAGCATCTCTATCCCTTCCAGTAGTCGTGAATACCCACCCCCTCCGCAGGTAACGTTACTGTCTCAAAGAGGATTCAATCCCGCTCCTTAATTCAGATTGTATGGAAAGCGGGATGCCGCAAGCGGCAGGGTTCGAGGGGCCAAGGGTTCTAAAATATATGTGGTAATTTTTTCAGAAATTTAAGATCTAAATAGCACAGTAATCATTAAGGGGCAAGGGGAAAACTCCGATCTGTTGTTTCTCTTGACATCGTACACAGAAATGATATGGTTAACCGTATGAAGACAACCATACATATACCAAATAGCCTCTTTGAAGAAGCGCGCAAGTTGGCTCACCAAGAACACACGACCCTGAAGGCCCTTGTTGAAGAAGGTCTGCGTCGGATTATATCCGAACGTCAGAGGAGCGGTCGTTTCCAACTCCGAAAGGCCACGTACAAGGGCAGGGGCCTGCAACCTCATCTCGCAGACGCCCCCTGGGAGAAGATACGCGAACTAAGCTACGAAGGACGTGGGGGATGATTGCTCTTGACACCAATCTTCTCGTTTACGCGCACCGAGAAGAATCTCCCTGGCATGACGTCGCCTATGCCCGAATTGTCGAACTCGCTGAGGGCCGTGCCCTCTGGGCGATACCGTGGCCGTGCATTCACGAATTTCTTGCTATTGTGACCCATCCTCGAATCTATGATCCGCCGACGCCACTGGAAAAGGCCATTGACCAAATAGAAGCCTGGCTGGAATCACCGAGCCTTGTCCTGCTGGCGGAATCAGCGGACTATTGGCAGATTCTGGTATCCAAACTCCAAACCGGGCGGGTTTCAGGGCCGCAGGTGCATGATGCTCGGGTAGTAGCTTTGTGTCATCAGCATGGCGTTAGTGAATTATGGACTGCCGACAGGGACTTTGGCCGGTTTCCAGATCTGCGCATCCGAAATCCGTTGGTCGGCTGAATAACCCGTTCGTGATGCGCTGAGAACGGATGGTCCCGGCAGTTCCTTGTTCCTTTCTATCCCCGTCGCTTGACACCCATTTTACCACGGTGTATTTTATGAGCACTCAGAGCCGGCGTAGCTCAGTGGTAGAGCGGCTGATTCGTAATCAGTAGGCCGGGAGTTCAACCCTCCCCGCCGGCTCCATCCACAGCCAACTCTCCTATGGCCCCATCTCGCTTTCTCATCATCAATGCCGATGATCTCGGCATTTCCCCTGAGGTAAACGAGGGGATATTCGCCGCCTATGAAAAGGAGACGGTCACTGATTCGTCACTGATAATCAAAGGACCTTCTGCTCAAGAGGCCATAGCAATGGCCAAAAATAACCCTTCCTTTCAGGTGGGGATCCACATCGATCTCGATCCCCTGCTGGGGTGGGAATCCCCGGGCAGAGAACGATTATCCCGGCCCGAACTCATGCAGATGCTGGATGATCCCGATTTCTCCAAGAAGATAAGGAACGAGATCGAGACACAGATAACCGCCTTTTTGGATACAGGATTGACCCCTTCCCACGTGGATACCCATCACCATATTCATGGCTTTCCCCAAATCTTCGAACCCTTGGTGGAAGCAATGGATAGATACGGGATTATGGCCCTCCGGTTCAGCAAACAAGGATATACCTTGTTGGGCAGAGAGGATATTCTCATCACCGAGGAACAGGCCCAAGAAATGGAGGATGCGCTCCGCAAACAAGGGATCGCGCACCCCCATCTGCTCATCGATCCCCTTGTTTCCTTCTCTCTGAAGGAAATCCCCCCAGGGGTCACGGAATTGATGGTCCACCCCAGCATGGGGGGGGACGAATGGAGGCAGCGGGACTTCGAGATGCTCATGGACCCCCTCTTTATGAAGACGGTGCACGATGAAGGCATTCGGCTCATCAGCTTCTCGGAGCTGGCATCATCTGCTTCGGCTTTGATATAGGGCATGAGTGTGATATAAGTAACGATCCCCATATGAGAGGGGTCGAGGATTCGAGGGTTCAAGGACTCGAGCAAAAACTCCCAAAAACGTTTGTAGATGTTTGAATCATCGAACAGTAGTATCCTTACATCGAATGAAAGGCGAGTGAAGGACCTGGCCGTATGAAAGAAAAAAGATTACTTTCAGGCAATGAGGCCATCGCCAGGGGCGCGTGGGAGGCCGGTGTGCGCTTTGCCTCCTCCTACCCGGGGACACCGAGCACTGAGATCCTGGAGACGATGGCCCGGTATAAGGAGATCAAGGCGGAGTGGGCCCCCAACGAAAAGGACGCCTTTTTCGCGGCGGTAGGGGCCATGTTGACGGGGGCGCGCGCCCTGGCATCCATGAAACACGTGGGCGTCAACGTTGCGGCGGATCCCCTCATGTCGGTGGCGTATACCGGAGTCAATGGAGGATTTGTCCTGGTCACCGCCGATGATCCCGAGTTGTACAGTTCCCAAAACGAGCAAGACAACCGCCACTATGCCAGATTCGCCAAGGTACCCATGTTGGAGCCGAGTGACAGTCAGGAGGCCAAGGATTTTACAAAAAGGGCCTTTGAGATCAGTGAGGCGTTTGATACGCCGGTCATGCTCAGGACCGTCACTCGGATCTCTCACTCTAAGAGCCCGGTGGAATTGGGAGAACGCCATGTGCCGGATCGCCCCCTCGAACCGGTAAAGGATGTGCCCAAATACGTCATGTTGCCCGTATACGGACGTGAAAGACACGAGGTAATCGAAGAGCGGTTGATAAAGCTCAAGGCATTTGCCGAAACATTCGAGGGGAATCGGGTGGAGATGAACGATACGACGGTGGGTATCATCACCGGTGGTATCTCCTACCAATATGCCAAAGAGGTCATGCCGAATGCCTCTTTCTTGAAGCTCGGTATGTCCTGGCCTCTGCCCGAAAAGATGATCAGGGAATTCATCGATAAGGTCGATAAGGTCTATGTCATAGAAGAATTGGACCCCTTCTGGGAAGAACAAATCAGGGCCATGGGGCACACCATAGATGTGGGCAAGGACAAAGTGCCGCTCTGCGGTGAGTTGAGCCCGACTATCGTGGCGGAGATATGTGATCCGACCTATACAGCTCCAAAGGACGTGTATGACAAGCCGATTCCTCCCCGTCCGCCCAATCTGTGTGCGGGGTGCCCCCATAGGGCCGTGTTTTACACCCTGAGAAAGCTGAAGCTCTTTGTCCACGGCGATATCGGCTGCTATACCTTGGGGGCCCTCCCCCCCCTCAGCAACCTGGATACCACCATCTGCATGGGCTCCAGCATCGGGGTGACCGAGGGCGCCTCTCAGGTCTTGGGGGAGAAGGCCTTGGGCACTATGGTCTGTGTGATTGGGGATTCCACCTTTCTGCACAGCGGGATTACCCCCTTGATGAACATGATCTACAACAAATCCAATGCCACCGTGATCATCCTCGACAACTGGGTGACTGCCATGACCGGAGCCCAGGAGCATCCGGGGACGGGTTATACTGCCGCAGGAGAAGAGGCCTTTGCCATCGATTACCTCGCATTGGTCAAGGCCCTGGGGGTAAAACCTGAGAATGCCCGTAGGGTTAATCCTTATAACCTTGAGGAATTTGAGCGGGTGGTGCAAGAGGAAACAAACAAAGATGAGACCTCCGTGATCGTCGCCGCCGATGCCCCTTGCGCCCTGCTGCGCCGGGCGATCGAGTCCTATAATGCGCCCGTGTATGTAGATGAAGGGACGTGCACCGGTTGCCGCAACTGCCTGGAGCTGGGTTGTCCCGCCATCTCCTGGGACAGCACCAAGGCGGGGGATTACAAAACGGCAGACGGAAAGGTTAAAAAGAGAAGAGGGATAGCGGTCATCAACGAAACCCTCTGTAACGGCTGTGGTCTCTGTTATCAGGTCTGTCAGTTCGGCGCCATCAAAGGGCACACCGAAGAAGTCCCCCTTGGTTTCCAGTTAAAAAAACAGGGTACGGCAGGTTAGACAAACGCCGTGGCAAAGGATGTGACCAATATATTGGTAGCGGGCGTAGGGGGGCAGGGGGTGATCCTGGCCAGCGACGTGATGGCAGATACCTTCCTGGAGGCCGGTTATGACGTCAAAAAGAGCGAGGTACACGGGATGGCCCAGCGGGGCGGTGCGGTCAGCAGCCATGTCCGCTTCGGCAAAAAGGTCTACTCTCCCATCATTAAAATGGGAGAAGCGGATTATCTCGTTATGATGGAAAAAATGGAGTCGCTCAGGTGGCTGAATTATTGCAGCCCTGCTACCGTGATAGTGATGGATGCAGTCGAGATCAACCCGCCAATCGTAAACAGAGGAGAGATGGAATATCCAGGGGATATAGAACCAACCTTAAAAAAGCACTTCAAGGACGTATATATCATCCCTGCCACCTCCATAGCCGCTGAGAAAGGCAATGAACGGGCCGCCAATGCGGTGCTCTTGGGCGCCTTCTCAGCGTTGCTGGATATCGACGAGAAGCATTGGTTGTCGTGTCTCTTGAGGCATCTCCCGGAAAGCCTCCACGATTTAAACACGAGGGCCTTTGCCGCAGGGAGGGCGATCCTGTAGGGTTTTTATCTCTTCTTTCCCTTTTTGAGGTATATACTAAAAGCTGCGCCTTCACCAACCTCGCTCTCAATTCGTAGTTTCCCCCCAAATTCATCGATGATCTTGAGAGAAATAGAGAGCCCAAGTCCGGTTCCCTTGTCCGGAGACTTGGTGGTGTAAAAGGGGTCACAGATCTTGTCCAGATCCTCAGCGGGAATTCCCACGCCGGTATCTTTGACGGTGAGAATAACCCATCGGCCCTCTTTTCGTGTGGTGACGGTGATGGTTCCTCCCTCCGGCATGGCATCGGCGGCGTTTATCAATATATTGAACAAGACCTGCTGCAGCTGATCGCGTATCCCCCGTGCCGGAGAAAGGTTTTCATCCAGCGAAAGGTCAAGGCTTATAGTATCAAACCGTTTTTGCGCGCTGATCGCGTTCAGGGAATCCTGAATAACCCGATTGACGTCTATATCCTCTATGGGGGGGGAAGGGGGTCTGGAGAATTGCAAAAGATCTTTGATGATACGATTGATCCTCTCCGTTTCTTTTCTCGTCCTGTCGACTAAATCCAAGAGTATCGCGCCGTCCTTTAATTTCTTGCGTTTCAGCCGCTTGTGCAGGATCTCCGTATGTCCCAATATCGAGGTCAAGGGATTGCCGATCTCATGAGCCACCCCTGAGGCCATCCTCCCAACGGATGCCAACTTTTCGGAGTTTATCAACTCTTCTTGTGTATCCTTTAATTTTCGGATGGCCCTCTCCAGATCTTTGTGCTTCTCTGCCAACCGCTCCACCATCTGGTTAAAGGCCGCGGCCAACTGGCCTATCTCGTTCTCATATTCTATCGGCGCCCGATAACCCAGCTCACCCCCCCCTATCCTGTGCGCTGCCCCAACCAGCCTCTTCAAGGGGTTGACCACGATCCGACCCAAGAGAAAACCACCAAAGACGATTAAGACAAGAGAGTCGATCAATATCAATAAGAGGAATAACCGGCGGAAGACCACCAGCCGAGCCGTTACATTTGCCAATGAAAAAGAGACCTGCACCCCTCCCACGACCTTCCCTGCACGCACGAGGGGGGCGGTCATGGTAAGCCTGTTATAAAAGGACCACCACAGGGTCCCGGCCCGTTCGAGTCGCAGTTCTTCCCGCCCCTGACTGACGGCCGTGAGCAAATCTTCGCCATATCTCTTGCCTGTCCCCCTGGTGATCAAAGGTCTCAGATCTCTATCAACGATCCAAATCCCCTCTACCTCTCTCAATTGGGTGAACCCAATGAGGATCTGGGAGAGGCTGGGATCCTGATGCCAATCCTCCCCCTGAAGAGCGGAGATCCCCCGTTGCAGGGAAAAGAGAATGATGCGCGAGCCCGCTATCTTCTGCTCCAGAATCTC
>CAZMFG010000104.1:0-7826 GCA_964565525.1 uncultured Thermodesulfobacteriota bacterium
CGGTGGCGGCGGCTGAGGCGGCCGTCGGTCTGGCCATCTTCGTCCTCCTCTTTCGGGGGCGGGGGACGATTAAGGTGGATGAAATAAACCTCTTGAAGTGGTGACGGGAGGAAGCGCCCTATGATCGAATTGGTGTGGTTGATACCCCTCTTTCCTGCCATCGGGTTTCTCTTCAACGGCCTGATCGCGCGGTGGTTTAACCTCGACAAACGGATCGTCGGCTGGGTCGCCTGTTCGGCCCTCGGGCTCTCCTTTCTTTTCTCTATTCTGATCTTTTTCAGCCTTGTGCAGCTTGCTCCCGAGGCCCGGGTCGCCGTGCCCGATAGGATCCTTTTCGACTGGATCGTGTCGGGAGATCTCAAGACGGTCATCGGATACAAGGTCGATCCCCTCTCCATCATCATGGCCCTGGTGGTCAGCGGGGTGAGCTTTTTTATCCACATCTACTCCGTGGGCTACATGCACGATGACTCCGGGTACACGCGATACTTCGCCTACCTCAACCTCTTCGTCTTCATGATGCTCACCCTGGTTCTGGCCAACAACTTCCTCCTCATGTTTGTCGGATGGGAGGGGGTGGGGCTCTGTTCGTATCTCCTCATCGGCTTTTGGTTTGAGCGGGATACCCCTGCCAATGCAGGGAAGAAGGCCTTTGTGGTCAACAGGGTAGGGGACTTTGGCTTTCTGTTGGCGATATTTTTAATCTTCGTCCATCTCGGTACCCTGGAGTTCAACGGGGTCTTCGCCGGGGCCCATTCCCTCGATGCCGTGACCGTGACCATCATCACCCTCCTCCTCTTTGTGGGGGCCACCGGGAAGTCGGCCCAGATCCCCCTCTATGTGTGGCTTCCCGACGCCATGGAGGGTCCCACCCCGGTCAGCTCCCTGATCCACGCCGCCACCATGGTCACCTCGGGTGTCTATATGATCGCCCGGTGCAACATCCTGTACAGCATGGCCCCGGTCTCCATGGCGGTCGTGGCCATTGTGGGCGCCGCCACGGCCATCTACGCCGCCTCCATGGGGCTTCTGCAGTTTGATATCAAGCGCGTGCTGGCCTATTCTACCATCAGCCAGCTCGGTTACATGTTTCTTGCCGTGGGGGTGGGGGCATTCAGCGCGGGGATTTTCCACCTCATGACCCATGCCTTCTTCAAGGGGCTCCTCTTTCTGGGTGCGGGGAGTGTAATGCACGCCATGAGCGGGGAACTGGATATGAGGAAGATGGGGGGGATCTGGAAGCGAGCCCCCATCACCTTCTGGACCTTTTTTGTGGCGACCCTGGCCATCGCAGGGATCCCCGGGTTCTCGGGGTTTTTCAGCAAGGACGAGATACTCTGGCAGGCCTTCGACAGCACCCACGGCCACGTGTTGCTCTGGCTCGTGGGGGCCGCGGCGGCGGGGATGACCGCCTTCTATATGTTCCGGCTCCTCTTTGTCACCTTTTTTGGGCGGTGCCGGGCCTCAGAGGAGGTGAAGAAGCACATCCATGAATCCCCTCCCATCATGACCATCCCCCTCATCATCCTGGCCACCCTCTCGCTCATCGGCGGGTATGTGGGGATACCCCATGTCCTGGGGGGGAGGAACTTCTTCCATGAGTTTCTCCATCCAGTCTTTGGGGGACACCCCGAGGGGGCAGGGCATGCTGCCTTTTCCCTGGTGAAGCCCGCCTTTGCCAGTGGGGGCGCAGGGATGGGGGGCGGCGACAGTAAGGAGCTTCTTTTGATGGGGGTCTCGGTGGCCATCGCCGTCATCGGGATCTCAATCGCCTTGTATCTCTATATCTGGAAGACCGAGATCCCCAAGCGGTTGGGCGAGCGGTTTAAGACCCTCTATACCGTCGTCTTCAATAAGTACTACGTGGATGAGCTCTATGAGGCCTCTTTTGTCAACAGCACCAAGCGGCTCGGTACCTTCCTCTGGCACCGGTTCGACGACGGGGTCATCGATCGCGGTGTGAACCTGGTGGCTGATGTGATGCTTTGGCTGGGGGGGGTACTGCGCAGGATCCAGACAGGCCGCGTACAGGGCTACGCCACCGGCATCATCCTGGGTGCCGTGATAATCATCTTATTCTTGATCAGGTGAGGATGTTTGTATGAACCCTACGGGCTTTCCCATTGTGACGGTAATCACCTTCTTCCCCCTGGCAGGGGCGATTCTGCTGCTCTTTGTACCCAGGGCCAAGGAGGAAATCCTCAAGTGGATGGCCTTGGTCATCTCCCTGGTGGAATTTGCCGTCTCCCTGCCCCTGTTCATTTTCTTCGATGAAGGGGTGGCCGGGATGCAGTTCGTGGAGCGAATCCCGTGGATACCCGAGTGGGGGGTTAATTACGTTATCGGGATCGACGGGATCAGCCTCCTGCTGGTCCTCCTGACCACGTTCTTGACGGTCCTGTGCATCCTCAGCTCCTGGCGTTCGGTGGAGCGGATGATCAAGGAATACATGATCGTCTTCCTCATCCTGGAGACCGGGATGATCGGGGTCTTGGCCTCCCTTGACCTCATCCTTTTTTACGTCTTCTGGGAGGTTACCTTGATCCCCATGTACCTCATCATCGGGGTCTGGGGTGGGCCGAGGAGGATCTACGCCGCTGTCAAGTTCTTCCTCTATACCATGGCAGGGAGTGTGCTGATGCTGGTGGCCATCCTCGCCCTGTACTTCCTCAACGGAAAGGCCACCGGGGAGTACACCTTTGATCTGCTGAAGCTCTACCAGACGGTCCTTCCGATTAATACCCAGTACCTCATGTTTGCGGCCTTTGGCGTGGCCTTTGCCATCAAGGTCCCTATGTTTCCCTTTCACACGTGGTTGCCCGATGCCCATGTGGAGGCCCCAACGGCCGGCTCGGTGATCCTGGCCGGCGTCCTCCTGAAACTGGGGACCTATGGATTCATCCGCTTTGCCATACCGCTCTTTCCCGTGGCCGCCTTCAAGGCGGTCCCCATCATATCCATTTTGGCCCTCATCGGGATCATCTACGGCGCCCTGGTCTCCATGATGCAGGACGACCTCAAGAAGCTGGTGGCCTTCTCCAGTGTGAGCCACCTCGGCTTCGTCATGCTGGGGATGTTCGCCTTCAATGTGCAGGGGGTGCAGGGGAGCATCTATCAGATGCTCAATCACGGGGTGAGCACGGGGGCCCTCTTTTTGATCGTCGGCATGATCTATGAGCGGAGGCACACGAGGATGATCGCCGACTTCGGGGGGCTTGCACAGGTCATGCCGCTCTTTGCCACCTTTTTCATGGTCGTGACCCTCTCCTCCATCGCCCTGCCGGGGACCAACGGCTTTGTGGGGGAGTTCCTCATCCTGCTGGGGACCTTTAAGGCCAATCCCGTGTACGGTGTCTTCGGCGCCACGGGTGTGATCTTGGCTGCCGCCTATATGCTCTGGATGTTCCAACGGGTGATGTTCGGCGCCGTTACGCACAAGGAGAATCGTCGGCTCAAGGACCTCAATCTGAGGGAAATCGTGACCTTGATACCCATCGTCGTCATGATCGTCTGGATGGGGGTCTACCCGAAGTTCTTCTTTAAGAAGATGGAGCTCTCGGTTCAGCACTTCCTCTATGATATCAAGGCGCGATATGAGGCCGTCGTGCCACCACCCACAGAAACAGAATCAGAACAACTGCTGGATACGGAAGAAGAGAAGTCGGACCATACGCTCGTGGATATAAAGGAGTAAGAAGGAGATGGAGACCTTTCAGATCCAGTTTTCGACAACAGACCTCCTCGTGATCGCCCCGGAGCTGGTGCTGAGCGGCTTCGCCTTGGTGATCCTCCTCATGAGCGTCTTTGCTCGCTCCGAGCGGAGGGGGTTCCTCGGCTACACCGCCCTCGTAGGGGTGGTGGTCGCCTTCATCTCCCTGTATTGGGGGATCGGGCAAGAGACGAGCGCCTTCAGCGGCATGGTGAGGATCGATCCCTTTTCTTTATTTTTCAAGGCCTTGATAATGGTCATCGCCTTCTTGACTATCCTGGCCTCCCTGGATTATGCCAAGCGGGAGGGGATAGGGTTCGGCGAATATTATGTCTTGATCTTATTCGCCACCGTGGGGATGATGGTGATGGCCTCGGGGATCAACCTCCTGATCATCTTTTTGGGGTTGGAGGTGATGTCCATCTCCATCTATGTCTTGGCCGGCATCATGCGGGATGATACGCGATCGGTGGAGGCGGCCTTTAAATACTTTTTATTGGGGGCCTTCGCCTCGGCCTTTCTGCTGTACGGCATCGCCTTGACCTATGCCTCGACCGGCACCCTCGATCTGGGCGGGATCAGCACGGTCCTGGCAGAGCAGGCGTGGATCAGGGGGATGCCCATCCTCATCACCGGGCTTGCCCTGCTCATGGTGGGGTTCGGGTTTAAGATCGCCCTGGTCCCCTTTCACATGTGGACCCCTGACGTCTATGAGGGTGCCCCCACGTCCATTACGGCCTTCATGGCCACGGGGGTCAAGACCGCGGGGTTCGCTGCCTTCGTGCGGGTCTTCTTCTACGCCCTGCCTGCTCTGCAACCCTACTGGACGGAGATCATGTGGATCTTGGCTGTCGCCACCATGACGGTGGGGAATATCATTGCCCTCTCACAGACGAACATCAAGCGGATGCTCGCCTACTCCAGTATCGCCCATGCGGGCTACATCCTGGTGGCCTTTGTGGCCGGCAACGACCTGGGCCGATCGAGCATCCTCTTTTACCTCCTGGCCTATTGTTTTATGAACATCGGGGCCTTTACGGTGGTGATCCTCCTGGGGAAGAAGGGGGAGGAGAATACCCTGATCAGCGATTATGCGGGTCTCGGTTTTGGTCACCCCCTCTTGGCAGTCGCCATGGCCGTCTTTATGTTTTCCCTGGCAGGGGTGCCTCCCACGGCCGGTTTTATGGCCAAATTCTACGTCTTCAGCGCGGCGGTGAAGGCCAACTATTACTGGCTGGCCGTCATCGGGGTCTTGAACAGCGCCGTCGCCGCCTATTACTACCTGCGGGTGCTCATATACATGTACTTCCGGGAGCCGGAAAAGGAGTTGGCTATCGGAGGGTTCTCACCAGCTGCCGTCTTGGCAGTCATTATATCGGTCTGGGGGGTTTTGCATATCGGGATCTTGCCCTCCACGTTTTTGGCCCTGGCCCAGCGGTCCATCCAATTCCTGTTGTGAGCGGCGTGTCCTATATCCTCCGCTGTACATAGGTATCATACAACCTGCCGGATTGTTTTTTCCGTCTCGTTGACAGAAGGGCGAAGGTTGGAGTAGGGTATAGTTTATTGGGAGGCAGTAAAAAACCATAGAGGCAATAAGGAGGGCACTGTGAACATTTACGTCGGTAATTTGTCGTTCGAAACGACTGAGGAAGATGTACGGGGGGCTTTTGAATCCTTTGGGCGGGTTGAATCCGTCAAGATTATAACGGACAAGTACAGCGGAGAATCAAGAGGATTCGCATTTGTGGAGATGCCCTCTAAGGATGAAGCCCAAGCCGCGATCAGCGGTCTTAATGGCAAAGACTTAAAGGGAAGGGCACTGAACGTCAATGAAGCACGTCCTCGCGCAGAAAGACCGCGGGGTGGCGGAGGTGGAGGCGGACGGGGCCGTGGCAGTCGTTTCTAGCCTGTGCGGTACAACGATTCACTACACTATCTCATCTATTACTAAGCTGACAGTGCTACGGCGTTATGTCTCTTGCGCTGCGGCTGAGCCCTCATGGTATGCAGCTGTGGGAGATTAAGGGCATTTTAGAGGCTGAACTGCTCTGGGAGCCAGTCGATCTTCAGCTCGAGATCGCGACGGCTGAGGCCGCCGATCTGATGAGTGATGTCTTGACCCAAAGCATCGGCGGGGAGCTCTTGCTGACGGGGTTGATCAATTCCCACGTGATCAGGACGGCGGAGATGGTCGATATCAAGGCCATTGCCTTTATCCACGGCAAGAGGCCTGATGAGACCACCATTGCATTGGCCAAGCAAAAGGGTATCCCCTTGTTGACCACAGGGCTCTTTTTGTTTGAGGCCTGCGCCAGGCTGGCCATGCGAGGGCTGACCGGGAGCTCAGGGACCATCTGGTAAGTACGCGTTGATGAAAGAGCGCGCACTGGAGTGGAACTATGAGATCGAGGGGCGGGATTTCAGGAATGCGGGGCAGGTATCGAGCAAGATCAAGGAGATCCTGAAAGAACTGGGGTTCGATCCCGACTTCGTGCGAGGGGTGGCTGTTGCCTCCTACGAAGCGGAGATGAATGTGGTCTGTCATGCAGAGAAGGGGACGTTGCACTTCACCGTCCTCCCCGAGGCGTTGCGGATCGTGGTAGAGGACACCGGGCCGGGAATACCAGATGTCGATTTGGCCATGCAGGAGGGATATTCTACCGCCCCCCTCGAGATTAGGGAGATGGGATTTGGGGCGGGAATGGGCCTCCCCAACATGAAGAAGAACACCGATGAATTGAATATATGCTCCACGGTGGGTAAGGGGACGGTGGTGGAGATGGTCATGAGATCCCCGCTCGTCGGAGAGGGATCAGGGTGAAGCGATCGTATAGGATCATCACCATCGATGAGGAAAAGTGCCAGGGCTGCGTCAACTGCATGATGTCCTGCCGCACCGAGGCCATCAGGATCTTTGAGGGCAAGGCCAGGATCGTCACCAATCGATGCATCTACTGCGGCAAGTGCTTTCGCGACTGCCCTGAGCACGCCATCACCGCCAGTACCCATAGTCTTGAAGACCTGAGGAAGTATAAACGCACCATCTGCATTCCAAGCTCCACCATCTATTCCCAATTCCCCGGGGAAAGTGCGCCCAACAGGATCCTCTGCGCCCTCAAGGCCCTCGGTTTTGACGCGGTTTGTGAGGAGGCGGTGGGAGCCGAAGAGGCGAGTATCGCCACCCAAGAATACCTCAAGGGGTATCGGGGCCCGTATCCCCTCATCTCCTCCCTTTGCCCCGCCATCATCAGGCTGATCCAGATCAGGTTCCCCAATTTCGTCGATCAGATCAACCCCATTGACCTCCCCGCCGAGATCGTGGCCAAGGGTATCAGACAATCGAAGGCGAAGGATTTGGGGATCAAGGAGGAGGAATTGGGCATCTTCTACCTGGTGCCCTGCCCGGCCAAGATGGTGGCGGTCGCCAAGACGGAGACAAAAGAGCGGTCATATATCGACGGGGCTATATCCATCTCCGACATATACGGAGAGTTATTATCCGCCTTGCGAGAGGTGAGGGCAGAGGAGGATCTCCAGAAGGCCACCGGGGCAGGTATCGGATGGGCGGTGAAGGGGGGGGAGATCAGAGAGCTGGAGCGGCAACGGTGCCTGCGGGGGGACAAAGAGAGCATCGTGGTGGACGGGATCAAGAACGTCATCAATGTCCTCGATGAGATCGAAAACGGCAAGCTGCGCAACGTCGAATTCATCGAGGCCAGGGCATGTCCTGAGGGGTGTGTGGGGGGGGCCTTGACGGTTGCCGACCGCTATGTGTCGAGGGGGCGGATCAGGAAGCTGATGCTCGACGATGAGAAGGCATCGGCAATAGACCGGGAAGCGGTGGCGAGGCGTTTCAAGGAGGGGTATTATTTCTTCGAGAAGGTGCTGCAGCCGAAGCCCTTTGCCACCCGTTTGGATCCCGATCCTCTCAAGGCCGTGGAGAAGATGAAGTTGCGGGATGAGATCCACGCCTCCCTGCCCGGTCTGGACTGTGGGGCCTGCGGCGCCCCCCATTGCCGCGCCCTGGCCGATGACGTGGTGCAGGGGAGGGCGGAGGTAACCGATTGTATCTTTAAGTGGCGGGAAGGGGTCAAGGACCTCGCCAAGGAGGTCA
>CAZMFG010000105.1:0-7823 GCA_964565525.1 uncultured Thermodesulfobacteriota bacterium
TCAGATGCTCCATCTGCCCCAACTGAGCAATCAGGTCCCTGTCGGAAGCAACATCCTCCTCTTCAGCATTATCAACATCAATCTCATCCTCCTTGTGCTCTTAATCTTCTTGGTGGTCAGGAACCTGGTCAAGCTCCTCTTTGAGCGGAGGAGGAGGGTCTTGGGGGCGCGGTTACGGACGAAGTTGGTGATGGCCTTCGTCTCCCTCTCACTCGTCCCTACTATGCTTTTATTTTTTACCTCGGCCATCTTCATTACCCGGAGCGTGGAGAACTGGTTTAACGTCCAAGTGGAACGCTCCCTGCAGGGCTCCTTAGAGGTCGCGCAGACCTACTACCGGGATGTCGCCAAGAATACCATTCACTACAGCAAAGAGGTGAACAGGTTCGCCTCGCGGGAAATGGAGGAGGGGGCGCTTACCTGGCTGGTGGAGAGAAAGAGAAAGGAATACAACCTGGCATGGGTGGGCATCTTTTCCCCTCAGGGGAAGGTGCGGGTGGAAGCAGTTGATTCTTCCCTGCCCTACGCCGTGGGGGGGCTTCCGCAAGACTCCTTACAGGACGTATTAAACGGAAAAGAGGTGTCGAAGACCTCCCCCTATCTGGATGGGGGAGAGATCATCTGGGGCGGGAGTCCGCTCTATGAGGGGAAGAGAATTGTAGGGGGGGTGGTGGTCGGCTATTACGTCCCCCAGAGCTTGGTGGCAAAAATGGAGGACATATCCGAGGCCTTCGCCGACTACCGGCATTCAAAGATCTTGAAAAAACCCCTGACCACCAATTACATTATTCTTCTCCTCCTGATCACCCTCGTCATCATCTTCTCAGCGACGTGGTTCGGCTTCCGTCTCGCCAAGGAGTTAACCGTCCCCCTCATGGAACTGGCCGAGGGGACCCGGCGGGTGGCCAGCGGCAACCTCGATTTCCGCATCGGGATCGAGGCGGAGGATGAGATCGGCACCTTGGTGGGCGCCTTTAACACCATGACCCACGACCTCAAGGCCAGCAAGGACCAAATTGAAGAGGGCACGAAAGCGCTCCAGAGAAGTAATATAGAGCTGGAAAGGCGGCGCAGATACATGGAGACGGTCCTGGCAAACGTGGCGGCGGGGGTGATCTCCTTCGACAAGCAGGGGATAGTTACCACGGTCAACAAGTCCGCCGAGAGGATGTTGGATATCAAGGCCGAGGACATCGTGGGGCAAAACTATCGCAAAATCATGCAACCGGGGTACCGGAAGGTCGCCCGGGAGTTGATCAAGGAGATAAACACCACCCGGAGTGAGAGCGTCCAGAAGCAGATGGAGCTCACCCTGGAGGACAAGGTCCTCACCGTCCAGGCCAGTGTGAACATCCTGCGGGACGAACGGGGTGAATACCTGGGGATGGTGGTGGTCTTCGACGACCTTACCCATCTCATCAAGATGCAGCGACTCTCCGCCTGGCGAGAGGTGGCGAGGCGGATAGCCCACGAGATAAAGAATCCGCTGACCCCCATCCAGCTCTCCGCACAACGGATCTACAAGAAATATCGGAGTAAAATAGGACAGGATGCCGGGGTCTTTGAGGAAGGCACGAACACCATTATCCACCAGGTAACCGAGCTGAAAAACCTGGTCAACGAATTCTCCAATTTCGCCCGGATGCCTGCCGTGGCTCCCACACCCAATGACCTCAACGAGATCATCAGCTCAAGCCTTATCCTCTTTAAGGAGGCCCACCGCGACATCCGCTTTCACTTCTTGCCCGACCCCGATCTTCCCATCTTCAAGGTGGATCGCGACCAGATGAAACGAGTATTCATCAATATATTGGACAACGCCGTGGCCGCGGTGGACGGCGACGGGGTGATAGAGATTGAGGTCAAATATGATCCCTCCCTGAAGATGGTCACCCTCGAAGTACGGGATAATGGCTGCGGCATCCCCGATGAGGACAAATCCAAGCTCTTCGAACCGTACTTTTCCACCAAAAAGGCGGGCACCGGATTGGGTTTGGCTATCGTGAACGCCATTATCTCCGATCACAACGGGTATATCAGGGTGCGGGACAATCACCCTAAAGGGACGAAGTTTATCATCGATCTGCCTCTGAGTATGTAAGTTTCTTTTGCCCTCCTTGCAAAATTTCTCAAAAGTTGTTACACTTTTCTTGAGGGTATGGGCGAATGAAAGAAGGCAAGGGAATAAAAGTGGTCGCCCAAAACCGCAAGGCCCGACATGATTATTTCATCGAAGAGAGCTATGAGGCCGGCATGGTCCTGCAGGGAACGGAGGTGAAGGCCTTGCGCGAAGGGAGGGTCAATCTCAAGGATGGATACGCCAGAATCAGGAATGGCGAGGTCTTCCTGATGGATATCCACATCAGCCCCTATGCCTTCGGCAACCGCTTTAACCACGACCCCCTCAGGCCGCGAAAGCTCCTCCTGCACGACAGTGAGATACATCGCCTGCAGGGAAAGGTACAGGAGAAGGGGTTTGCCCTCATTCCTTTGAGCATCTACTTCTCCCACGGCAGGGCCAAGGTATCATTGGCCCTGGCCAAGGGGAAGAAGCTGTATGATAAACGGGAGGCCTTGAAGCGAAAGGTCATGGAAAAGGAGGTGGAGCGCTCTCGGAGGATAAGGGTACGCTAGGCGCTTTCATACTGTGTGGGGGCGAAATGGGTTCGACGGGGGCAGAGAGATAAGGAGTGCATGCCGAGGTTCCAACCCTCGTAAAAAAATGGGAACCACTATAACTGCCAACTATGACTACGCCTTAGCCGCCTAAGGTGCGGCTAACGTCCTCCCAATCCCGCCTGCAGGCTTGGGAAGGACGTCAGAGATGCAGGCTAGTCCCCTTTGATGCTTATAAGGAGGGGGCGAATCTTCATAAGCTAGCCCTCGGGGATCCTGTCCGGAGGAGCCTCACAGGGTGAAACAAAAATCCGGGATACGCATGTAGATACCCTTATGGATCTGCTTTCGGACGCGGGTTCGATTCCCGCCGCCTCCACCAATTTTTTTGTCGAAGACTATGAGCAGGACAGACGGACGTCAGTGGGATGAGCTGAGAACAGTCAGGATCACCCGCCACTACATCAAACACGCCGAGGGATCCGTCCTGATCGAGGTGGGGGATACCCGGGTAATCTGCAACGCCACGGTACAAGAGGGGGTTCCTCCCTTCTTAAAGGATACGGGGACCGGGTGGGTGACGGCGGAGTACGCTATGCTCCCCCGCTCCACCCACACGAGGGCCCCGCGGGAATCGGTGCGGGGACAGCTCAAGGGGAGGACCCAGGAGATCCAGCGGTTGATCGGTCGGTCCCTGCGATCGGTGGCGGACCTGAACGCCTTCGGGGAGAGAACCATCCTCTTGGATTGTGACGTGATACAGGCAGACGGTGGGACCAGGACGGCCTCTATCACCGGGGCCTACGTGGCCTTGGCGGATGCCTTTCGCTGGCTTACAGGGCGGGGGGAGATAGAGGCAATCCCCATCACCGACTCGGTGGCGGCCGTCAGCGTGGGGATTGTCGACGGAGCACTATTCCTCGACCTGGACTATGAGGAGGACTCCCAGGCCCAGGTGGACATGAACGTGGTGATGACCGGGAAGGGGGAGTTTGTTGAGGTCCAGGGGACGGCGGAAGAGACCCCCTTTTCCAAAGAGGCGATGGATCAGATGATCTCTTTGGCGATCAAGGGGATTCAAAAGCTGAGATACATTCAAGAAGAGGCCTTACACGATACGGGTGCAGGAACTCGTCGTCGCCACAGCAAATCCGGGTAAGCTCCGGGAGATCAAGGAATCACTGAGGGGGCTGGGGGTACACATCCTCTCCCTCAAGGATTTTCCACCCCTTCCCTCCGTAGAGGAAGATGGAAGGACCTTTCGGGCGAATGCCTTGAAAAAGGCACGGGCGGTGGCACAGCGTACCGGCAGATTGACCATAGCCGACGACTCCGGGCTGAAAGTCGATTGCTTAGGAGGCAAACCGGGGGTGCGCTCCGCCCGATTTGCGGGTGAGGAGGCCTCGGATGCGGATAACAATCGCAAGCTCCTGGGACTTCTGGAGGGTATCCCGCCGTCTCAGCGGGGCGCCGTTTTTCGCTGTGTGATCGCGATAGTCGACCCCGCAGGCAAGGAATCATGGGTGGAGGGGACCTGTAGGGGCGTGATCGGTGATAGCGAAAGAGGAAGGAAGGGTTTTGGATATGATCCTCTTTTTGTCATACCCGAGCTGGGCAAGACCCTGGCCGAGCTCCCCCTCGCGGCGAAGAACAGGATAAGCCACCGGGGCAAGGCCCTGGCCGCCCTCAAAGAGGTGCTGAGGGATTTCCTCGGGCTATCTTAGGGTTGGCAATTGGCGCCAAGAGAGGTATAATCTTCTGCTGATAATCGGGGCGTGGCGCAGACTGGTAGCGCACCTGCCTTGGGCGCAGGGGGTCGGAGGTTCAAATCCTCTCGCCCCGACCACTGTTTGAGGGCAATCGCCTTTACATCCGTTGCGAGCGGTGATATAGAGCACCGTATGGTATTTGCAGCAGGCGCCTGTAGCTCAGCTGGATAGAGCAACGGACTTCTAATCCGTAGGTCGCAGGTTCGAATCCTGCCAGGCGTGCCAGAGATGGTGAGTGTAGCTCAGGGGTAGAGCGCTGGACTGTGGCTCCAGATGTCGAGGGTTCAAATCCCTTCACTCACCCCAACATATGCGCCCGTAGCTCAGCTGGATAGAGCGTCGGACTTCGAATCCGCAGGTCGGGCGTTCGAGTCGCCCCGGGCGTGCCAGACAACGATGGGCCGTTAGCTCAATTGGCAGAGCAACTGACTCTTAATCAGTAGGTTTGGGGTTCGATCCCCCGACGGCCCACCACAGGCATATACGGCTTGTCCCGGCAAGCTGGGAGCGAGAGTGGCGGAATTGGTAGACGCACTGGACTTAGGATCCAGCCCGCCTCAAGCGGATGGGGGTTCAAATCCCCCCTCTCGCACCATACAAACGGAACGACGGAGAGACCAGTGAAGGTCAACGCAGAGGAACTCAGCCCAACCAAAAAGAGGCTCCAGGTGGAGGTCCCCCCCCCGCAGGTCCAGGAGATAGTGGAGTCCCTCTACCGGGACCTCAATAAGCGGGTTCGGATCAAGGGGTTTCGTCCGGGCAAGATCCCCCGGGATGTCCTGGAGAAGCGTTACGGGGAGTACGTCAAGGAGCAGGCCATCTCCCATCTCATCAACGAGACCTATCCCCAGGCCATCTCCCGGGAATCCATTGACCCCATCTCCCCCCCCACCATCGACACCGGAGAATTGGCCCTGGAGGGTCCGTTTACCTATTCGGCCGTCGTAGAGGTGAGGCCGGAGATAGAGGTTGCGGGTTATAAGGGGTTGCGCCTGAAGGGGAAGAAGGAGAAGGTGACCCACAAAGAGGTTGCAGGGGAACTGGAGCGGCTGAGGATGGTGCATGGCCAGTTACAGCCGGTGGAAGGGCGCGATCGGGTACAGAAGGGGGATGTGGTCCTCATAGACTTTCAAGGGTTCCTCGGCCAAAGACCTGTCAGGGACGGCAAGGCGGAGAATTACCTGTTAGAGATAGGCTCCGGTACCATGACCGCCGGTTTTGAAGAGGGGCTGATCGGAAAAACAAAAGGTGCGCAAGAGGACATACCGGTGGTCTTCCCCCCTGATCACCCCCGGAAGGACTTGGCCGGCAAAGAGGTGACTTTTCAGGTCACGGTCAAGGAGATCAGACAACGGCTCCTCCCCGCCCTGGACGATGAATTTGCCAAAGACGTGGGGGATTATAAGGACCTCAAGGAATTGAAGGGGCGTATAACAACGGAGTTGGAAAAGGCCAAGGAACACAGGCTCCAGGAGGAATTGAGACAGGCCGCCATCGAGCAGCTTTTGCAGGCCAATCCCGTGGAGATCCCTTCTTATTTGGTCCACCGGCGCACCGATGAACTCCTGCAGGAGCTCAAAGGGAGGGCGGCGGCCCAGCACCAAGACCTTTCCCCCGATGAGGAACGAAGGACGCGGGGAGAGTATGAGAAGATCGCGGAGCGGGAGGTTCGGACCTCGTTTCTGCTGGAGGGGATCGCTCAACAGGAGTCCATAACGGTCTCAGCAGAGGAAGCGGAAGAACGGTTGGGAGAGATGGCGCGGACCTATCAGAGGCCGCTGGAAGAGCTGCAAGGGAATTCCCCGCTGGTGGCTGCCGTCAGACGGGGTCTGCAGCGGGAAAAGGTCTTGGACTTCATCATCGCCGAGGCCATGATTAAATATAAAGGCTGAAAGTATAAAGGGTAAAGGAAAAAAGCGATGAACACTTTAATACCCATCGTCGTAGAGCGGGATGGCCGCGCGGAGCGGGCCTATGACATCTATTCACGCCTGCTGAAGGAGCGGATCATCTTCTTGGGGACGGGCATTGACGACGATCTGGCCAACTTGGTGGTCGCCCAGATGCTCTTTCTCGAATCGGAAGACCCGGACAAGGATATCAACCTCTATATCAATACCCCCGGGGGGCTGGTGACCGCCGGCCTGGCCATCTATGACACCATGCAGTACATCAAACCTGACGTCTCCTCTATCTGCATGGGTCAGGCGTCGAGTATGGGGGCGGTGCTGCTGGCGGCGGGGACAAAGGGGAAACGCTACGCCCTGCCTCACTCCCGCATCCTCCTGCATCAGCCCATGGGCGGATTTCAGGGGCCGGCGACCGATGTCGATATCCAAGCCCGGGAAATCCTGCGGCTGCGCGAGGAGCTGAACAATATCCTGGTGCACCATAGCGGTCAGTCCGTGGAGAAGATCCAGAAGGATACCGACCGGGACTTCTACATGACTGGGCACCAGGCCAAAGAGTATGGTATAATAGATGAAGTAGTGATCGAACGGCCAAAACCCAAGGAGTAACGAAAGGGGAAAGCGATGGAGAAACGAAGTGGAGGCAGACTCTTGAGTTGTTCTTTCTGCGGGAAGAGTCAAGATCAAGTGCGCAAGTTGATCGCCGGACCGCGGGTCTACATCTGCGATGAATGTATCGAACTGTGCAATGAGATCATCTTCGAGGAATTTGAGAAGGGGCCTATCCTTAAGACGCCGGTCCCCAAGCCGATAGAGATCAAGCGGGTCTTGGATGAATACGTGATCGGTCAAGAGCGGGCCAAAAAGATCCTCTCGGTAGCCGTGCACAACCACTATAAGCGGGTCTACACAAAAAATAAGATCGACGATATTGAGCTCCAAAAAAGCAATATCCTTCTGATCGGGCCTACCGGAACGGGCAAGACCCTCCTGGCCCAGACCTTGGCCAAGATCTTGGACGTGCCGTTTACCATCGCCGATGCCACCACCCTGACGGAGGCCGGCTATGTGGGGGAAGATGTGGAGAACATCATCCTGAACCTCTTGCAGGCCGCCGATTACGACGTTAACCGTGCCTCCCGGGGAATCGTCTACATCGATGAAATCGATAAGATCTCGCGCAAGTCCGATAGCCCTTCCATCACCAGGGATGTATCGGGGGAGGGCGTGCAGCAGGCGTTGCTCAAGATCCTGGAAGGGACCACGGCCAGCGTCCCTCCCAAGGGGGGGAGAAAACACCCCCAGCAGGAGTTTATTCAAATAGATACCACGAATATCCTATTCCTGTGCGGCGGTGCCTTTGTGGGCCTCGAACGGATCATCGAGGAACGGATCGGGGTAAAGGGGATCGGCTTTGGGGCCGATATAAAGAGGAGGCAGGAGAAGCAGATCGGGGAGGTCTTAAAAGAAGTCCAACCGGAGGACCTGCTGAAATTCGGCCTCATCCCCGAGTTCATCGGGAGGCTGC
>CAZMFG010000106.1:0-7735 GCA_964565525.1 uncultured Thermodesulfobacteriota bacterium
GCCTTAAACCCCAATTCCCTGATTACCTGGCCGTTGACGCTGACCTTGCCGGCCCGTATCAGGTCCTCGCCCCCTCTCCGGGAGGCGACCCCCGCCTCGGAGAGGAGTTTGTGGAGCCGGACCAACGACATCACTTTTCTTCTCCCCCCGTCGTTTCCTCCTCAGGGGGCTCCACCTCTTCTTCCCCCTTCAGGGCGTCGAGTTCCTGAAGGGTGGGGAGTCCCATCAGGTCGCGCAGTCCAAAGACCTCCAGGAAGCGCCTGCTCGTCCCATATACCAAGGGTCTGCCGGCGACCTCCTTGCGACCCAGGATCTTGATGAGTCCCTTCTCCAACAGGGAATTCAATACCCACCCCGAATCCACCCCCCTGATGTGCTCGATCTCCGCCCTGACGATGGGCTGCCGATAGGCCACAATGGCCAGGGTTTCCAAGGCGGATTTACTGAGCTTGGTCGGTCTTACCTTCCTCAGGCTTCTGATCCAGGGGGCATAATCGGCCTTGGTGCGGAACTGATACCCCCCACCCACCTCCACCAGGTGAAAGCCCCTTCCCATTTCCCGGTATTCGGCCAGGAGCTCCGTAAGGAGGTCCTTGATCACCCGTTTTCCCACCTCGTTCCCTACTATCTTCACGATGTTATCGACGGTGAGGGGATGTTGATGGACGAACAGGAGGGACTCGATAATCCCTTTGATCTCATCCTTGTGCACGTTATGCCTCCCTCTCCATGGGGATGACGGCGGCGACGGCGTGTTTGTAGATCAATTGATCGCCGGGGCCCTTCAGGAGGATACAAAAGTTGTCGAACCCTGCAATGGTCCCAAAGAGCCTTTCTCCCGAGAGCAGCTCCACCGTCAACCATACCTTTTCTCTGCGCATCCGGTTCAAAAATTGGTCCTGGATATTGACAGGTCCTGCCACCCACACCCCTCGTGCGGTCAATTCCGCCAAAATTCCGTAATCGTCTTCATGACGCTCTCCCAATCCCTGGGGAATGCCACCCAGTGGATCTCCTGATCGGCCTTGAACCAGGTGATCTGCCTTTTGGCATAACGCCTGGTATCCCGCTTGATCAGCCTCGTGGCCTCGGCGAGATCGTACTCCCCGCCAACGTGGGCCGCCATCTGTTTGTACCCCAGGGACTGCATCGCCCTGAGGGAGGGAGTATAGCCCATCTCTAAGATGCGTTCTACTTCTTCTTTGAGCCCCTGTTTCATCATCTCGTCGACCCGGGCATCGATGCGCCGGTACAGCTCGTCTCGCTCCATCTGCAAGCCTATCTTGAGCACGCGATAGGGCCCCTCCTTGAAGCGGTGCCTCCCCCGGAGGGTTGAAATAGGCCGGCCCGTGCGCTCATAGACCTCCAGGGCCCTGATGATGCGGTAGGTGTCGTGGGGGTGTAGACGCGCGGCGGTGGGGGGATCGACCTCTTGCAGGCGTTCATACAGTTGCTCCCTCCCCCCGCTCTGGGCCTCGGATTGGAGCCTCGACCGGATGACGGGGTCCACCTCGCCCCCTTTGATCAACCCTGAGGTCAGGGCCTTGATGTAGAGGCCCGTGCCCCCCGCCACCATGGCTTTTCGCCCCCGCGCCTCCACATCCGCAATGATCCGCTGGGCCTCCTCCCTGAAGAGTGCGGCGCTGAACTCCTCATCGGGATAGAGGATGTCGATGAGGTAGTGCCGCACTAATTGCCTCTCCTCCACAGAGGGCTTGGCCGTGCCGATGTCCATATATCGATAGACTTGCATCGAATCGGCGTTGATGATTTCAGCCCCGAAGTGCCCGGCCAGTTCCAGCGCCCTGGCGCTCTTGCCGCTGGCAGTGGGGCCGACTATCACCACGATCCTGGGCTTGTTCACCGCCCAAAGTCTAAACTACCGATTGATTTTCTTCAAGGGGAAAATTAGGAGGGTCTGTCCATTGTTCAAGGGGTTGTAATTGTTGCGCAGAAGTTTTATACTAATCGATTATTACACAACGAGGTCGGAGGACGGACGGCAGTGAAGGCTATACTTCGGAAGAGAAGGGAGGGGATATGAATGACCGAGAGGGATGACCTCGAGAAGATGCTCAAAAGGCTCAAGAAGGATTTTCAGAGAAACGTTCAGCCGATATTGAAGAAACATTCCTATTTTATCAGCAAGGGGGAGCGGACAAGGCTGAAGAAGGCCAAGGCCATCCGCCGGATGCGCAGGAGAGAGCGTCAGTATTCCCGCGCCGCTGGCTAAACCGAAGGTGACCCTTTGGTCAGAGCCACCTCCGGCTGATCCCCCTGACCCTCCCCTTTGTTTTCTTCATTGTCCACAGCTATCCGTCCTCCCATCGATAAGACCTAACGGTTGCCAGCACAACGCCCCTCAGGGGGCGTTGTTCGGTGACCTTGAGAGGGGGTTACGAGGGAGACGTCCGGCGTACAATGCCGTCCACATTCCCAGAAACATGCGGGGCAGGGGTTAGAAGCAAGGCCCCATGCCCCTCGATACATTTTCTTCCGTATCCCTCGGGTGCGTTACAGAGACCGGAAGGCACTTCTTATTTTATTCTTTTGCGTTGAGAACCTGGCCGTTTTGCTTCTCCCTTGAAAAATACATGCCAATGAAAAGAGGGGGAATAGCCTCCTGTCTCGGCAGAGAGGCCTTTTCATTTTCTCTTGATTCTGCACAGTTTATTTGTTACGGTATGCGGTGCAAGAATAGGGAAAGGAACTGACCATGTTTGACGTTGTGAGGAGTCTCTTTTCCACCGACTTGGCTATTGATCTTGGTACGGCCAATACGTTGGTCTATGTCAAGGGAAAGGGAGTTGTATCCAATGAGCCCTCGGTTGTCGCGGTCTATCGCGATCCCCGGGGAAACCAGAAGATCCTCGCCATTGGCGAGGAGGCCAAGGCTATGTTGGGGAGGACACCGGGAAACATTATACCCATACGGCCGATGAAAGAAGGGGTCATAGCCGATTTTGAGGTGACGGAACAGATGCTCCGTCACTTTATCTTCAAGGCCCACAATCGCAAGACCTTCGTGCGCCCCCGCGTCGTCGTCTGCGTCCCCTCGGGGATTACCCCGGTGGAACGCAGGGCGGTGAAGGAATCGGCGGAATCAGCCGGGGCCAGAGAGGTCTACCTCGTTGAAGAACCCATGGCCGCAGCCATCGGGGCCGGGCTCCCCATTACCGAGGCCTCGGGCAATATGATCGTGGATATAGGGGGGGGGACGACCGAGGTGGCGGTGATCTCCATGGGGGGGATCGTCACCAGCAACTCTATCCGTGTGGCCGGGGATAAGATGGATGACGCCATCATCCAATATGTGAAGAGGAGGTATAACCTCTTCATCGGGGAGAGGACCGCCGAACAGGTGAAAATAAGCTTGGGGAACGCCTTCCCCGCTGAGGATAACACGGATACCATGGAGATTAAGGGGAGAGATTTGGTGTCGGGGATCCCCAAGATCTTGGAGATGACGGCCAGTGAGGTGAAGGAGGCCCTGATCGAACCCCTCAATAACATCGTAGAGGTCGTGAGAATCACGTTAGAGCGGACCCCGCCGGAACTGGCCTCTGATATCGTCGACAAAGGGATCGTGATGACCGGCGGCGGGGCTTTACTGAAAAATATCGATGTCTTGCTGCGTAATGCCATAAACCTCCCCATTACCGTCGTCGATGATCCCCTCTCCACGGTGGTGTTGGGAGCGGGCAGGCTCTTGGACGACAGAGACCTCTTGCGGGAGGTGGCGCTCAGCTAGTACGATGGTGGACCTCAAGGGACGTCGTGGCACCCTCTTTATCCTTTTCCTTATACTATGTGCAGTCTTTTTCATCTCCCTCCAGATCAGCGGCCGCTATGGAGGAGATGGGCCGCATAATCTCGGCCTGAGGCTCCTCTCGCCGGGGCAACGTGCCGTTCATTGGATCGTCGACTCCATACACACCCTTATTCAGGATTATGTCCTTTTAGTAAATCTGAAAGAAGAGAATTTTCGCTTGCAGGAGGAGGTGCACCGCCTCAGGCACGAGAATAATGAGCTGAGGGAATCCGCCCTCGCCGTTGAGCGCCTGCGGAGTCTCTTACGCTTCAAAGGGCAGGTCCCTGCGCCCATGATTTCCGCAGAAGTCGTCGCCTACTCACCCTCGGCGTGGTTCAGGACCATCGTCATAAACAAGGGACAGCGTGACGGGGTGAGGAAAGGGATGGCCACGGTGACCTGGGAAGGGGTGGTCGGGAGGATCGTGAGGATCGCCCCCCATTCCTCCGTCGTTTTGCTGGTTCTCGATCGCAATTCCTCGATGGACGTCCTGGTGCAGCGGACCAGGACGCGAGGGATCATAGAAGGCGAGGGGGGGGCTCTCTGTTATTTGCGGTATGTCCCTCGGACGGAAGATATACAGATCGGCGATCATATCGTCACGTCGGGTCTGGGGGGGATCTTCCCGAAAGGGCTCTCTCTGGGCGAGGTGGTGATGGTCGAGAAACAGGAATATGGCCTCTTTCAGGAGGTGGAGGTCAGACCCAGCGTTGACTTTTCGCGTCTCGAAGAGGTGATGGTGATTGTAACTTCGGGAGGAGAGGAGGGTTAGGCGTTGTGTTCAAGACGCTGATGCCTTTTGTGGGCGGGATACTGTGGGTGTTTCTGGCGACCACCCTCGACGGTTTTCTGCCCGCCCATGTCCCCATCCCGGATGTAGTCCTCATCGTGGTAATCATCTTTGGTTTTCAGTACGACTTCCCCCTGGGAGGCGGTCTCTCGTTCGTGCTCGGTCTCGTGCAAGACATATTGTCGGGGGGGGTTATCGGACTGAACGCCCTTTCCAAGACGGTCGTCTTTTCGCTCACCAGGGTGTTGGCGAAGCGTTTCTATGCCCCCCATTGGGCATCGAAGATAGCAATGGTGTTTGTTGGGGGATTGGTTGACGGTCTGTTGGTGACCGTTATCTTGCTCATCGGAGGCATGATCCATATCCCCGGTGCTGTCCTCGCACGACGGCTCCTCCTGCAAATCCTCTGCACCGGCATCCTTTCACCCCTCGTCCTCGTCACCATCCCTACGGTATCGGATATCGCTGAGCGGGGTAGGGAGGATTGGTTTTCCCATGGACCTCAGAAGGCAAAAACCAGAAGAATTTAGGACGAGACATCAGTACTTTGTCGTCGCCGCCATCGTTGTCTTTCTCATCCTTTTTGTGAGGCTCTGGTATCTTCAGGTCGTCAAGGAGCAGGAACTGGGGCTTCTGTCTGAAAACAATAGGATACGGCTGATAAAAATCCCCGCCGTTCGGGGGATGATTATGGATCGCAAGGGAAGGGTCTTAGCTGACAATCGACCATCCTTTAATGTCATGGTGATGTCTGAGGATGTGGATGACCTGCAGGGATTAAGCGTCGCCCTCTCTCGGTTTCTTAACCTTTCCCCTGATGCCATAGCGAACAAGATCCAAGATCGTGACTGTCCCCCCTTTCAGCCGGTAGCGATTAAGAAGGATGTTTCGTGGGAAGAGCTGAGTTTGATCAAGAACCATCAGTTGGATCTGCCGGGGGTGGAGATACAGATCAATCCCATCAGGACGTATCCCTATGGGAGTCTAGCCGCCCACGTGTTGGGCTATGTTGGGGAGATCAACAGGGCGGAGCTGAAGGAGAAAAAGGGATATCAGATGGGGGATTGGGTGGGGAAGTACGGGGTTGAGTCGGCGTGGGAGCAACACCTCCGGGGCATCGACGGTGGCAGACAGGTGGAGGTTGACGCAGTGGGAAGGGAGGTCCGGGTCCTCAAAGAGGTTCAGCCCGTACCGGGGCGCAACCTCTACTTGACGATCGATTTGGATCTTCAGCGATATGGAGAGGAGCTCTTAGGTAAGAGGGCAGGGGTTATTATCGCCATGGACCCCTTAACGGGTGAGATCTTGGCCTTTTGCAGTAATCCTGCCTTCCAACCGGTCCATTTTGCTGAGGGGATATCGGCACAGGAGTGGGATACATTGATATCTCATCCGTTACACCCCCTGCAAAACAGGGGGATCCAGGGGCTGTACCCCCCCGGCTCTGTCTTCAAGATCGTGACGGCGACGGCGGGTCTCGAAGAGGGGATTATAACGCCTACTACCCCATTTATTTGCACGGGCATTTATTATCTGGGACAGCGGGAGTATCGGTGTTGGCGTTCAGCGGGGCATGGGATGATTCGGTTCTATCGCGGGGTGGTGGAGTCGTGCGATGTCTACTTTTATAATGTCGGTGCGCGGGTGGGGGTGGAAAAACTGAGCAGGTATGCGCAGGGCTTCGGCCTGGGAAGGCCTACCGGGATTGATCTCCCGGGGGAAAAGGCCGGTTTGGTGCCCTCGGCAGGATGGAAAAAGGAAAGATTTGGAAGGACATGGTATGCCGGAGAGACCATTTCCATGGCCATCGGCCAGAGTTATCTCTTGGTGACGCCCCTGCAAATGCTTAACGTTATCAGCGCCATTGCCAATGGCGGGACCCTCCTTAAGCCGCAGATAGCAAAACGGGTGGAGGATCTCGACAAGCGGGTACTCGAAGAGTACCCCCCCCGGGAGATCGCAAAGATACCCATCTCCCCCAAGAACTTGGGGGAGCTCAGGGAGGCCTTGGTGGGGGTGACGAAAGAAGATTCCGGGACAGGGCGGGGCGCCCGCATTGAAGGGATGGATGTGGCCGGCAAGACGGGGACGGCACAGGTGGTCCGGCTCAAGGGGGGGGAGCGGCCGAGAACGGAAGATATGCCCTATGCCCTGCGGGATCATGCCTGGTTTGTGGCCTATGTCCCCGCCCACAAACCCCTGGCGGTAGTGGTCCTGGTCGAGCACGGAGGGCACGGGGGTGCCGCCGCCGTTCCTCTGGCCCGCGAGATGATCAAAAGATACTTGGAACTCAGCCAAGGTGAGGAATGATCAATAAGGGCTTATGGGATCAACTGGATGCTCGGCTGGTCATCCTGACCATCGCCCTCATGGTGATCGGGATCGCCAACCTCTATAGCGCCACCATCAATATGGCTGGTGAGGGAATCCCGTTTTATCAGCGGCAGCTCTTGTGGTTTGGGGTGGGTGCCTTGATCGCTCTGTTGGTATTCTCGATCGATTACCGCTACTATGAAGAGTTTGCCTATCTCTTTTATGTTGTGGTCCTCATTATTGTGGTCGGTGTGCTCGCCTATGGATTGGTGGCAGGCGGGGGACAACGGTGGATCAAGCTCGGCTTTTTCTACTTTCAGCCCTCGGAGCTGATGAAGATCGCCCTCATCCTCGTCCTTGCCCGCTATTTTGCCCAGCACGAGCGAAAAGAAGGATACCGCTTGAGGGATCTCGTTATCCCTTCGATCATCGTCTTGGTGCCCACCCTCCTTATCGTCAAGCAGCCCGATTTGGGGACGGCCATGGTCTTGGTCTTTATCTTTATCTCCATTGTTCTATTCGTCAAGATTCGCCTTCGCTCCTTCCTTATAATAGCCACGACGATCTTCCTCGCTACCCCCCTCTTCTGGGCCGTGCTCAAGGATTATCAGCGCACCAGGATCCTCACCCTCCTGGATCCCGGTAGGGATCCCCTGGGGGCCGGGTATCACATCATACAGTCCAAGATCGCCATCGGGTCCGGGGGACTCTTGGGGAAGGGATATCTTCAGGGGACCCAGTGCAAACTCCACTTTCTGCCCGAGCACCATACGGATTTTATCTTCGCCGTACTGGGGGAGGAATGGGGTTTTCTGGGGTGT
>CAZMFG010000107.1:0-1110 GCA_964565525.1 uncultured Thermodesulfobacteriota bacterium
TAACCTTTTAACAACAAGTCTATCGAATAGGAGGCCCCAAGCCGGCGTCTAAGTGAGTGATGTCGGATACAAGGATTATAACTCGTAGTGCGGAGAAAACAGAGCGTATAAACTTTTTTATGGCGCAGGTGTCTAATCAACAGAGAAGGGATCGTGAGAGGGAGGAAGGGGACAGAGAATACGGTGTTTCAAAGCGTATGGCGTGCATGACCGCCGGGAGGGAAAAACAATGAAAAGGGGCATGCTTATCGGTTGTATGATTCTCGGGCTTCTGACATGCACCGGGTCGGCTGAGGCCGGCTATGATTACGAGCTTGCCTACGGCTACAGCGGTAGGGATTCGGAGTCGCGCAACGCCGTGGCCATGGATGATTGGCTTGAGCGAGGCCGTGCCGCGGTGACCGAAAGCCCCCTGTTCCCCGATGGTATCAGGTTGACCGCAGAGGGGGGGGAAGGGATCGATGAACCCGGTCTGGCGAGCGCCATCTATCATTTCCGCGTCCCCCCTAGGGCGCAATACCTTACCATCAGCGTCCGATACAACGATACGGCCCAGGATGACCAAATAGCCGCTCGGTTATGGATAAAGAGCAGTGATACCGACATGCGCGGCGAGACAGGGGTTGGTGAAGAGGCCCCGCTGTACGGTGATACCTTTGTTCTGCGTTCCGAGCGATCATCCGAATCCATTACCGTTCCCACCAGCAGGCATGTGGAAGGCGGCACGGTGGAGTTGCACATCGTTGTGCAGGGGAATGACTGCATTGATGTGCGAGATATTCGGGTCGAATATCTCTACACAAGGCCTCAGATTACGATAGTCCAGCGCACCTGCGCAGACTACTGGGATCAGTGGCCCCGCCATCTGTATGCCTATCACTATTTTTATTGGGGTCCCCTGTTCTGGCCGAGCACCTCTGTCGTTTACGAATGCTGGGATGTACCCATCCGATTCTATTGGATAACGTGGCGGCCGTGGTTCTTCGTCAATATTATCCACGTGCACCATCACCAACCGTGGTGGGGACCGCGGCGCTATACGGTCGTCTATCACGTGGATGTGAAACAACCATTGCTCAAGAGGAGGACGCTGGTCCGCACGAGACTCAG
>CAZMFG010000107.1:1210-7590 GCA_964565525.1 uncultured Thermodesulfobacteriota bacterium
TCAAGCCCCCCGTATTTTCGAAGCCACGGCCAGCCAAAATCAAACTCAGCGGCACGTTAAAGAGCAGCCGATCCAGGTGGATAAAGGGCGAGAAGAACCGAAGGTGGATACCCAGACCAAAACGGTAAAGATTCCTCAGGCGACCAACAACCGTGATTCGCACTCGGCACACCCCACTGATACTGAATCTCAGCCCCGTGCAGCGAAGCAGCAGCCGCAGCCAAGATCAGTGACCCAAGAGAAGACCGCCCAAGCACCGGTCCCAAAGCAGTTGAACAAACCGGGCAAAGAGATCCCCAAGGCCACCGCAAAGGTCGCGCCGACTCCGATAGAGGGCAATGACACCGGTCAACAGGTCCGGGAAACCAAACAACAAAAAACGCCTCAGGCAGATACCCGGACCAAAACGGTCAAGGGCCCTCAGAGGTCTAATGAGCCCGGTACTGATACTACACACCAGGGCATACAAAAAGAGCAACCCCAGCCCCGTACCGTGGAGCAGCAACCCCGATCCAGGTCGGTGGCCCGAGAGACCGTACAAGGGCCGGCGAAGGTCCAGGCAGCACGAGACTACAGCGCACAACGGGAACCGACGGTCCAGAGACGTGCAACAATCGGACAGGAGAGCAGACCTCAATCCAATCGTGAGATACGCCAGGAGCGGCCTCAGGCGGGGCAACGAGGGCGCAGATAATAAAAGGAGGAGTACCTTTACTCTTCGGGAGTGGTGGTTTGAAAGAAGATACCGCCGAATCTCCTTCTAAATCGGAGATTCGGCGGTAGTTGATTAGCGTTTCACAACGTTGATGGCGCTGGGACCTTTTGGGCCTTGTTCGACATCAAAGCTGACTTTTTCACCTTCGATAAGCGACTTAAATCCAATATCACCCTGGATGGCAGAATGATGGACAAATACGTCGTTGCCGTCTTCGACGGTGATAAAACCGTAACCTTTGCTGTTGTTGAACCACTTTACTGTTCCGCTTGGCATATTCTGGCACCTCCTTTCTCAAGACTAAAGTCCCAGAATCACCGTGTTGAAAAAGGGGCCATAAAGTTTGAAAGTCTTTGTGGCCCTTTTGTATTTACTTGGTTACAAAAACTTCTGTGACTTTAAAAAACAACATAACAGCTCTGCTCTCAGAAGTCAAGGACTATTTTTGTAAAAGAACAAACCGTTGCTTTAATAGAATGCCGCTACCTGTGTCGTGCGCAGCCGAAATGACGACCCAGGTCACACCAGAAACAATCTCCGTATTCGTATTGCGGAACCTGGAGCTGCGACTCGCATTTGCCGCAGAACCGTTCTTCCCCTGGCTTCATAGGACCATCGCAGGGCGGTATTGACATGGGACAGACCGTCAGACAGGCTCGGCAGAGCAGGCAGGAATCGGGTCTGACGCCAAAGGCATATTCGACATGGCGTTCTTTGCCGCGCCCCACGAATCCAATGGCATGTGCTCGATACAGCTCCGCGCAGGTACGGACGCACCGGCCGCACAGCACGCAGTCATTATTCCGAAAGGGATAGCGGGGCTCTTTCACGCCGCAGCGCAGGGCGAGGTCCTGTATGGCGCGCGAGTTCGGGGCCTCGGTAAGCAGCAGTTCCGCCACGTTCCTGCGCAACTTCCTGACCCTGTCCGAATTTGCACGGATCACCATCCCTTCCTCCACGAGCAAGGTACAGGAGGCGGTTATGGTAGACCGCCCATTCCTCACATGCTCGACGATGCACAGACGACAGGCGCCAATATCGGAAAGATCAGGTGTATGGCACAAGTGCGGTATGCAGATGCCGTTATGCACCGCGGCATCGAGCACGCTCGTTCCTTTCGGTGCGCGTACCTTCGCGCCGTCGATAGTCAACGTTACGTACTGCAGCATAGCATACCTCCGGAGTAAACCGTGATGGCCTCGAATGTGCACCCTTCCGCGCAGATGCCGCATTTCCTGCATGTCAGCGGATCGATGACGTGCGGCTCTTTCTTTGCGCCGCTGATCGCTCCATGCGGGCATGCGCGCAAGCAAACACCGCACCCCGTGCACTTCTCCGGGTCGATCACGTACTCGATCAACTCGCGGCATACGCCCGCGGGACAGCGTTTTTCCGTGATGTGCGCCATATATTCCTCACGGAAGTACCGGAGGGTGGAGACCACCGGGTTCGGCGCGGTCTTGCCGAGGGCGCAGAGAGATGTCTCCCGGACCGTTTCCGCCAGCTCTTCCAGCAGAGGGATCTGTTCGGGCCTGCCGCGCCCTTCGGAGATGTCCGTGACGATTTCGAGCATTCGGTCTATGCCGAGCCGGCACGGCACGCACTTGCCGCACGACTCGTCGAGCAGAAACGCCAGAAAATACTTGGCGACATCCACCATGCACGTCTTTTCGTCCATTACGACCATCCCGCCCGAGCCCACCATAGAACCGGCCTGCGCCAGGGTCTCGAAGTCCACGGAGAGATCAAAGAGCTTCGCCGGCAGGCACCCTCCAGAGGGACCGCCCGTCTGCACGGCCTTGATGGCCCTGCCGTTTGTCGCCCCCCCGCCTATGTCAAAGATTATCTTCCGTAAGGGGGTCCCCATGGCCACTTCGACAAGACCGGTATTTCTCACCCGGCCGGTCAGGGCGAATATCTTGGTGCCCTTGCTGCCGTCGGTACCTTTGGCGGCAAACCATGCGGCACCGTTCGTGATGATGGACGGTACGTTGGCCCACGTCTCCACGTTATTAAGGGTCGTCGGCCTGTGCCAGAGCCCGTCCTCGACGGTATGGACGTCTTTGGGTCTCGGCTCACCGACTTTCCCTTCTACTGAAGCCATGAGGGCTGTGGACTCCCCGCAAATGAAGGCGCCGCCGCCGCGGGCTACCTCCACGTCAAAATTGAACCCCGATCCGAGGATGTTTTCTCCCAGCAGGCCGAACTCCCTGGCCTGCGCGATGGCCGTTCGGGTATGATCGACTGCCAGCGGGTATTCCTTGCGGACATACACATAGCCTTGTTCTGCGCCGACTGCCCAGGACCCAATGGCCATTCCCTCGAGGACCGCGTGGGGGTTCCCCTCCAAGACGCTGCGATCCATGTACGCGCCGGGGTCGCCTTCATCGGCATTGCAGATGATATATTTCTCATCACCCGCCGCGGCCCGGCAATCGGCCCATTTCCTCCCCGTGGGGAAGCCGCCTCCACCGCGCCCCCTCAGGCCGGAGGCACTGATCTCGGCGATGACGGCCCCAGGATCAAACTCGGTAAGCACCTGGGCCAGCGCCGAATAGCCGCCGATGGCTATATAATCTTCGATCGCACAGGGGTCCACCTGTCTGTTTTGGGACAAGAGCACCCGGTCCTGGGCGCGGTAAAACGGGATCTCCGCCTCGGTTCGTACCTTCTTTCCCGTAGCGGGGTCCGTGTAGAGCAGGCGTTCTATGACTTCGTTTCCCTGGATGCTCCGGGAGATGATTTCAGCGACGTCCTCCGGCTCAATGTGGCAATAGAATACGTTGCTCGGATCGATGACCATGATCGGACCCTGCTCGCAGAAGCCCTGGCAGCCGGTGACGCGGAGCGTAACGCGGTCACTCAATCCCTGGCGCACCAGTTCGGCACGTATCTCATCAATCACCGCCCCGGACCTGTTTGCCTGGCAGCCGGTCCCCCCGCATACGGTAAGGATCGTCCCCCCATTCGCACGATCGGCGCGAAGCCGCTCGTGCAGTACCATAAGCTCACCGATGGCATTAAGCCTCGGCATCGGCCTCTCCTCCTTTGCCGCTATTCCCGCTTCGGGATCCCGTAATCCTTATCTCTATATTGAAGAGCGGGAGCGGCATCTCCCGCTTGCGGGACTTCATCCTTGAGGACTGCATCAATTACCGAACTGAGTTTGGCCGATGTCATGTGATGGTGGTACACGCCGTTCAGGACGGCAACCGGCCCAATAGCACAGGCGCCGAGGCAGTTGACGCGCTCCACGGTAAACAAGCCGTCTTTCGTGGTGCCGCCATTGTCCATCCCCAGCTTGGAACTGGCCTGGTCGAGCAGGACATGGGAGCCCCGAACATGGCAGGCCGTCCCCGTGCAGAGCGTGATGACGTGTTTGCCGCGGGGCTCCAGCGATAAGGCCTTGTAGAAACTGGCTGCTCGGTATACCTCGATGAGCGGTACCCCCAGATTGTGGGAAACAACCGTCGCCGCTTCCTGGGAGATGTACCCCTGGGCCTCCTGGATGTCCTGCAGGACCTCTATGAGCTGATGAGGCTGGCTCCGCCGTTTCCCGATGATGGTCTCGACTGAATTATCAGGCATCTCCCACCTCCCTATCAGAGGATGTTGTGTTGACAGACCAACATTAAACAGTATAATAATGGGTGTAAATCAGGCTTAATTGCACAAATAATGCCTATATTTTATAGGTAATTAGCTACGTATTTATTACCTAGTATTTGCGCCTCTGATATAGGCATATAAGAAAGGGGCTGCCTATGACCAAGAAGCCGCCTCGATTGCAGTTAAATAAGTCACCCGAAGACGCGCCCTTTCCCGAAGCAGTGCCCGGTATACGATGGCGGATCCCTCTCAGCACGGAGGGCGAGCCACAGGGCGTTGAGCGGGCGCTGCGTGAGCGCATTAAGGAACTGAACTGCCTCTATGCCATCGCGCAGCTAGTGGAAACCGATTCCAAGTCGATCGATGGTGTCCTCGCCGCCGTGGTGGACATCCTGCCGCCGTCCTGGCAATACCCGGAGATCACCTGTGCCCGGATCATGTTCCAGGGGAAAACCTTCAAGAGCCGGGAATTCAAGGTGACCCAGTGGCGCCAGTCGTCCCAGATATTCATGTACAGCGAGCCGGTGGGGGAGGTAACGATTTTCTACCTGGAAGAGCGCCCGCCGGCGCATGAAGGGCCGTTTCTCTTTGAAGAGCGCGCCTTGCTCGATGCCGTTGCCGAGAGGATAGGCAAAATCGCCATGCACCTCGACGCAGAGCGGGAACTGCACGAAACCAACCGTCAGCTTACCGTGGAGAGACATGCGCTGCAGGAAGCCAATACCGCCCTCAAGACCGTCATGAACAGGATAGAAGAAGAAAAGAAGGAGATCTACACGCAGATCCGTGATAACGTCGAGAAGGTACTGCTGCCGATTCTGCACGAACTGACCTGGGCCGTGCCGGGCCCCAAGAGGAAGTACGTTGAGCTCCTGCGGGACAACCTCGAGGATATCACCGCACCTTTCATCAGCCAGATCTCACACCAGTACCAATCCCTGACGCCGACCGAGATCCAGATATGCAACATGATTAAGAGCGGTCTCCGGACCAAGGAGATCGCCGAGATGCGGAATATCTCCCCGGCCACCATCAGCAGGCACCGTGAGCGCATCAGGCGCAAACTCGGCATCTCCGGGAAAGACGTCAACCTCGTCACGTACTTGCAGATGAACAGTTAGGCCTTCACAGACGTTCTGTAAGGCTGAGCCAAACCCTTTCAGCTCCCTATTTTTCTCCCACCCTAAAAAAGCCGAAATAGATCAAAAAAAAGGCAGGATAGGTCAAAAACATAAGGAAAAAATATGATACAACGTCAAAAGCCGACTGCTGAAAAGCGGCGGCTGGCCGGTTTCATGCTCCGCCGTAATAAGACCTTGTCAACCAGGGGAGGGGCGACAATGAGTACTGCACCCAATTACAAAGACCGTAAGGTGGTCAATGCTGCATCTGAGGCGGTCCTGAAGCTTATCAAGCCGGGGGATGTAGTCAACCAGGTTGGAGAGCGCAAATGGTGGCAATTTTGGCTCGCCGTTACGTATGCGGCTATTCGATGGCACCAAAAGAAGCTGTTCGGGAAGGACTCCAACTGGAAGGATACCCACACGATGCTCTATTTCGACAAGAAGAACACCTTTTCCGTGGAAATGCCCAAGGCTACCCTCAAGCCTTTGCGAGAGTATTGCCTGTCTAATCTTTCTATTTACCGGCTCCGTCTTACAGAACTGACCCCGGACTATATCAAGACACTCAAGACCGCAGCACAGAGGATGGTGGGGGAAGATTACGATGTCGGTCAACTGCTCGATATAGCCATCAATGGTCTGCTTGGATATGATCACCAGCGGCCGCTTACCATATTCGATTTTGGCAGAAAAAAGAAGGTATGCAGCGTGGGCGTCAGGGTGGCGTTTGAATATCTCTATAAAAAGCGGATCAAGACCGAAGATTCCCGTCCGGGAAAGTGGCTCTTTTATGCATTGAACCCGGAGAAATGGCCGCCGGAGGCCATCCAGAACTATAAGGGCACGGATGTGGAGGCCACCTCCCCGGCCCATTTTGCCAATTCGGATTACTTCTCCTATGAATTTGAGTTGATCGCCCGGTTCGCAAACGG
>CAZMFG010000108.1:0-7447 GCA_964565525.1 uncultured Thermodesulfobacteriota bacterium
TCATCTTCTCCGGCCTTTGTGAGGGACTTGATGTTCAACTGAATCTTTTCTTGATATGAATTGGCCTGGGCCTTGATGTGGATGAAGTCGTCCCGCTCGAACAGGCCGGCGAACTCCTCGACCCCGTCCCAGATCCTCCCTTCTATCTCGCCGGTGCGGTCGGCGAGCCGCACCCTCAGATAGGGGTTCCCTGTGCGGGAGGTAGGCATCGCCTTCTCCTTGACCCAAAAAATCCCTTCTACGAAATCGTTCTCGCTGATCTGATTAATAAAAGTTCGCTCCATTGCCCCTCCCCTCCTTCAGGTCTTAAAGTGATCGTGCCCCCCCTGTTTGACGGGATATTCTTCACCATCCTCACCCACGACCTTGAGCCCTTCGGACGCCTCAACGATCTCTCCGATCATGGTGATGGGTGTGCCCAGCTCCGCAGCCAGCTTTTTGATTGCCTCCTCTTTCTCAGGCGGAGAGGTGAAAAGGAGCTCGTAATCCTCCCCCCCGCTCAGGGCGAGGCCATAGCGATCCGAATGGTACTGTTCAATCGTCTTCAGGTACTCCTTGGAAAGGGGAATCTTGGGGAGCTGCACCTGTGCCCCTTTCCCGCTCGCCTCCAGGATGTGCCCGAGGTCGGCAATCAACCCATCACTGATGTCGATCATGGCCGAGGCCAGGCCTTCCCGCGCGATCTCCTCCCCCTCTTTGACCCGGGGGATAGGATCGAGGTGCCGCTCGATACAATATCCCTTGTGCTCGCCGCGCCTCAGCTGCTCCAGGCCCAGGGCCGCATCCCCCAAGCTCCCGGTCACGAAGATGCGGTCACCGTGTTTGGCCCCCTGGCGGTAGACGACTTGTTCCTCCTCTGCCTCTCCCAAAAGGGTAAGGGAAATCATCAATGCACTGCCCTTGGAGGTATCGCCGCCGACCAGGAAGCAGTTGAACTGCCGAGCCTGTTTCGTCATTCCTTTATAAAGGGCTTGAACAAACGCCACGTCCGTTTCAGGGGGGATGGCCACGGAGACCAGGAAGGCCGTGGGCCGCCCCCCGCAGGCGGCGATGTCGCTGAGATTGACTGCCAGGGCCTTTCGCCCCAGACGGTGGGGATCGGTAAACGCTAACTGGAAGTGCACCTCCTCGAGCAGGAGATCGGTCGTTACGAGGATGACCTTCCCCGGTGCGGACCGCATAATTGCCGCATCGTCGCCGATCCCCTGCACCACCCCCTCGCCGCCGGCAGCTATCTGCGAGATGGCCTTGATGAGATCGAACTCACCGATCTCCGAGAGCTTCATCCCTTCTTCTTTTTGAGCCCGAGATGCCGGGCAATGGCCTCGGCCGAGGCATCCATGGCGATGGGCCTGTTCTTCAGTTCCTCCCGCGGCTTGATATCGTACCCCTCGGGAAAGGAGTCTTCAAAGTACATCTGCTGGAACCCCGCGAACTTGAGCTGGTGGGAGGTAGAGTCCACCACTACCGTATGATTGGAACCTACCAGGCCCATCTCCACACCCTTCTTCAATCCCACGATGGCTTCCCCCCCTTGGGTGCAGACCACGTGGCCGTGGCGGTTGGCAATAAGCATGGCCTCGATGATCTCCTGCTCGGTCACCTGGACCGCGGCAAAGCGGTCTTTAAAGTGCTCCTCCACCAGCCGCGAGACCTTGGGGAAGGAGACCGGGTTGCCGATCATGGCGGCCTGGGCCACGCTGGGGCGGACCTCGATCGGCCGGTACTCCCCGCTCTGGCGCCAGAGCACAACCGGATTCGCGTGATCGCTCTGCACCCCCAGGATCAGGGGGAGCTCTTCGATGATCCCCAGACGGTACAGGTCGAGAAAGCCCTCCATCACGGCGGTGACGTTGCCGGCATTGCCGATGGGGACCACTATGACCAGATCCTGGGTCTGGTAGTCGAGCTGCTGGGCCACCTCATACGAGTACGATTTCTGTCCCTGGATGCGGATGGGGTTCTTGGAGTTGAGCAGGCAGACTTCATACTCCTCGGCCAGCTGCTCCACGATGCGCATACAGTCGTCGAACACGCCCGGGACCTCGATCACCACGGCCCCGCTGCCCAGGGGCTGGGAGAACTGGGCCGGTGTCACCTTGCCCTGCGGGAGGAGGACCACCGAGCGCACCACTGCGTGGGGGAGATAGCTCAGATAGAGGGCGGCCGCCGCCGAGGTGTCGCCCGTAGAGGCGCAGATCCCCAACAGCTCCTTGATACCCTTGGCCTTGATCATGTAGTTGATGAAGCTGATGGCGCTTGCCATCCCCCGGTCCTTGAAGCTGGCCGAGGGATTGAGGCCGTCATACTTTATGGAAAACTCCGTCCCCGCCCACCGGCTCAATTGTTCATTGGCCCGCACCAGGGGGGTATGCCCCTCCCCGAGGTTGATCACGGCGTCGAGGGGGATGATGGGAAAGATGAGCTCGTGAAAGAGGAAGATCCCTGTGAGCCCCTTGTCGTTGAGCATCCTGCGGTAATCGAAGATCCTGCGCCACCGGTGACCAGGGATCTCCAGGAGGGCATCGAAGGTGAGATCGCAAATGCGCAACAGTCCCCCGCACCCCGGACAGGTGTAGAGGAAACGGTCCAAGGGGTACTGGGCCTCACACCCGATGCACTCGTAAACCATCCGGGCATCGGTATGAGAGGGAATGAGCAGATCCCGGATATCGGTGGGGAAGTCGGCTTGCTTCATCTATGCCCCTATGATCTTTCGCTCCAGCAATGCGAGGAATCTTTCTCTGTCATCCCGAGTCAGGGGGGGTGGACCCTTGATCCGCCCCCCGGCCATCCTGATCCGGCCATGGAGCCAGCGACGTGCCAGGCGCCCCCCCATGGAGCCTTCGGTAAATTCAAATCCCCGTGGGGAGATGGCCCGTGCCCCCTTGGAAAGGATCAGGGAGGCCAGCCCTATATCCTCGGTGATGACCATATCGCCCTCCTGCACCCGGTTGACGATGGCGAAATCCGCCGCATCCCTCCCCCCATCGACCACCACCCGCTCTACCCCTCCTTGATCGGGAAAGGCATGACTGTAATCGGCGACCACGACCACCTCTACCCCCTGCCGTCTGGCCCGCTCTATCACCAGGTCTCGCCAGGGGACGCCATCGGCATCGAGATAGATCCTCACCAAAAAAGTATACCATACCCCCTCGATGCATGACCAGGGGGTATTTCACGGGATAGATCGCGGAAAAATTGTGTCAGAATTTTTTCTTTTTTTTCGCTTGCCACCCCACGCCTTTTGTGTTATATGTCGTTCACCAATACCCTGAGAAAGGGGGGCGACACGGAGATATCGCCGGTCAAGGGTTGAAGCGGGGGCGCAGTGTAGGTGGTAAGGGGGTTATACAAATTTACTCAAGCTTACTTATTAAGGAGGGGACGCGATGACGAAATCAGAACTTATTGACAAGATTGGTAAGGAGGCAAAGATTCCTCGGGCGGCAGCGGAAAGGGCCGTTAATTCCTTCACCGCCACCATCACCGAAGTCCTGAAGACAGGGAACAAAATCACTTTGCCGGGTTTTGGAACCTTTCTCGTGTCAAACCGCTCGGCCAGGAAGGGGAGAAATCCCCGCACTGGTCAGGAGATCGATATCCCCGCCGTCAGGATACCCAAGTTTAAGTGCGGCAAAGGGTTGAAAGACGCAGTGCGGTAAGACCGTTATTTCACGGGGGGGGATAGGATGGGAAGCCGGTCGGCCCTTTGGCGATAGAGAAAATCTCTGAGACAAAGGGCGAAGTTGGCGGCTACCTCTCTTTTACTGTTGACGATATAGATACGATGGTTGATGTGAAATAATTCATCAACTAATCGTTCCACGGGAAATCGAACGCTGTCGGTGCCGTATCGTTCGGAAAATTCCTCTTCGAACATAAGGACGATCTTATCTTTCATACGTAGCTGTGTATCATTGAAGAGGACGGCGATATCGGGCAAGAGATCCGTTATCCTATCCAGAAATGATCCTATCTCCCCCCTCTCTATCCCCCGGGGGGGGGAAGATTTAGTCTCCACATATACCATCCGTCTCTCCCAGAGGGCAATGACATCGTAGTCCCCGCCGCTCGGCGTCTCCTTAAACCTCACCCCGTAGGTGGACGGAGAGGCAAATTCCCTCTGAAACATCTGGGCGATAAACCATTCCAGGGTGGGACCAAAGCTGTAGAGCGGTCTATTCACCAGACGGAAGGCCCCTTCCCCCACAGGCTCTGCAATCCCGAGTGTGCAAAGGGATTCGCAATACCGCTGGGCGGTCTGGAGGGAACAATATCTCACCAGCTCCTCCGCGCGGAAGGCGTCCTGTGCGCTGATCACGTCCCTGAGAAAGAGGCGGAAGGAGTAGTGCTTCAGCAACTCATAGAGGGAGATCCGCTCTTGTAGCGAGGCCTCAGGCGAAAAGATGAGGTCATCGTCGGGGTCTTGACGGTGCACCTTGAGCCCCCGGGCCTTGAGGGCCCCTTGGAGGCCGCCTTCCCTCGCGCCCCCTTCCCCCTCAAGCCTTGCGATCTTCGCCCGAAGACCCTTCACCTCCTCCTGTAATGCCGATAGTGCTTCCTGCAAGGCCTTGAGGTCCATCAAAAACCCCTGTGCAATCCCTCATTCCGAGCGATCTCGATTGCCTCACGGTATTCCCGTGCGGAAATGGGGCGAGCTATCTCCGGAAACTCCCCTGCCCGGTAGAGGGGTCGGTACTGATCCATGATATTCACGTACGAGTCGGGTGACAATCGGTGGGCGATAAAGGCGATGAGCTCCTTGGTGCCCGCCACCCCATGAGGCATCACCAGGTGACGGATCAGGAGTCCGCGATAAGCGACCCCCCCTTCATCAAGCAAGAGGTCTCCCACCTGTCGGTGTATCTCCAGGAGGACCTCCTGCAAGACATGGGGATAGTCGGGGGCATTGCAATAGCGGGAGGCATCCTCTTCTCGCGCGAACTTGGCATCGGGCATATAAATGTCGATGATCCCGTCCAGGAGCTTGATTACCTCCAGGGACTCATATCCGCCGCAGTTGTAGACCAAGGGGATCATGAGCCCTGACTCGATGGCCTCCGGCAGGGCCGCTATGATCTGGGGGACATAGTGGGTGGGGGTGACAAAATTGATGTTGTGGCATCCCCGGCGTTGGAGTTCGATCATATAGTGGGCCAGCTCAGAGGTGGACACGGACCTCCCCTCACCCAAGTGGCTGATGTCGTAATTCTGGCAAAAGACACACCTGAGATTGCAGTGGGTCAAGAAAATGGTGCCTGAACCGTGGGATCCCATCAGGGGCGGCTCTTCGCCGTAATGGGGAAAGGCGCTGGAGATCATCGCCTCCACCCCTGCCCGGCAGTATCCCTGCTCACCCGCGAGGCGGTTCACCTCGCACACCCGAGGGCAGAGGCGGCAGTTGGTGAGGATCTCCTGCAGGGTCGTGATCCTCTTGTTCAATTCCCCTTTCTCATGCAAGGCTACATACGTTGGCTGACGCATCTCTGTCAAAAGATATCGGATCACACACCCAAAGTAAAGCCTCCTGCAACTGATACAAGGGCATCGAGCATTAGCCTTCAACACCCCGTGGACAAGGAGGGAAGATATGCGTGCCCCACGGCCCCCCGACTGAGGCACATACGTTACAAAGCAGGGGTAATCCTGAGTGACTGGGTACGATCTTTTCAGAAAAAAATATAAAGGGGTGCGGTGGGGAATTTTGAACGGTCAGGTCTCTTCCAGGGCGCTCTTGAGCGCCACAATGGCAACCTCCAGCTGGGCATCATCGGGTTCCTGGGTCGTTATCTTCTGAAGCCACAGGCCGGGAACTACCAGCCACCGGATATATCGGTTGTCGCGTTTCTTGCCGGATAGCTTGAGCAGTTCAAATGAGATCCCGCCCAAAAGCGGTAGCAGCGAAAAATGGGTTATGAATCGTTGTAAAAGCGTAGGGCGGTGACCTATCTGCATCTCAACGACGGTGTCGGCAACCGCGAACAATAAGATAGCGAGAATAACCACAATAAGCAAAAAGCTGGTCCCGCACCGCGGGTGATGGGTGCTATGCCTGCGCACGTTTTCGACGGTGAGCTCTTCTCCCGATTCCAAGGCATAGATGCTCTTGTGTTCCGCGCCGTGATACTCGAGGATTCGCTTGATCTCTTTCCACCTGCTGATCCCCCACAGATAGGCCAAGAAAAAGGACACCCGTATGATGCCGGCCGTCACATTAAATGAAAAGGCATTCTTGGGCAACCCCATGACCTCGGTGAGAAACAAGGGCAGGGCGAAGAAGACGCCGAGAGCCAATCCGAGGGCAAGGACTATGGTCCCGGCGAGGATGAACCCGTCTTTGATCCTCTCGCCGCGCGTCCGCTGCCAATCACTACCTTTCGCTGCCTTTTCGGCCTCCTCAAGGGCTACGTCGGCAGAGAAGTTCAGCACCTTAAGGCCGATGACGAGTATTTCAAAGAACGAAAGCGCGCCGCGAAAAACGGGAATATTGAAGAGCTTGTGCCGTTTCGACAAGGCGATATAGGGGTCTTTCTTGGTGATGATCTCCTCATTGGCTTTGCGCACGGCTGTCGCTATGCTGCGCGGTGACCGCATCATCACGCCCTCGATGACGGCCTGCCCTCCGACAGAGTGCTCATCAGATACAACCGCCCCTGTTTTCGAAGAAACATCCCGACCACCATCTCCGTTTCCTCCATCGCTACGGGCGTGACCCCCCAGGGGAACGATACACAGTCCCCCTATCATGTGCTGAAGCAGGAAACAGTTTATTTCGGATAGATAGTACTTTATTTTCCCGAATGTCATGAGGAGTTCATCCTGCCATTTTTGTTTAATCGTTCCAACATCCAGTACCTTTCTTCGACCGCTGTCCGCCCGATGTGACATGAGTTGCTCACAGCGTCATGGAAGAAACAAATATATACTGCAAACGGCCTGCGGTCAAGAGAAGTCCGCTCATTTCAAGGGTGGGATTAAACAACCCCCGGAAACCTCAACCAATTCCAGCCACAACAAGACTCTGAGGATTTCAGATTAAACCTTTTCTTCATCCCTGTGTCTATATCCATAAAAATACCCGGAGGTGATGGACTATGCGATCAGGCCTTGTCAAAATAGCGTTTCTCGTTTTTATCCTTTTTTCGCTCGCTTCTTGTACCACCGTAGTCCATACCCGCCCTCCTCGTCCAAGACCTCACCATGCAGTGTGGGTCAGGGGCCATTGGGGGCCCCACGGTCATTGGGTGGTCAGATAATACCCTCCTTGAGGGGCCTGCCTGTACGCAGGCCCCTTTTTTCGTTAGTCGCTCGAGATCACCGTACTCCCCTTCCCTGATGATCTTTTATATCCCGCCTTACCTATCATCAATATGCTGAGATGGGCCCAGAGTCAATGGGGACAATTCCTTGACACCATGTACATTTTATAATATCATATAGG
>CAZMFG010000109.1:0-7378 GCA_964565525.1 uncultured Thermodesulfobacteriota bacterium
AGGTGGCCCTTTTAGATGCTCGAAAGTCGGTTAACTTCAGCAGGATGTTGAAGGTCCCGGTCATCGGCATCGTGGAGAACATGAGCGGTCTTCGTTGTCCCGAATGTGGACACCTCATCCCCCTCTTTAAGATAGGGGGAGGCGAAAAGGCCGCCAAAGATCTCAAGGTCCCCTTTCTCGGTCGAATACCTATCGATCCAGAGGTGGTGCAAAAATCCGATAGCGGCACCCCCTATGTGATCTCCTATCCCGATGCAGAGGTGACAAAGGCCTATAACGAAATAGCAAAACAATGCAAGGCCTTTGTGGAATCTCCAGGGAAACAAATAAAAGAGGAACGGAGCACAACAGACGCTGTAGCTGTAGAAAAGAAGAAAAAAGGAGGTAAAAATCTATGAAGATTGCCTTTGCCAGCGAAGACAATCAGGGATTGAAAGGATCATTGAGCGCCCATTTCGGGAGATGTCCTTATTATACCATGGTGGACGTAGAAGAGAACAAGGTAATGGACACCACGGTTATCGACAACCCCTATTTCACCAGTCACGTCCCCGGCGCAGTGCCCCAGTTCATCAAGGAACAGGGCGCTCAGGTAATGGTCGCCGGAGGAATGGGGCCGCGAGCCCTCGAACATTTCAACCAGTTCGGCATTGAGGCCATCACCACCGGGATACAAGGCAGCCTTGAAGACATCCTGAACGCGTATCTGCGGGGTGAAATCAGCGGGGCCACTGGCTGTGAACACCACCATTAATCAATCAAGGAAAGGAGACTGAGACATGAAGATAGCAGTCACCTCTACGGGCAACACCCTCGATTCACCCATCGATCCGCGGTTTGGCCGCTGCCAGTTTTTTGTCTTCGTAGACCCGGAGACCATGGAGTTCGAGGCCGCGGAGAATCAGGCCATGATGGCCGCCGGTGGAGCAGGACCGCAAGCGGCCCAATTCATCGCCAATAAGGGGGCTGAAGCGGTTATAACCGGCAATGTAGGTCCCAATGCAGCCTCTTCCCTGGCCGCAGCAGGAATTAAGGTCGTTGTCGGTGCTCGGGGTACGGTGAAAGAGACCGTCTCGCTCTTTAAAAATGGCCAATTGCAAGAGACCAGCGCGGCTACGGTTGCCTCCCACGCGGGCATGGGAGGCGGCAGGGGACAAGGAAGGGGAAGATAAGGATATTCTCCCCGCAATGCTTAGCTTAAATAATGCTGCATCACGCGTCCGCGTGAGAGATAGATCATGAGGATAGAATATCAACCGATCGGGGTAATCCACAGCCCATTTCATGAACCTGAAGGGACGCCTATACAGCCTAGGGGAGCAGTCGGCGTCCAGGGCACGGTAGAGGTATTTCCCGAGTTTGTCCAAGGCTTGCAAGACCTCGACGGCTTTTCGCATATCATCTTGTTGTATCACTTCCACCGAAGCACCGGATTCACGCTCCTTGTCACTCCCTTCATGGATTCGGTTCGACGCGGCGTGTTCGCCACGCGTGCCCCGAAGCGCCCAAATTCAATCGGTCTATCGATAGTACGGTTGAATAAACTGCATAATCAGACGCTTCATATCGAGAACGTGGATATCTTGGATGGAACGCCTTTGCTTGACATCAAGCCCTACGTGCCCGCATTCGATCACAATTCGGCGATCCGCATCGGTTGGCTCGAACAGGCACAAAGGCATGTGCGAGCCAAAAAGGCGGATAAAAGATTCACATGATAGAACACAAACAAGCGGCCCCATAACAGCGGGACAGGGTTGAAGTAAGATAAGGAGTTGAAGATGCCAATATACGAATACCGTTGTCGGTCCTGTGGAAAGGTCTCTGAAATATTTCAAGGTGTCGGGGAAAAAGACGACCCCCTCCAGTGCTCGTATTGCGCCAGTAAAGAGTTGGAGAAGATTCTTTCCCCTACGTCCTTCTCCTTCAAGGATCAATTCAGTGAGGGGGCTGGGTCACGGTGTTGCGAGAGAGGAGTCTCCTGCGACAATCCCAAACGCTGTTGTGAAAACTAACCAATAAGAAAAAAAAGGAGGAAAAATCATGCCACGAGGTGACGGACAAGGACCCCCTGGAGGGGGTGGCAGAGGAACGGGCAGGGGAAGAGGAGTGGGTAGAAGCGGAGGAGCTGGAAGGGGAAGGATGGGCGGCACCAGACCGGGCGCCGGCCCGGCAGGGGAGTGTGTGTGCCCCCAATGCGGCGCTACTGCCCCCCATCAAGCCAGCGTGCCCTGTTACCAGGTACAGTGCCCCCAGTGTGGCACATCCATGGTCAGAAAATAATACACGATAATCCGCGTCTGAAGGTTCCGATCATGAGATCACAAACGGGAGAAGTGTAATGGACATCGTAGATGCGTTTCAACGTAGCTTTGGAGGTAGATGGATCGGTGTGAAATTTTATTATGGGAACCTTCCTGACTGCAATGTAAATTCTCTCAAGGATACACGTTTCTGTGAGGCCGTAACCAGGTCCTTGGTTCACCCTGTGCTCTTGAGACCCGGAGATCTGAATTGCCACGGAGCGCGGTATGTGTTTGGTTGGGATGAAACGGTCAAAGCGGAGATGAAGGAAAGATTCCAACATCAAGAGGGATTCAGCGAATCACAGGCAAAAGAATTGGTGCGAAACCTCCCGAAGCTCAACGGCTCCCTCAAGGGGATCGGCCTCAATCTCAAAAACAGCCCTCCTGATCTAGTGTTGTCCTATCTCCAGCCCGGGCAGGTTATGAAGCTACTCAGAAGTTATCAGGTCCTTTATGGGAAACCTCTAAACGTCGATCTCTCAAGCATCGTCTCGGTATGCGGACATGTGGCTGTGGAGGCCGTTGTCAAGAAACATATAGCCCTCTCTTTTGGTTGCAGAGACTCTCGGGAGTACGGGGGGATAACGAGGGACCGGGTAGCCGTCGGGGTACCCATTGAGGTGGCAAAGGCACTGGTGGAGGAAAAAGGATGATCATATCCGTGGCCAGCGGCAAAGGAGGGACGGGAAAGACCACTATTGCCACCAATTTGGCCCTGGCCCTGGAAGGGGTTCAATTTATCGATTGCGATGTGGAAGAACCCAATGCCCATCTCTTCCTCAAACCTCAGATAGAAAAAAAGATCCCTGTAACTATCCCCATCCCCCGTATCGACGAAAGCAAATGCACCCACTGCGGCCGTTGCGCCGAGGCGTGCGAGTTCAACGCCCTCGTCTGCTTTCCCCAGACCGTTCTCGTATTCGATGAACTCTGCCACGGCTGCGGCGTCTGTTCATATATCTGTCCCGAGGGGGCCATACGGGAGGAGGAAAAGGAAATAGGCACCGTAGAAATCGGAAAAGTGGATGGGATTGAATTCATCCAAGGCCGACTCAACGTGGGTGAACCGATGGCCACGCCGATCATCAGGGTGGAGAAATCCTTTATAAATACGAAGAGGACGATTATAACGGACGCTCCCCCCGGGACATCGTGCCCGGTTATTGAAACGGTCAAGGGGAGCGATTTCTGCCTCCTGGTGACGGAACCGACCCCTTTTGGCCTGAACGACCTGAAGCTGACGGTTGCAATGTTGAAACAACTGCATATCCCCATGGGCATCGTCATCAATCGGGCCGACGTGGGAAACAAGGATGTGCATGAGTATTGCCGCCGAGAAAGCATTCCCATACTCCTGGAGATCCCCATGGATCGAAACATCGCCCATCTCTACTCCGAGGGGATCCCCTTGCTGGAAAAACTCCCGGAGTACCGGGAAAAATTTATCGGCCTCTTCGCCTGGATCAAGGAGATAGCCGAGGAAAATAGGAATACATGATGAAGGACTGGAAGGCATTGTACCGCCAAGATCAAGAGCCAGAGGAATCAACAGGCTATCTCGTCTACAACGAGACCATCCTTGACCATTTCAAGAACCCCCGCCACATAGGAGAGATTGAGGATCCCGACGGCGTTGCGCTTGTGGGTGATCCCAGGTGCGGCGATCACATCCGACTCTATCTCAAGATACAGGATGATCAAATTGTCGATATCCGCTACAAGGTCTTCGGCTGTGCCGCGGCCATCGCTACCACCAGCATCCTCAGCGAATTGGCCATGAACAAGAATTTGGATCATGCCCTCATGATTACCGATAACGACGTCATCGAGGCGGCAGGGGGAATATCCACGAGAAAGGCCCATTGTTCTCTATTAGGGGTGGCGGGGCTACAGGCGGCACTAGTAGATTACTTCATGAAAAAAGAGAAGGGGAAAGGGTGAAACAGCTGACCGTGCTGAGCGGAAAGGGGGGAACAGGCAAGACCACGGTGGTAGGGGCCTTGTCCAACTTGGCCGAGAAAAAGGTTCTGGCTGACTGCGACGTGGACGCCGCTGATCTGTTTTTGATTCTCGAACCGACGACCATCGATCACGGGGATTTTTTCGGAGGCCGCAAACCGGTACTGGACGAATCCAAATGCACCGCATGTGGTATATGCACCGAACTGTGCCGATTTGAGGCCATAGACGATGGCACGATTGATCTGGTAGAGTGTGAGGGGTGTGGTTTGTGCGCCCTCGCTTGTCCGGAAGAGGCCATTGCTATGCGCGACGCGCGCTCAGGGGAGTGGTTTATCTCCGAGACGCGCAACGGACCCATGGTTCACGCCCGGCTGGGCATAGGAGAGGATAATTCGGGAAAACTGGTGGCGCAGGTAAGAAAGTTTGCCCAATCGATAGCTGAAAAAAGAGAACTTGAGCTCATCATTATCGATGGGCCGCCGGGTATCGGGTGTCCGGTAATTTCCTCCCTCGCCGGAGCGGATATGACCCTCATCGTAACCGAACCGACCGTCGCCGGCATCCATGACCTGCAACGGTTGGTCGAGCTGGCCCAAGGCTTTAAGATCTCCCCCCTGATCTGCATCAACAAATACGATATCAACCCAGACAAAACCCTCCAGATCGAGGAATACTGCCAACGCGAGGACCTTTCGGTGGTCGGCAAGGTGCCCTTTGACGTCGCCGTAGTGAAGGCCATGGTTGAAAAAAAGACCGTCATGGAATATCCGTGCCCAACGATCCATCAGGCCATGCAGGATATTTGGCAGGGTATCCAGAAGTCCTTGCAAGAGAATGATAAAGATACAAGGAATGCTGAAGAACAAGCGGGAAGCTGAACTAAAAAAACAAGGGTGGGAAAAACGGTTCGTTGCCGAGGAGCCCAGGGTGCGCGAGATGGCCGCGCTCTATAAGGAAACCGGCTTTGAGGTGCATCTTGAACCCCTCTCCGCAGTGCAAGAACCGGATAAGGGGGGTGAGGAGTGTCAGGAATGCCGGATTTGTTTTGAGGGGGCTGAGGATAGGTATCAGGTGATCTTTACCCGTCCCAAAGCTGGGGGTTAGCGGCGGGTGGAATGAAAATCCTGGAAGACCTCCTTGATTACCTCTCGCCGTGCGAAGCGCCACTGAGAGACGTCATCATCGGGGCGCATTGGACGGCCGTTTTAACACGAGGATGCGGCCTCGCCTCTACGATGGGGGACCCCCATCCGCACACGGGCCCGAGTGTAGACAATGCAGGAAAACTGACCGAAAAGGGCGCCGTCGAACTCATGAGTCTGGTACGTTCAGACAAGCTCATGGAGGCATCCGTCGGCATGGCAACCATCAATTCCCTCATCGAGATCGATACAGACAGGTGTTCCGAGGTCAAGGCCTTTGACCTCCTCGCCGAACAAGGGGCGGGAAAAGAGGTGGCCGTCATCGGCCACTTCCCGTTTGTGCCCAAACTAAAGGAGATCGCCCGCAACCTCTGGGTCATCGAGCAGAGGCCACACCCGGGTGATATTGAAGCAAATCGAGCCGCAGACGTTATCCCCCGCTGTCAGGTCGTGGGTATCACGAGCACCGCTTTTATCAATCATACCCTTGAATCCCTCCTCGAACTATGCCGGGACGCCTTTGTTATGCTCATCGGTCCTACCACGCCCCTCACCCCCCTGCTGTTCAATTACGGGATCGACGCCTTGTCCGGGACGAAGGTGGTGGATGAGGCCCAGGTAGTGCGATATGTGACGCAAGGGGCCACCTTCCAGCAGATTCACCACGCCGGGGTACGGCTCCTCACGATGACCCAATGAGCGTTGAGCGAAGCGAAAAGGCAGCCCTCCTCTCCATCATCCTTAATACGTCCCTCACGTTGATTAAATATATCCTCGCCTCTCTCTCCGGCAGTGTCGCCCTGATGGCCGACGCAATTCATTCCCTCACCGATGTCATATCTTCGGCCTCGGTCCTCATGGGGATCAAACTCTCCAAGAGGCGTTCCAAGACCTTTCCTTACGGCCTCTACAAGGTGGAGAACCTGGTTTCCCTGGCCATGTCCTTGCTCATCTTCCTGGCCGGCTATGAGATCTTCCGAGAGACCTTTACACATCGCATGCCCTTGATGGTGGAGCGTATCCCCTGGGCCATAGGAGGAGTAATCCTTGCCGTCCTCGCCACGTATTTTTTTTCTCGCTACGAAATGCGCATCGGACGACAGATCAATTCTCCGAGCATCATTGCCGATGCCGAACATGTCAAGACGGACATGCTCTCCTCGCTCATTATATTGGTAGGATTGGTGGGAGGACTCTTTCGGGTCCCTCTCCTCGACAAAGGGGCTGCCCTCGTCATCATTGTCTTTATCTCCCGAACAGGATTCCGGATCTTAGTGGACTCAATTCGGGTCCTCCTCGATGCGTCCCTCGATTTTGAGACCATGGATCGAGTCAAAGGCATAATCCTCGCAGATCCCCAGGTAGAGAAAATCAAGGGTCTCTGGGGGAGAAACTCAGGTCGATATAAGTTTATCGAGGCCGACCTCACACTCAATGTCAGCGACCTGGAAAGGGCGCACGTGATCACGGATAAGATAGCGGAACGGATCCGGGAGAAAATCCCCCATGTGGATCACGTCCTCATTCATTATGAACCGGTCCGTAGAGAAACAATTACCTATGCAGTTCCCCTAACAGACGACAAAGAAACCATCTCGGAACATTTCGGTGAAGCCCCCTACTTCTCTATCATTACCCTACGAGCCAAGGACGGAGCAATCGTAAGGCAGGAAAACCTGAACAACCCCTACTTGCAGGAGGGTGAAGGAAAGGGTATAAGGGTAAGCGAATGGTTGCTGCACAAGGGGGTAGACAAGATCTTCACGAAAAAGAGCTTTGAGGGAAAGGGCCCCTTTTATGTCTTCTCAAATGCGCGCGTTGAGATGATCATCACCGCAAAGAAGAGGCTTTCTGATCTGGAGTACGGTGTCAAAGAATAAAAAACATTATCCTTCGGGTTATCGCTTGTTGCGGGAGGGACGACGAGAGCTGTTAATCCGTGAAGGCTCCGAAGGCCGCCTCCGTCGC
>CAZMFG010000110.1:0-7357 GCA_964565525.1 uncultured Thermodesulfobacteriota bacterium
CCGGAGCACCTGGCCATCGTGACGGAGTCCAAGGAGCGGGCCATGGTGACCATTGCGAAGCTCTGCATTCGCAAGAACGACACCCAGCCGGGTCGCCAGATAAAGCTCAACCACTACATCGACCTGTACAAGAAATTTTTCGGCACCTTACCCGATGACCTCCATCATTTTGTGAGGACTGAAAAGGATATCCCCATGTTCTTCAAGAAGGAGGTCAAACAGTTCCTGCAGGAGAAGGGATGGAAGCCGAAGCCGGTATTGAGCCTGCCGACCCTTATCGGGACCTATGAGACCGAGGTCCCGGTAGAGGCCACCATTCGTTAACAAGGAGGAGAAGAAAATGCCACATCCGCAGCATCTGGTCAATATCCTGACAGGGATCAAGGGGGCTATGGAGATGAAGGATTCCATGCCCCTGGCCAAGATCATCAAGAAGGCGGAACGACCACTGTTGGTTATAGGCCCCCGGGCCTTGGAGGTGGAGATAGATGGGAAACTCTTTATTGAGTATTTGGTAGAGATTGCCCAGATCGGGAAGATTCCCATCTGCGCCACCGCCCACACCAAGAAGAAGCTCTTGGAGCTGGGGATCACCCCTGAGAGTACCTATGACGTTATAGAGATCGTCAATTCTCTCAAGGACCCGGAGTGGAAGGGGGTGAAAGGTGAGGGGTGTCATGACTTCGTCCTCTTCGGGGGGATCAGGACCGATTTGGGCAACCAGGCCCTCTCAACCCTCAAGCACTTCGCCCCCCATCTGAAGACGATGACCCTGTGTAAGTACTATTACCCGAATGCGAACTTCTCACTGCCCAATTATAAAAAAGACGAGGAGTGGAAGGGGCTCTTGGAGGGTCTCATCAAGGGATTAAAATAGCAAAGGATTTGAGCGAATAATAGGCTGGTGAACAGCCTCAAAAAACCAAGGAGGTATGAACAATGCCTGAGTTTCACGTAGATATGGGACCGCAATACGAAGGTGAGCGGGTGAGAAAGGAGAACCTCCACGTGGAGTTCGGGGGTCCAAAGGTAGAGTACAAGGCGGAGCTGGTCCTTATGAAGGGACTTGATGAAGTGGAGGATGGGAAGGTAGAGATTATAGGACCCGACATGAGTGACATGGAGGAAGGCGGCAGTTACCCCATGTTTCTGGAGATCTTTGTAGCAGGGGAGCAATTGGAGAAGGATATGGAACCGGTTATCGAGCGCCGGCTGCACGACTTCTTCAACTACATCGAGGGTGTCTACCACATGAACCAACAGGATGAGATTTGGTACCGTATCAGCACGGACGCCTTCAAGAAGGGGTTTACCTCCTTGAAGGAGCTCGGCGAGATCCTCATCTTTGAGTATACCTCGGACATCGATATCATCGAGCAGATGCAGATCAATTTTTATACCGATGAGGCGAAGATCAAGGAGAAGGTGGAGATGGCCCGTCAGATATACGAGGAGCGCAGGGCCCGGGCCAGGGGGTTGAAGGAAGACGACGTGGATGAGTTCTACGGCTGCGTCCTCTGCCAGAGCTTTGCCCCTACCCACTGTTGTATCATCACGCCGGAGCGGATCGCCAACTGCGGGGCCATCAACTGGTTCGACGGCAGAGCGGCCTCCAAGATGGACCCTGAGGGCCCCATTTTCCAGGTACCCAAGGGCGAGACTGTCAGTATATTGAAAGGGCAATACAGCGGCGCCGATGAGACCATCCAGGAGCGGTCCCTTGGTTCAGTAGAGCAGGTATGGATCCATAGCGCCATCGAGTACCCTCATACATCGTGCGGCTGTTTTCAGGCCCTCTACTTCTATATCCCTGAGGTGGATGCCTTCGGCATCGTGCACCGAGATTTCAAAGGGGATACCCCCCTCGGAATGCCCTTTTCCACCATGGCCGGGGAGGCCAGCGGCGGGAGGCAGGTAGAGGGGATGTGCGGTATGGCCTTGGAATACATGAATTCGCCCAAATTCTTCCAGTACACCGGCGGGATGAAGCGGGTGGCCTGGATGCCCAAGGAGGTCAAGGAACGCTTTAAGGATGCCATTCCGGGGGACGTCTACGACAAGATCGCTACTGAAGAAGATACCACCGACCCCGCTGCACTGGCCGAGTGGCTGAATCAAAAGGGGCATCCGTGGGTCACCGGTGAGGCCCAGCAGGAGTTGGAGGAGCGCATAGCGCAAGAAGGTCAGTAGTAAGTAAAAAACTTTCGGGAGGATCGCAATGGCCGTCAAGGGGACAGATCTGGTAAAGTTGATGCCGAAAAAGACAGGGTGTAAGGAATGTGGCTTTCCCACCTGCTTTGCCTTCGCCATGAAATTGGCCACCGGTGGGGCGGAAGTCAGCGCCTGCCCCCATCTCTCCGACGAGGTGCGGGAGCAGGTAGAGGAACTGCTTGCGCCTCCCATCCGGCCGGTCACCATCGGCACAGGTGCAAAGGCCCTGTTGATCGGCGATGAAGAGGTGATGTATCGACACGAAAAGACCTTCTTCCATCAACCGGGTATCGGCGTGCTCGTCGCCGATACCGACGATGCGAAGGAGATAGAACGGAAGATCAAGGCGGTGGAGGAGATGCAGTTTCTCTGGATCGGCCGCACCCTCCAGGCCGACCTGGCGGTGTTGCAGTGCGCCTCGGGAGATACAGGGAAATTCGCCGCCCTGGTGAAGCGGGCCGTTGAGATAAACGACGCCCTCCCCCTGGTCCTCATGGCCGATTCGATCGATATCCTGTTGGCCGGTCTGGAGGCATGCGGCAAGGATAAGAAACCCCTTCTCTACGCCGTTACCGAAAAGAATATTGACGAAGCCATCAGCAAGCTGGGTGGGGTCGAGGTCCCCGTGGCGGTCAAGGCCGAGAGTCTAGAGAAGCTGTCCGCCCTGACCGAAAAACTGAAAGAGGCGGGGATTCAAGATCTCGTTATAGACTCCGGCTCCCGTAAGGTGTGGGATGCCGTGCAGGATCAGATCCTTATCCGCAGGGCAGCTTTAAAACAGGGATTCAAGCCGTTGGGCTATCCGACCATCACCTTTCCCTGCCAGATGGCGGATGATCCGCGTAAGGAGCTGGCCGCCGCCTCTGCCCTGTTGACGAGGTATGCGGGGATCATTTGCCTGTCCGATCTCAGTGAGGATGTCCTCTTTCCGCTCGTGGTGCTGAGGATGAACATCTACACCGATCCCCGAGTGCCCATGGCCGTTGAAGCCAAGATCTATGAGCTGAACCAGCCGACCGACAACTCTCCCGTGCTGCTCACTACGAATTTTGCCCTGACCTACTTTTCCGTGGCCAATGAGATAGAGGCGACCAAGGTCCCTGCCTATCTGGCCATTCAGGACACCGAGGGGCTGAGCGTGCTTACCTCGTGGTCTGCGGGGAAGTTCAACGGGGAGACGGCAGGGGAGTTCATCAAGAAGAGCGGGATAGAGGATAAGACCAAGAACAGAAAAATCGTCATCCCTGGCCTCCTTGCCCGGATAAGGGGAGAACTGGAAGATGAACTCCCTGGATGGGAGATCGTCATCGGTCCCAGGGAAGCGGCCGGCATTTCCTCCTTCCTGCCAGAGCTGGCGGGAAAGGCCTAGCATATCGCGAGGACGATGGAGGAACTGCAGGGGCTGCTCAAGACTTATCCGGCGAATAGGTACTCTCTCCTACGCATTCTGCAGGCAGTTCAGAGACAGATGGGGTATCTCCCCGAAGAGGCCTTGAGGGAGGTGGCCTCCTATGTTGGGGTTTCACCTGCCGAGGTCTATGGGGTGGCCACCTTCTACAACCAGTTTCGTTTCATCCCCTATGGCAAGCACCATACGGTGGTATGTTTGGGTACGGCATGTCACGCCATGGGAGGGCAACTCATCTTAGATGCCTTTGAGCGGGAACTGGATATTAAGGCCGGTGAAATAACCCCCGATCATGAATGGTCCCTGGACCGGGTGGGATGCATCGGTTGCTGTACCAAGGCGCCGGTGGTGGTGATGAACGACGCCATCAATGCCAAGATGAGGCCCTTCAAGGTTGAGGAGGTGCTGGCGGGGCTGGGGTTGCAGTTGAAGAGGAACAAGGACTCAGAGGGTGAAGAAGCAGGTGAAAGGGAACCTTAATGATCTCCGACAGGGGGCGCACAATACGTGGGAGGAGCTGGAAACAAGCGCCCTCACCGTGCGCATTGGGACCCCCACCTGCGGCCGGGCGGCAGGATCCCTCGACACCCTCCAGACCTTTCAGGAGAGGATAGCAAAGGAAGGCGTTGAGGCCCATCTCATCGAGGTAGGGTGTATGGGCTTGTGCTTTGCCGAGCCCCTGGTCATGATCCACAACCCTCAAGCCGGTCTTCCCCCCATTCTGTACGGCCCTATAACCCATGAGCATGTCCAGCGATTAGTGGAAGGTATTGTCATGGGGGATGACCCCTGTCTGGAATTGGCCCTCGGCACGGTGGAGTTCAAGGCGGATGGAACTCCCTATATTCCTGAGATGCCGCGTTTTGAGATCGAGGAACGGCTGGTCCTCAGGAATTGCGGCTACATCGATCCCCTGAATATCGAGCACTACCTGGCACGGGGGGGGTACCTCACCCTGCAGCGGATCTTGCAGACAGAACCGGAGAAGGTCGTCAGTGAGGTGGAGCAGGCGCGGCTGCGGGGCCGAGGTGGCGCCGGATTTCATACCGCTCGCAAGTGGCGGATTTGTCGCCAGATGGAGGAAGGGCCGAAGTACCTCATCTGCAATGCGGATGAAGGCGATCCCGGGGCGTTTATGGATCGGGTCGTCCTGGAGAGCGACCCCCAGTCGGTCATCGAGGGGATGGTCATCGCCGCCCATGCCATCGGCGCCTCCCGCGGTTTTGTCTATACGCGGGCCGAATACCCCCTGGTCATGGAGCGCCTGAAGGTAGCCCTCGCCCAAGCCAGGGAAATCGGTGTGTTGGGCGATGCGATCCTCGGCAGTGGTTTTAACTTTGATATAGAACTCGTGGGAGGGGCAGGGGCCTTTGCGTGTGGTGAAGAGACGGCAATGATTGCTTCCATTGAAGGGCAGAGAGGCATGCCCAGACCTCGCCCCCCGTACCCCGCTGTATACGGTCTGTTCGGGGAGCCGACGGTGGTGGATAACGTCAAGACCTTTGCCTTGGTGCAGCGCATCCTAGAACAGGGGGGCGAGTGGTTCAGTCGTATCGGGACACCGAACAGCACCGGGACCGCGGTCTTCGCCCTGGCCGGCAGAGTGGAACAAATCGGACTCGTGGAGGTCCCCATGGGGACCTCCCTGCGGGAGGTCATCTATACCGTCGGTGGCGGTATCCCCGAGGGGAGACAATTCAAGGCCGTCCAGATCGGCGGACCTGCCGGCGGGTGTCTTCCCGAAAGCTCTCTGGATCTGCCCGTGGACTACGATTCACTCCAGGAGGCAGGGGCGATCATGGGTTCTGGGGGGATGGTCGTCCTCGATGAAAACAACTGCATGGTGGAGACCGCTCGGTTTTTCGTCGATTTTCTGGCGCGCGAATGCTGCGGCAAGTGTACCATGGGGAGATTAGGGGTCAAACAGATGCTCCTTATCTTAGAGGACTTTGTAAAGGGCGAGGGGGATGAAGAAGACCTCGACCTGCTTGAAAAGTTGGCCGAGGATATCGGCGAGGGGTGCCTCTGTCACCTCGGCGGCAGCGCCGCCAACCCCGTGCTGACCACCCTGCGTTACTTCCGCGATGAATATGAGGCACATGTCAAGGAGAAGCGCTGTCCTGCCTTGGTGTGCAAAGAGCTGATTACCTATTATATCGTGCCTGAAAAATGCGAGCGGGCCTGCGATCACTGCGTCCTCACCTGCCCTACGGAGGCCATCGTCACCGATGAGCGGACACGATTGAAAAAGATCCTCCAGGACAAGTGCGTCAAGTGCGGGACGTGCCTCGATGTCTGCCCCCCTGAATACAGCGCGGTGATCAAGGTGTCCCCCCCTGAAAAGGCCAAGGAGCTGGAGGAGGCAGCCGGTGGCTGAGCCAGCGAATGCAAAGGCGACTGTCGAGCTCACCATCGACGGCAAGCGGGTGCGGGCCGAAGCGGGAGAGAAGATCCTCTGGGCGGCCCTTGCCGCGGGGATAGCAATACCGCACCTCTGTGCCATCAAGGAGGCGGAGCCGCCCCTCGGCACGTGCAGGCTCTGCTTGGTAGAGGTCGAAGGACGGGGGGTAGTGGCCTCGTGCGTTGAACCGGTCAGTGAGGGGATGGTGGTTCATACGGACGGAGAACGGGCACTGGCCTTGCGCAGGAGGGCCATGGAGCTGTTGCTCGCCGATCACCCGCTGGCGTGCAAGGATTGCCCCAAGAAGGGTAAATGCGATTTCCTCCAGTTATCTATCTCTATGAAAGTAAAGCGGTCAAAACAACTGCGCCCCTTTCCTACGGAGGAGCTCCCCGTGGATACGAGCCACCCCCGGATCATCTTTGATCCCAACAAGTGCATCCGGTGCGGGAGGTGCGTGTGGGTGTGCAAGGAGCGGGTGGGCGAGGTCCCCTTCGACTTCATCAAAAAGGGGTACGACATGCGCCTCACCACCTTTATGAACAGACCCCTGGGTGAGACCACTTGCACGGGGTGCGGGGAGTGCGTGGAGGTATGCCCGGTGGCGGCCCTCTGTTTCAAGGAGGGGGGATGAGCAAAAAGTCTACATGGCAGGAGGCCGTGGAGCTGGCCTTCGCCTCGGCCCAGAAGCACTTGAAGGGGATGGACCCCAGAGGGGTGGCCGAACGGAGCGCCGCTGAATTGAGCACCGGTGATGAGGGGGAATACCTGGAGGTCACCTTCCTGAATCAACGTTATCGGGTCTTCCTCCCCAATGGGGAGGTCGGGGGAGAATCAGGGGAGGAACCCCCTCTGGTCAGAAGGGTGCTCATCCTCCACTATCTGATCCAGGCCCAGGGGCAAGAGCTGGCCCGCCGCTGGGTCGATTTTCGTAGTCTGCCCGGCGGTGTGGTATACTACCCCGTATTTCGCGGGAGGGTGATCTCACGCCTGGTCAGGATGTTCGGGGAACGACCCCAGGATCTGATCCAGGCAGCGGCCCCCCTGGGGGGGCGACCCATAGAGATGGCCGATTGGGCCGTCGAGATCCCCGCCTTTCCCCGCGTCCCCGTGGTCTTGGCCCTCTGGGAGGCCTCTGAGGAGTTTGGTCCTGAGGGGACGGTGATGTACGATGATGCGCTCCCCGCTTACCTGGAGACGGAGGATGCCATCGTCGTGTGCGAAGAAATCTTTGGAGCGCTGAAGAACTATGTCCAGAGCGTTTAATTTTTTGACCACCGGAATCGGCAGTCTCCCCTTTATGGATGCAGGGGAGGCCTGCGAGCTGATCTTTCAAT
>CAZMFG010000111.1:0-2373 GCA_964565525.1 uncultured Thermodesulfobacteriota bacterium
ATGAGAGAAACGCAGCAGATGGGCATTTTTCAACAGCCTGTTAAGGCACAAGATATCCTACCCCCCAAAGCCCTCGTCCTCGCCCCCATGGCAGGGATAACGGACCCCCCCTACCGCCTCGCGGCCAGGGAAAAGGGGGTTGACCTGGCCTACACCCAGATGGTAAGCGCTGTGGGGTTGGTGAAGGGGAATAACGGATGCAGCCGTCTCTTAGAGGTCTACCCTCACGAAGGACCGCTCATGGGTCAACTCTACGGCTCGGACCCTGCGGTGTTGGCTGAGGCCGCCGCTCGGGTGCAGGAGATGGGGTTGGATGGGGTCGATATCAACATGGGGTGTCCGGCCGCCAAGGTGGTGCGAAAGGGAGGGGGAGCGGCCCTCTTGCGGGAGCCGACGAGGCTGCAAGAAATCCTCAAACGGGTGCGTGATGTCCTGCACATCCCCCTCGGGATCAAGATCCGGTCAGGGTGGCATGCAGAAAGCATCAATGCCCTTCAGATCGTCCAGATGGCCGAGGATTGCGGGGTGGACGTGGTTGCCATCCATCCTCGCTCTCGGTCGCAGAAATTCGGCGGGGAGGCCGACTGGGGGCTCATTAGGCAGGCCAAAGGACGAACAGGGCTCAAGATCATCGGCAATGGCGATGTCCGCACGCCCGAGGATGCAGTAAGGATGCTGAACGAGACGGGGTGCGATGGGGTGATGATCGGGAGGGGGAGTTGGGGGAACCCCTGGATCTTTGAGAGGGCACGGGGGCTCATCCATGAGGGGCGGGTGATCCCTCCCCCCACGTGGGAGGAGAAGAAAGGAATGATCCTCAGGCACCTGGAGATGCACCTGGAAAGAAACGGCACCCCCTTGGGGGGCCTCACCTTCATCAAGCATGTGGGGTGGTACCTAAAGGGGTACCCTGCTGCCGCCGAGTTTCGCAGGAGGATAAACACAATTAGGTCCAAAGAAGCGCTTATCCGGGAAATGGAGGCGTATTTCCGGCACATCGAGGGCGTACAAGGAAGGAATTGATGCCCATTATCGACGCCTACGGCATGCGGGGAAATGTGGTCTTCGGCACGGCGGAACGAACGGAGGGGAAGGACTCCCTCGTCTTCATCCACGGGGCCGGGGGCAGCGCGACCTCCTGGCAAGCGCAACTGGACTACTTCAGCCGGACGTTCAATTGCTTTGTCATGGAACTGCCGGGGCATGGTGCGGCACAGGGGCAAGGGGCCCAGGAGGTCAAAAGCTATGCCCTCTGGGTCAGGGGGGCCCTGGATGAACTAAAGGTGGTCAACCCCTTCATCATCGGACACTCCATGGGAGGGGGCATCGCCATGGACCTGGCCATGAGATTTCCGACCCTCCCCAAGGGGTTGGTATTGGTGAGCACCGGTGCACGGCTGCGGGTACACCCCGATATCCTCGGCGGGATCAAGAAGGCATTTCCCCAGGCCGTGGAGCGCATCTGCGAATTATCCCTCGCCAAGGATGTACCAGAGGAGATGCGGCAATCGGTCGTTGCCCAGATGATGAAGAATTCACCCGATGTCCTGTACGGGGACTTCTCCGCCTGCGATCGATTCGACGTCATGGAGGAGGTAGGTGCGATCACGGCGCCTACCCTGGTCATCTGCGGTGATCAGGATGCCCTGACCTCGGTCAAATACTCCCGCTACCTGGCCGATACAATAGCCGGGTCCCGCCTGGAGATCGTCGAGGGGGCAGGGCACAAGGTGATGTTGGAGCGTCCTCAGGCATTCAACAAAAGGTTGGAGGCCTTCTTCCGTTCCGTGGGTACTGGAGATGCCTAGGGTCTATATTCCCCCAGAGCGTATACGGGATGAAGGGATTCCCCTGCAGTCCAGGGAGGCCCGGTACATCCTTACGGTCCTGCGACTTGGCCCCGGGGATGAGGTGACGGTCTTTGACGGGGAGGGTAGGGAGTATCGGACCGAGCTCTGTGAGGACTACGAGGCGGGAATGTACCTGGCGATCCAAGAGGAGTTGAGCACCCAGAGGGAATCTCCTTTTAGGATAACGCTCGGCCAGGCCCTCCTGAAGGGGGAGCGAATGAAATTCGTGATCCAGAAGGCCACCGAACTGGGAGTTGACAGGATCATCCCCCTCGTCACCTCCCGCTCCATTCCCATCGTAGAAGGGGAGCGGGAGTCGCTCAGGAGAGAGCGCTGGCGCAGGATCGCCCAGGAGGCGGCCAAACAGAGCGGCAGGACAATAGTCCCTGAGGTTGAGACGATCCATGAATTAGGGGACTTCCTCGCTCAGGGCGAAGGGTCAAAGGTGATGCTCTGGGAGGGGGAACCCACCCCCCTGCGGGAGGTCGCAAAAAAGATCGATCCGCAAGCGGGGATCACCCTG
>CAZMFG010000111.1:2473-7332 GCA_964565525.1 uncultured Thermodesulfobacteriota bacterium
CCCTCAAAGGGTGACTGCCTCGTGTAATGGGCGCTCCTGCGGCTGGGGTTGGGGTGCTGGTCTTTCAACGCCACCCCATAGTCCATCAAGGCGTAATACCACTCGCGCGGTTGTTGTGCATCGAGGGTCTGCTCTACCAGCGGCAGGATCTCACCGTCTTTGACGCCATCCCTATCGTGGAAGAAGTGATGGATGAAGACGCTGCGGATGTTCGTTTCGACAAATGCGGCTGGTTTATTGAAGGCGAAGGCATACACGGCACCGGCCGTAGCAGCGCCGACACCCGGCAGGGTCTTCAGGGCCTCGATTGCCGAGGGGATTCCGCCTTCATAGCGATCAACGACCATGGCAGCCAGGTTTTTGAGCGCCAGGGCCCTGCGGTTGTAGCCCAACCCTTGCCACACCTCTAAAATATCCCTCAGGGGAGCACGGGCCACGGACTCGATGGTGGGAAATCGGCGGAGGAACTGCCCGTATTTTTCTATGACCCTCGCCACCTGTGTCTGCTGCAGCATCAGTTCTGACAGGAGTATCCTATAAGGATTGCGGTGTTTACGCCACGGGAGCGCCCGCCCGTTTCTTCGATAGTGGTCATAGATCAGCTTTTGAAACCGGCGTATGTCCCGACGGCTGAGTTTAGGGGCTCTCTTTATGTCAGATTCCATCTTCATTCAGCAGGTGGTACATGCTACATTTCATACTATATCATGGAAGGCGAGGATGAGAAACAGTGCGAAAGGACTGGAAAAAGGTCCTCAGCGGTGTTATATTGATAAAGAATACGGAGGTCAGTATGCCCATTTTTGAGTATCACTGCATGAAATGCGATAAGGATTTTGAGGTATTAGTCTTCGGTGATCAGAAGGTCTCCTGCCCCACCTGCAACGGCACCAAGATCAAAAAGTTCCTCTCCACCTTCAGCCACAAGAGCGAGGAGGGGTTCTCAAGCTCAGAGGGGTCTTCCTGCGGCTCCTGCAGCGCTACCAGTTGTTCGAGCTGCGGCTCTTCATCATGAGGGTTCTACATTACAATTTGAAACATAAGAGATTCTGCCTTTTCATACTTCTCGCAGAAGATTATTCGCTTTCTCGAAGGGATCGGTGAATAGATGTGAAATAGGTATAACCACTCGTTCCCCCCGGATCGCCCAAAAATCGCATTTCCGGTGAACTTCACGTTATGCGAGGAAACACCCCTCATATCCCCTCTTAAGCACCTCCCTTATCCGTAATTCTCAATACAAGATAGGTACTTGACAAGAATAATTATTGGATGTTAAACTTTTTTTGCACGTTGCATACAAAGGTCCCTGGTGTGAAAAACACAAAATCCTTGATCCAAAAGGAATAAAAGGTGCCCGCAAAACTCCTTATCGCCGATGATAGCACAGCCATTCAAAAGGTCTTCGAGAGGACCTTCCCCCCCGAGGAATTCACGCTCAGCTTCGCCAACAACGGTGAAGAGGCCTTGACCAAGGCGAGAACGGAAAAGCCTCAGGTAATTATTGCAGACATCAATATGCCGGCAAAGAGCGGTTTCGAATTGTGCGCGGCGTTAAAGCAGGAACCCGCCCTGAAGAACATCCCTGTTTTGCTGCTGATTGGGATCTTAGACGACTTTGACGAAGATGAGAGCCAGCGAGTGGGGGCGGATGGTTTTATCATCAAACCCTTTGAGGCCAATGCCGCTGTCAGCAAGGTACGTGAGGCCTTGTCCAAAGGAGGCATTACCCCTCCGACAGAGGGGCCGACGGCTGGACAGACGGACGAGATAGTGGAATTGGCGGATATCGTAGAGGAACCACCTTCTCAGGAGAAGGGGGCTGAAGATATAGTGGAATTAGCGAATATCGTAGAGGAGCCTACCCCCGCAGCACCATCACCGCCCCCCAAGAAAGGGGCTGAAGATATATTAGACTTGGCGGATATCCTAGAGGAAACGCCGGCCGCACCACAACCACCTCCCCCAGACAAAGCGGAAGAGGTCATGGATTTGACGGATACTATAGAACAGCCCACCCCCACACCGCCACCTACAGAGAAAACTGCGGATGAGATATTTGAATTACCCGATATCCCAGAGGAAACCCCGACCGCACCACAACCACCTCCGAAAAAAAAACAAGAGGATGAGGCATTTGTCCTGCATAGCTCTTTGAGAGAGCTGGAAGAAGAGCTGAAGTCCGAGTTTCCAGAGCAACAAGCGGAAGGTGAGGAAGAGTTAACGGCGGAACTTCCAGAGGAGCTGGCAGCGATGGAAGACGAACTTTCCGGACAAAAAACAGAGGAGGAATTCGGCAGTCTAGAATTGGACCTCCCCTTCGATGAGATGGATGCTGAGCCCCAGGCGAAGGATGCTGATTTGGCGAGCATGTTCGGCGAGCTGGGGATTGAGAGCTCTGATCAGGAAATTACGGGTGAGAGACTCGAGACCATCCTCGACGAGAGCGCCTCGGAACTGGAGAAGATTGAGGGTCTTGGCACACGAACAAAAACGGAGGCACAGGAGGAAGAATTCACCCAGAAATTCAGGGAACCCCTCTTTGGCGAGAACCCCCCGAAGGGGGAGGAGATGGCGAGCCATGGCCCCGCAAAAAAAGAGGAGGTCGAAGAAGAATTCGCAGAAAAGTTCATGGAAGATTTTGAACCAGTCTTCGAGCCGGATGAAGATCTGCAACGTATCGACATCCTTGAAAAGGATCTGAAAGGGATCTCTACGGAGGACGAAGAGGACCTGGTAAAGAGCGTGACCTCAGCCTTAAGCCGCGAGCTGACAGAGGTAGTGGAGGAAGTGATCAAGAACAAGGTCCCCATCTTAGTGCGTCAGGCGATGGAGCGATCGAAAAAGGAGTAAGGAGGATGGAAGATAACCGTCATGGCCGAACAGTGGGAGAAGGTCTATGATCCGACGAGGGTAGAAGAAAAGTGGTATAATTTTTGGTTGGAGAAGGGGTACTTTCGGGCGGAGTTGGGCTCCTCGAAAGAACCCTTTTCTATTGTCATCCCGCCGCCGAACATCACCGGCTCCCTGCATATGGGACATGCCCTCAACAACACCCTCCAGGACATCCTCGTGCGTTTTAAGAGGATGAAAGGGTATAACTGCCTCTGGATGCCGGGCACTGACCATGCAGGGATCGCCACCCAAAATGTGGTGGAGCGTGAGTTAGCCAACGAGGGCTTAGACCGTCACCAACTGGGCAGAGAGGAGTTCATCAAACGGGTCTGGCAGTGGAGAGAGAAATACGGCGGGGTGATCATCAATCAGTTGAAGAAACTGGGCTCTTCCTGCGACTGGAGCAGGGAGCGTTTTACCATGGATGAGGGGCTCTCGCGGGCGGTCCGAGAGGTCTTCGTGCAGTTGTACGAGGATGGCCTCATTTATCGCGGTGACTACATCATCAATTGGTGCCCCAGGTGCCACACCGCCCTCTCCGATCTGGAGGTGGATCACCAAGAAATCCCCGCCCACCTCTATCACCTGCGCTACCCCTTGGAGAAGGGGGGATATTGCTTAGTCGTCACCACCCGTCCCGAGACCATGATGGGAGATACGGCGGTGGCCGTGAACCCCAAGGATAAGCGCTATAAAGACCTGATTGGTACGTACGTAATCCTGCCGGTGGTGAACCGGCGCATCCCCATCATCGCCGATGACTACGTCGATCCGAAATTCGGCTCAGGGGCCTTGAAGATAACCCCCGCCCATGACCCCTATGACTTTGAGATCGGGCAGCGGCACAATTTAGAGGCGGTGAAGGTAATCGATGGAGAGGGGAAGATGACCGTAGAGGCCGGCCCCTACAAAGGCATGGACAGATTCCAGTGCCGGGAGAGGATCGTCGAGGACTTCCAAAAAGACGGCACCCTCGTGAAGATAGAGGACTACCATCACAGCGTGGGGCACTGCTACCGCTGCCGGACCATGGTGGAGCCTTTCCTCTCCAAGCAGTGGTTTGTCCGAACCAAGCCCTTGGCCGAACCCGCCATCAAGGCCGTCCAGGAGGGGAGGACCAAGATCATCCCCGCGATGTGGGAACGGACCTATTTTGATTGGATGCAGAACATCCGCGACTGGTGTATCTCGCGCCAGATATGGTGGGGGCATCGGATCCCGGCCTGGTATTGTGACGATTGCCGAGAGGTGACCGTGGCCAGGGAGGAACCCACACAATGCGCCCACTGCGGCTCCTCAAAGCTCACCCAGGAAACCGATGTCTTGGATACGTGGTTCAGCTCGGCCTTGTGGCCTTTTTCCACCATGGGGTGGCCTGATGCAACCGAGGAATTGAAGCTCTTCTATCCCACCTCGGTCTTGGTCACCGGTTTCGATATCCTCTTCTTCTGGGTGGCGCGAATGATGATGATGGGGCTCAGGTTTATGGGTGCGGTCCCCTTCCGCGATGTTTATATCCACGCCCTGGTGAGGGACATGGAAGGACAGAAGATGAGCAAGACCAAGGGGAACGTCATCGACCCCCTGGTGATGATAGAACGGTATGGTACCGATGCCTTTCGTTTCAGTCTCGCCGCCTTTGCCGCCCAGGGGAGGGATATCCGACTCTCCGAGGAGCGGATCGAGGGATACCGCAACTTCGCCAATAAGATCTGGAACGCGGCGAGGTTCTCCGCCATGAATCTGGGGGATTACCGCGACGACGGAAAGGGAATAGACCTGGCCCAGTGCAGCGCCCCTGACAAATGGGTCCTGGCCAGGCTCAACCGGGTCATCGCCGAGGCCACACAAGCCCTGGAGGAATACCGCTATAACGAGGGGGCTCAGTTCATATACCACTTTATCTGGCATGAGCTGTGCGACTGGTACCTGGAACTGAGCAAGGCATACCTCTATAAGGACGA
>CAZMFG010000112.1:0-7225 GCA_964565525.1 uncultured Thermodesulfobacteriota bacterium
GGTCAGAGCCACCTTCCGCAATCACATCCCTTCAATCGTTATACCCCAGAGAGCACCGTGGTGTAAAGGGAGGAGGATGACGATACGCTTGCACCAGGTCTCTTTCTATGGTAGAAGATGAGCCTATCACAGACGGGCGAGGAGAGCGATGGCCAGGTGTCTCAGGTGCGGCAACACCACGCATTTCAATATGTGGTGTTCCATTCAGAAGGTCCTCGAAGTGGAGATCAATGAACAGGAGGAATTGATAGAGATCGCGGGAGAACCTGAGGATGCGAACCTGAACAATCTCGAAGAGATAGAACTGATGGAGGGTAATCCGGCCTTCTCAATGGTCAGTTGCGCCTGGTGCGGAAGCAAGGCAATTGCGATAAACGGTAAGGGGGATATCCTCTCGCGCCGTATCCTTCAGTAGGCAGTAGGAACAGCACCAGTCCTACCCTTCCCGAGGGGAAGGGAGTGTGAGCCGAACCACCTGCCCGGCCTCGCCCAGGGACGTCAATATCTTGCCGTCAAAGCTCACCGTAACTCCGCCCGCATTACCGATGACCACCGCCAATTGTTGAGAGCTTTTGCGTATTAAGTTGTCCCCAGGAGACAGAATGACGTCACGGGGGAGGGATGACCCCTCTTGTATCTGTATCCACGTCCGCTCAGAAGCCGTGATGACCAGGGTGTGTTCGGGTACGGACACTGGTTCCGCTGATGTCCCCTTTTTCTCACCCTGGGTATCAACAGGCGGAGGGGCAAGGGGTGCGGCCTCTTTTACCGCTTCTTCTGCCAGTGGGGTAGAAGAAGGGGGTTGCGGTCCCTCCGAGGGAACCGTGGGTGTCTGCTCCGGGGAGGGCTTTGCGAGGGTGGTCTCCTGCGCCCCTTCTCGAGGACCATGGGGGAAGGCAACAAAGAGTGCGATGACAATGACCGCTACTACGCCCACGACCCCTGCAACCATATAGCGGGGGGGAATGCGCCGCTTCCCGCCGGGAAGGACGCCCCCTTGCTCCGCCGCCTCATTCCCTTCCTGCCACTGCGAATATTTCACCAGGACCGCTTGGGGGTCCAAACCAAGTTGCCGGGCGTAGGCCTCGATAAAGCCCTTTATCACCACCTCCGGAAGCAAGGCTTCGCCTTGGTCCTTTTCGATGGCCTCCAAGATAACGCGGCGGACCTTCGTGGCCCGGCTGATCGCATCTAAGGAGATCCCTCGCGACTCTCGCTCGCCCTTAAGATAGGTACCGAAGCTCTCCATCTGCATCACATTTTTACTATAGAGCGCCCTATAATTTTTGTCAATGGATACCTATATCCGTTACCAGAGTAGAGATACAGTTCCCATGGAAAGGGAAGCGTGTGGAGAATGGAGACAGTCATAAAAAAGGGCGGGGTTGCCCCCGCCCTGTAAACTCGACTATAAAAAAGATTATGGTACATCAAAGAGGACCGACAATCCCCCGCCGATTGACCATTCGCTGCGGGCCTTCGCCATATCCCAAAGATCGGAGATCACACCGTTGGCCTGGATCCTCTCCCCATCGCCATCTAGATCGTATTCCTGCCAGCCGCCGGTGATAAAGGGCTCCAGGGTAAAGCTGTCAAACTGCATCGAGCCGCCCAGCGAGGCCCCGATACCCCAGTGATAACCAACCAAGGAGATGTCGTCGCTATACTCGTATACACCGCCAATATTACGTTTGTACTTGAAATCTTCCGTTACCCAGCCGTAGAAGGGCTCAAGCCCCATCCGCAGGGTTACGGCAGGGGAAAGCTCCATCTCACCGGCCAGCCTCACAATCACTCGGTGCTCCTGATGGGATGGAAACTCACTACAGTCAGGATTATACCCGTTCCCGGTCCAAAGTAATGAGGCGTCATCGCTGCCCTGCAGGTAATTGTAGTAGATACCTCCCGCTATCAGGACATTGTTGCTAAGCTTCTTTTCCACACCACCCCCCGCCTTGAGGTCCAATGACCGCTCTTTATGGGCGTAGTCATATAATGTACCGGGGTCGAACGTACCGATCCCAATCCCATCGCCATCCCGTTTTTTTTCCGCGTAGTCTATACTGAAGAGGAAGGGAAGGGTCAGCCCCTCTTCCATGGCGTACCTCAGCCAGATATCCGAGCCGATGCGCCAGCCTGCCACACTCCCCTCTATGTCAACAACGTTTTGGCTAGGTCCAAACAAAAATTCATAACTGTTGTCCGAGGAGACGATATATCCTCCCCTCAGGCTTACCTTGATGCCAAGAGGGTCAAGTTGTTTTTGCACCCCCGCCTTCCACAACAACTCCCAATAATTGGAATCGTAGGGGATCATAAAATCGAGCAAGGAGTAGTAGGGAAAATCAAAAGACTCGAAATTATTTTGCGTGCCAAATGTCCCCCTTTGTAGCCACGTCTTCTGCTTTTCCTCCCGGTAGGCCATCCCCAATTCGAGGCCCGCATCCATCCCTAGCACCGGCAGACCGTACAGGAGCCTCACGGCGAAGTCATCAAGGTCCTTGGTGAGGTCATATGCTGCATAATTGCTAATCCCCCCCACATCCTCATCCCCATTGTAATCACCCCTCATGCCGTCATAGGTGAAAAAGATCCCCATCCTTCCCGAGCCTATGGGGAAGCTGGCGCCTACCAGGGCCTCGTGTTTGTATTCCTGACCTGAGGTGTCAAAATGGTAGTAATCGAAGAGCACACCAGCGGCAGTAAACCGATCCAGTTCAATGTCCCAGTCCGTCACATCCGTGTAGGTGAAGCGGTAGTCCCCGTAAAATTTTACCCCCTCACCCTTGAGGATCCCTGCGGGGTTGATGAGGAAATCGGACTCATCCGAGACCAGGCCGTACGGGTCACCCATGCCCCCCATCCTCCCCTGCCAGCCATAGGAGACCCCCGAGAAGGCGAAAACCAGCAGGGAGAGGAACAGCACAGATAATAAGACCTTTTTCATGGTAGCTCCTTTTACCCATTGTTTTGAGAAAAGACCTTCTCTTATCCCTCATTGCGCAGGTGAAAATAGCAACGATAAGAAAGCATTGTCAAGGACATTTTAAAAACATCTACGTCAATCCAAACTCCCGCAAGGCATACTCCTTCTTGGTCCAGTCCTTCTGGACCCGCACCCACAGGTCCAGATATACCCGCGCGCCCAAGAGTTCCTCCAGATCTATCCTGGCCTGCTTGCCGATCTCCTTTAACTTGTTGCCGCCTTTGCCGATCAGGATCCCCTTCTGAGTCTCCCGCTCCACATTGATCGCAGCCCTGATAAAGACTACCCCCTCACCCCGCTCTTTGAACTCCTCCACCACCACGGCGCACGAATAGGGGATCTCCTGACGGGTCAAATCGAATATCTTCTCTCGAATGATCTCCCGCGCCATGAACCGCTGTGTCTGATCGGTCATGACGTCTGCCGAATAGTAGGGGGGGCCAAGGGGGAGGTGCGCTACGATCTCGTTTTCTAAGAGCTCTACTCCCGTGCCCACAAGGGCCGATATCGGCATGACCTTGACATACGGAAAGGGGAGTGAGGCCTCGGGCGCGGCATCCATGCTTCCCAAGTCGATCTTGTTGATCACCAAGATGGCTGGCGTCTTGACGCCGTGCAGAAACCCCCATACCAGTTCCTCTTTTTTGGAGAACGGATCAGGGGCCTCCACCATGTGGAGGATGAGATCCGCGTCCTGCAAAGCGCCCTTGGCAGCAGCGAGCATAGACCGGTTGAGCTTGGACGAGGCATCATGGATGCCCGGGGTATCGACGAAAAGGATCTGGGCCGAGGGGAGGGTCTTAACCCCCAGGATCCTGTTCCAGGTAGTCTGTGGTTTGGGTGAGACAATGGCGATCTTTTCCCCCACCAGACGATTGATGAGGGTGGACTTACCTACATTGGGCCGCCCCACGATGGGGACGACCCCTGAGCGAAACTCACTGTTCTGATTCTGCACCCTGCTCTGCTTTTTTCTTTTTTTTGATGGTATAGCGGATGAGTGTCTGGATGGTCTTACTCCGCTTGGCACCGCCGAGCACTACCTTGAGGTCTTCATAGACCGTGGGATCGTTGATAATGCCCCCTAAACTCCCCTCCCCCCGCTCTACTTTCTTGACGATGTTGTTGGCCGATTCGGCAGTGGAGGAGAGCTCCTTGACCAAGGTGTCAAGAGAGCCAGAGGCCCCGGCGAGATTTTTCACCAACTCCCCGCCGGCAGGGTCGTATAAGATGGCGTGGAGCAACCCCTTGCCGCCCCTGATCTGCCCGCTGATCGCCTTCACATCTATCAAGATGGTGTTCACGGCATTGATGGTCTCTTCGAGCTTGGCCGCGTATTCCATGAGATCGATGGGGTCAACACTGTTGATACGGGCCTCATCCTGCAGGACTCCGTGCTGCGGTGACCCTAACGAGATCTCCACATACTTATCCCCTAAAAGTCCCATGGTCTGGATGCTCGCGATGGAGTCCTCCCGGATTCGCTTCTGAACGCCTTTCTTAATCTTCAACTCCACCTTGACAATCTTGTCCTGGGGATCTTCGGGGAAGAGGATGGCATTCACCCTCCCCACCGTCAGACCGGCCAATCTTACCGGGGCGCCGACGATCAAGCCACTGATGTTGGAAAAGGAGGCCCAGAGGGTGTACTGTCTTTGAAAATACTTCTGGTGGCTCCCGATGGTGAAGACGGCCGCGCCGAAGAGAACCAGAATACCCACGACAAAGAGCCCTACCTTTATCTCGGTAAATTTGCTTGGTTTCATCTTCTCCTCCTTAACCTCGTTATTCGACGATCTTCTTGGCGATGAAGTCCCGCACCTCCTGGATGTGAGAGGCCTCAAATTCCTTCTTCGTCCCCTTCATGGCGATCCTGCCCCGATACAACAGGGCCAATCGATCCGTTACCGCGTAGGCGCTGTCAAGATCATGGGTGACCACGATGGAGGTGACGTTTAAGACCTTTTGGAGCTCAACGATGAGTTGATTTATCCTTTGGGTATTGGCCGGATCAAGGCCGGTAGTGGGCTCGTCGTATAGGATGATCTCGGGGTCTATGGCGATGGCCCTGGCCAAGCCCACCCGCTTCTTCATCCCCCCGCTCAGCTCTGCCGGCATCTTCTCCTCTATCCCCTCGAGCCCCACCATGCGCAATTTCTCCCGCACGATCCGCTGAATCTCTCCCTCGGGGAGGCGGAAATGCTCCCTGATGGGATAGGCCACATTCTCCCCGGCGCTGAGAGAATCGAAGAGGGCGGACCCTTGAAAAAGCATCCCTATCTTTCTCCTGATGGGGACCAGCTGATCTTCCTTGAGCGGGACGATATCCCGTGCATCAATTCGTATTGTACCCTGATCGGGCTTTTCCAGGCCTGATATAAGCTTAAGCAGGACGCTCTTACCCGTTCCACTCCCCCCTAAAATGGTGATGGTCTCCCCCCGCTTTATCCCAAGATCCACCCCCTGGAGGACCTGGAGCCCATTGTAGGACTTGTACAGATTTTTTATTTCGATGATCGGCTTTTTCATTGCTCACAGCATCAGGAATATCTTGGTCAAAAAGAAGTCGGACACCAATATCAATATAGAACTTACCACCACTGTTGAGGTGGTGGCGCGACCGACCCCTACGGTCCCGCCCGTGGTGGTCATCCCCTGATAGCACCCGATGACCGTGATGATGAGGCCGAAAAACAACGTCTTTCCGATCCCGCTGGCCACATCTTGCAGGGATATCGTATCCAAGATAGTAGTAAAGTAGTAGTAAGAATTTACCTGGAGTTCCGTAATGCTGATAAAAAGCCCCCCCACAATGCCCAGGATATCTGCCACGATGGTGAGGAGGGGGAGGGCCACTATCGCAGCGATCAGCTTGGGAACCACCAACCGCTTCACGGGATTCGCCCCCATGACCCGAATGGCATCGATCTGCTCGGTCACCTTCATGGAGCCGATCTCCGCGGCAATCCCCGAGCCGACCCTCCCTGCCACCATGATGCCGGTGAAGACCGGCCCTATCTCCCGGACCAAGGATATGGCTACCACCACCCCGATAAATCCCTTGGCCCCGAAACGGCTCAAGGCATAGGCGGTCTGCAAGGCAAGGACCATACCGGTAAAAAGGGCGATGACATTGACCACGGTCATGGAACGAATACCGATAGATTCTATCTCCTGCAGGATAAGGCCGAGTTGATAGGGCGGTCTGATCCCGCAAGAGATCGCCTCAAAGAGGAGTCTAGAAGCCCCCCCCACATACATGAGGGCAGATTGTATGCGTTGTTGGATAAGAAAGATCGGGTCTTTCACCACAGCCCTTTACGGTTGGAGGAAGGTGAGGCCGACGAGGAATTGACGGAATGCCTCTACCGTGTGGGGAAAGGCGTCAGAGGGTGCCCAAAAGATGATGTCATAGACCACCCCTTTCCCCTGCACGACATAGGCCTCAGCCTTGACCTCGGTTTGTTCCACCCACCCCTCCAACTCGGTCTTCATGGCCTCTCTTCCATCGACCTTCTCGACCCCTTGAGAGATAATATGCTTGCGCTCAAAGGCGATGAGGAGGTGACGGGTGAGGGTAGCCGCATCCACATCCTCTTTTAAAGGGGTCACGTTTACCACGATCGTGGCCCCTTCGTTCTGGTCCCACAGAGCGAAATCCACATCCTTCCACGACAACAACTCCCAACTACCCTGAGGGAGGATAAGCTCAAAATACCCCTGGGGATCAACATATCGGTCCCCCTCCACGAGCTGGAGACGGGGAGCACAATGAGAACACCAGAGAGCGCATATGAGCAAGGGGAATGCCAGGTATGAAAATGAGGCCTTTCGCATTAAAAACCAGTGTAGATGACCGATGGGGTAAAGTCAACCATGTGGGCCGACACCTCCATTCGGAGTTGCGCGCGACTGCGTTCTGTGCTACCGTTGGGACATCAAAAAAACGGGGAAGGAGCAGCAGATGCGGGGGGTCAACAAGGTGATATTGGTGGGGAACTTAGGGGCCGACCCTGAGGTCAGGTATTCCAGCACGGGGACAGCCGTTGCCAACTTTCGGATCGCCACCAGCGAGAACTGGACCAATAAGGAGGGGGGGAAAGAGACCAGGACTGAGTGGCATCGGATCGTGGCCTTCGGAAAATTGGCGGAGATCTGTGCGGAATATCTGAACAAGGGAAAACAGGTCTACGTGGAGGGACGATTGCAGTCCCGCTCCTGGGAGGACAAAGAGGGAAA
>CAZMFG010000113.1:0-4921 GCA_964565525.1 uncultured Thermodesulfobacteriota bacterium
TCATTGACATTTTCTATGGGTATCCTTTATAATTTCCTTGAAAGAACATCCAAATATTCTTAAAGGTTCACTCACCCTATGCCGAAGAAGATTCTGGTAAATGCCTCGTATCCTGAAGAAGTCCGGGTGGCGGTCGTAGAAGAGGGGGTGCTGGCCGATTTTAGTATCGAGACCTCCGTCAAGGGAAACATCAAAGGCAATATCTACAAAGGAACCGTTATCCAGATCGAACCCAGTTTTCAGGCCGCCTTTGTCGACTATGGAGGCGGCAAGAACGGATTTCTCCCCTTTGATGAGATCCATTCCGACTTCTGGATCCGCAAGGATTTTCCCCACAAAAAGAGGGCAAAGATCCAAGACATCCTCAGAAGAAGCCAAGAGGTCCTGGTCCAGGTGACCAGGGAGGAGATAGGGGCCAAGGGGGCGGCCTTGAGCACGTTTCTGTCGCTGCCCGGCAGGTATATCGTCCTCATGCCCGGAAGCAACAGCAGCGGGGTGTCGCGCAAGATCGAGAACGAGGCCCAACGGAAGAAATTGAAGGAAATCGTGAACCAATTCGACCTCCCTGAGGGGATGGGTTTTATCGTGCGCACAGCCGGAATAGATCGGAACAAAAAGGAGTTGTCGACCGACTTCCGGTACCTCATGCGCCTCTGGGAAACCATCAAGACCCGCAGCAAGGAGCTTTCCACCCCCTCGTTGATCTATCAAGAGAGCGACGTGGTGGTAAAATCGATTCGGGAGTACTTCGCCACGGAGGTAAAAGAGGTAATCCTCGATGAGGAGGGAGCGTATACACGGGCCAAGAAATTCTTTCAGGAGGTCATGCCCAAGTACCGGCGTCGGGTAAAACTCTATACGGACGAAAAACCCCTCTTCTCTCGCTTCCAGGTAGAACAGCAGATAGAGCAGATCTATGCCCGAGAGGTCCCCTTAAAGTCAGGCGGGAAGATCTGCATCGATACCACCGAGGCCCTGGTGTCCATCGACGTCAATTCCGGCAGGGTGGCCCAGGCCCAGGATATCGAAGAAACCGCTCTCATCACCAACCTGGAGGCCGCCGACGAGGCCGCCCGGCAGATGCGCCTGCGGGATATCGGGGGGTTGATCGTCATCGACTTCATCGACATGCGGTCCACGCCGCACAAACGCGAGGTGGAGAAAAGCCTGCGCAACGCCTTCAAAAAAGACCGTGCGAAGGTGGATCTGTCGCGTATGTCCCGATTCGGGATCATAGAGCTGTCCCGCCAGCGCCTCAAATCAGCCCTCAGCGACGGTGTCTACTCCACCTGTCCGTATTGCCAAGGGCGAGGGAGATCCCGGCCTCCATCCTCCTTGGCCCTTGCCGTCCTGCGGAAGATCCAGGAGAAGGTGACCCAGGATGATTTCACCAGGATCAAAGGGACCCTGCATAAGACGGTGGCGGAGTATCTCTTAAATTACAAGCGGGACGACCTCAACGCCATCGAGAGGAAATACGGGCTTCAGGTCGTCATCGTGGGGGAGGAGGACGTGCCGGCGGAGGAATTCCACTTTGATTTTGTAAAGAAAGATAAACCCGCTGGGGCCTCTGGAGAGAAAGCGGTTGCGGCCAAACAAGAGGGACCCTGGTACAAACGATTGCTGCCCACGGGGAGAGCGAAAAAGGACTCTTGACAATAAGGGCATGATAATCTAGAGTTACGAGCTTAGCTAATAATAAGGCCTTGGACGGAAGATGTTTGAAAATCTCACAGAACGGTTAGACCGCGTCTTCAAAAAGCTCAAGGGGCGGGGCAAACTGTCGGAGAAGGATATCAAGGATGCCCTGCGGGAGGTCCGCCTTGCCCTCTTGGAGGCGGACGTCAATTATGCCGTGGTGAAGGATTTTATCACCCGGCTCCAAGAGAAGGCCTCGGGGCGGGAAGTGGCCCAGAGCCTCACCCCCGCGCAACAGGTGATCAAGATCGTCCACCAGGAGCTGGTCACCTTGATGGGCGGGGAGGAGGATAACAGCCTGAGGTTATCGGGTCAGCATCCCCTGTGCATTATGTTGGTAGGGCTTCAGGGCTCAGGCAAGACCACGACGGCGGGCAAGCTGGCCGGCTATCTGCGGGACAACAAAAAGCGCAGGCCGTATCTGGTCCCTGTCGATCCCTATCGACCGGCAGCCATCGAACAATTGAAGAAATTGGGGGAGGCCTTGGGCATCGACTGCTATACCCCTAAGGGCGGCGACAGCCCACGGCAGATCGTGGCCAAGGTCCGGAAAGAGATCCAAGGACAGCCTTTTGACACCCTCATCTTTGATACCGCCGGTCGGCTGCATATCGATGAAGAGCTGATGGAGGAGTTGAAAGAGATAAAGGACTTGTTGAAGCCGCAGGAGATACTCCTGGTGGCCGATGCCATGACCGGGCAGGACGCCGTCAACGTGGCCACGGGATTCAACGATGCCCTGGATATCACCGGCGTCGTCTTGACCAAGCTGGACGGCGATGCCCGGGGCGGGGCCGCGTTGTCCATCAAGGCGGTCACCCAGAGGCCGATCAAGTTCGTCGGCATCGGGGAAAAACTCGACGCCTGGGAGGTCTTCCATCCAGACAGGATGGCCTCCAGGATATTGGGGATGGGTGATGTCCTCTCCCTGATCGAGAAGGCGCAGACGGCCTTTGACGAACGCGAGGCCAAGGCCTTGGAGAAGAAGCTCAAAAAGGATGAGTTTACCTTGGCGGACTTTCGCGATCAACTGCGTCAGATCAGGAAGATGGGTCCCCTGGAGGATATCATGGGGATGATCCCGGGATTGGGCAAGCTGAAGGGTATAAAGGCCTTCCGTCCGGACGAGGGTCAATTTGTGCGCCTGGAGGCCATCGTCAACTCCATGACCGTTACGGAGAGGAAAAATCCCCGCATCATCAACGGAAGCAGGAGACTTCGCATTGCCAAAGGGAGCGGGACCACGGTGCAGGACGTCAACAAGCTCCTGAAACAGTTTACGATGACCAAAAAGATGATCAAGCAGGTCAGCAAACGGGGGAATAAAGGGATTTCGCCCACCATGTTCCCCTCTTTTAAGCAATAGTTTGACAGACTGATCGGGAAGGGAGGTGAGAACACACAGATGTCGGTAAAAATCAGATTGGTGCGATTCGGGGCCAAGAAGAAGCCGTTTTATCGTATTGTGGTGACCGATACCCGGGCTCCGCGGGACGGGCGGTTCATCGAGAAGATCGGTACGTACGATCCCAAACAAGACCCGCCGAGCATCACCGTCGATAAAGAGAGGACGACGGAGTGGCTTCAGAAGGGTGCCCGGACTACTCCCACGGTAGCCCAACTGCTGAGGCGGGCGGGAATTAACGCAGAAACGTAGAAAGCAGGCTCAGGGCACGAGGACGGTCTCAGGGGTTGAACCACAGAAGGAGGGCAGACGATGAAAGAGCTCATTGAGTACATTGCCAAGGCGTTAGTGGATAATCCGGATGCGGTGAGGGTGACCGAAATCGAAGGGGAAAAGACATCCGTTATTGAACTCTCGGTGGCCAAAGAGGATTTGGGCAAGGTCATAGGCAAACAGGGCAGGACAGCCAGGTCTTTACGGACCATTTTGAGCGCAGCCTCCACCAAGAACAATAAACGGGCCGTCCTTGAGATCCTGGAGTAGCCAAAAACCCGAAGGCTGTGGGAGAAAGATTCGTCGTCATTGGGAGGGTTTCCCGTCCGCACGGCATAGACGGGGAAATCAGCATTGACTATTTCAATCCTGAAGACCTCCCCCTTTTCTCTCGCTACCAGATGATATTTCTCCAAGGGGATGAGGGCAGCCCCCAACCGTATCGGCCCCTCACAGTGAGGCCTCACAAGCGGTCCATCCTGGCCCACCTGGAGGGGATCAGAACCAGGGAAGAGGCGGAGCGGTTGCGGGGTAACATGGTCCTCGTCGATCGTGCAGAACTCCCCCCCCTCGCAAAAGACGAATATTATTGGCACGAGATCCTGGGGATGCGGGTAGTGACTGAAGGGGGGGACCAGGTGGGGGAGGTAGCGGAGATCTTCCCCACGGGGAGCAACGATGTCTATGTAGTACGGGAGGGAGCAAAGGAATCTTTGATCCCCGCTACCAAAGAGGTGATTATCGCCATAGAGAGAGAAACCCGTACGATAGTCATTCGCCCCATAGAGGGGCTGTTGCAAGAAGATGATCTTTGACATCCTCACCCTCTTCCCCGATATGTTTCGTTCCCCCCTGGAGGGGAGCATCCTCGGAAAGGCCCGTGAAGAGGGATTGATCACGGTCAACCTCTTCAACATCAGGGACTATGCCGAAGGGAGGCATCGGGTGACCGATGACGAGCCCTACGGCGGCGGGGGAGGGATGATCATGAAACCGGAGCCGATCATCAGAGGGATCACGGCGATACGATCGGCTCACCCTGAGGCGCGGGTCATCCTCATGACCCCGCAGGGCACTCCCTTGAGGCAAGAGTTGGTGAAGAAACTCGCTCACCTCTCCCACATCTGTCTGGTCTGCGGGAGATATGAAGGGGTGGATGAGCGGGTGAGGGACGCGGTGGACGAGGAGATCTCCATCGGAGATTATGTCCTCTCCGGCGGGGAAGCGGCGGCCTTGGTGATGATCGAGGCGGTCTCACGGTTGATTCCGGGGGTCCTCGGGGATGAGGGGGCGAGTGAGGATGACTCCTTTTCGCGGGGGTTGCTCGAACACCCCCAGTATACCAGACCTCGGGTATTCGAGGAGAGGGAGGTCCCCGAGATCCTCCTCTCCGGCGATCATCAATCGATCGAGCGGTGGAGGAGACGGGAGGCCCTGCGCCGGACCTGGGAGCGGAGGCCGGACCTCCTGGCCCGAGCGGTACTCTCCGATGAGGATCAAGAGATCCTCGACGAGCTCAGGGGGTCATCAGGGGCGGAGTGAGGA
>CAZMFG010000113.1:5021-7191 GCA_964565525.1 uncultured Thermodesulfobacteriota bacterium
TGAGGATCAAGAGATCCTCGACGAGCTCAGGGGGTCATCAGGGGCGGAGTGAGGACGTAAGGAGTCCCGGTGACCGTCTATATCGCCCTCATGCATTATCCTGTCTACGACCGGCAGGAACGGGTGAGCGCCGCCGCCTTAACCACCATCGATATCCATGACGTGGCCCGTTTGGCTCGGACCTACGGCCTGGCGGGGTGCTATGTGGTCACTCCCTTACAATCGCAGCAGGCATTGGCCAGGCGGCTGATCGATCACTGGGTGACGGGGTGGGGGGCCCAATACAACCCGACGAGGAAAGAGGCCCTCTCCCTGGTGCGGATGGCGGAGGATCTGGAGGAGGTCTTAGCGGGGATTGAGCAGGAAAAGGGCCGCAGGGCACAGACGGTAGCGACGACGGCCAGACGTTACCCTCAGGCGCGGTCCTATGGAGAGATGACCGAAATCCTCCGCACGGGGGAGGATGATCCGTATGTCATCCTCCTCGGCACCGGGTGGGGGCTGACACGAGAAGTGATAGAACAATCCGATTATGTACTGGAACCGATAGCAGGAAAGGGGTATAATCACCTGTCCGTTCGAACGGCGGCTGCTATTATTCTAGACCGACTCTTGGAAGGAGCAGTACAATGAATGCCATAGAGAGGCTCGAAAAAGAGCACCTGCGCATGGATATCCCGGATTTCAAACCCGGTGATACCGTCAAGGTCAATTTCAAGATCCAGGAAGGGGACAAGGAGCGCATACAGGTATTCGAAGGGGTGGTCATCCGCTTGCGGAGGGGGAACACCCGGAGTACCTTCACCGTCCGGAAGGTCTCCTACGGTATCGGGGTAGAGAGGATTTTCCCTTTACACTCCCCCTATATCGACAAGATCGAGGTGGTGAACAAGGGACGGGTGAGACGCAGCCGTCTCTACTACCTGCGTGGTCGCAAGGGGAAGGCGGCCCGGATAAAGGAAAAAAAACAACAATAAGAAAATGCACACCGGCGACCAAGCACCCCCCGACCGGATAACCTTAGAGGAGCTGATCAGTGTCCAGGGTTATCGATGGGTGGCGGGGGTGGATGAAGCAGGGAGGGGCCCCCTGGCCGGCCCGGTGGTAGCGGGAGCGGTTATCACCCGGCCGGGCGACGAGATCCCCGGTGTGCGTGACTCCAAACTCCTGACCCCCCTGCAACGAGAAAGGCTCTATCAGATCATTACCTCCCGCGCCCTCAGTTGGGGGGTGGGAATCGTGGGGCCTCGGGAGATCGAGCAGCATAACATCCTCCAGGCCACCCTCAGGGCCATGAAGGCGGCGGTCCTGTGCCTCGATCCGGCGCCCGACTTTATCCTTATTGACGGCATGAACCGTATCGCCGTCGATCTCCCCCAACGGGCCGTCAAGAGGGGTGATGCTCGGTACCCCTGCATTGCTGCGGCCTCCATCGTGGCCAAGGTCACCAGGGATCGGCTGATGCTGGAATATCACCGTTCCTATCCCCTGTACAATTTCGCCCGCCACAAGGGGTATCCTACCAGGGAGCACCGTGAGGCCATTCGCCGGTACGGCTGTTGTGAAATCCACCGAAGGACCTTTAGAGGGGTCAAGGAACATCTGGAGGCCGATGATGGAGGATACCAGGAAGGTCCTCGGCGCTAGGGGGGAAGACCTCGCCGTTCGGTATCTCAAAAAGAAGGGCTACAAGGTCATCGAGAGGAATTACCGCTGTCAGTGGGGGGAGATCGATCTCATCGCCCGCCAGGGGGATACGTTGGTCTTCGTTGAGATCAAGGCCCGCACCTCATCCGATTTCGGCCTCCCGCAGGATGCGGTAGATCGCTTCAAGCAGGAAAAACTCGTACAGGTGGCCAGGGCCTATATGGCAGAGCATCGCCTGCAGGAGACCATACCCGCACGCTTCGACGTGGTAGCCGTCCAGCTCACGCCATCCGGCCCGGAGATGGAATTGATCAAAGATGCCTTTCAGGCAGGATGATCAGTACCGTCGTATCCTGTTTACACAGCATCATACCTATCATGCTCCATCTCCGCTACCCCAGTGTTCCTTTATTTTTTCCAAGAAAGCGGGAAGAACCTCCCCGGCCTTCCCCTGGATGGATTCATCCGCCAACGAGGAGAGGGGGGTGGGGTCCATATTGACCTCCATCACAAAGGCGCCCCC
>CAZMFG010000114.1:0-7034 GCA_964565525.1 uncultured Thermodesulfobacteriota bacterium
GGGCTCTATCTCCCCTCCGGCATTGCAGCGCTCACTTCTCTGGTGAGCGCGCGGGATTGGGGAAAGGCCGTGGCCATCCACGAACTCGCCCCCAACGTGGGCTTCATCGCCGCCCCCCTGGTGGCGGAGGGGCTGATGCTGTGGTTTCCCTGGCAGGGGGTTATCGCTCTGATCGGAGCGGCGGCAGTGCTCGCTGGCGTGGCCTTTATACGCATCGGCAAGGGGGGGACATTCCCCGGAGAGACCCCCGGTCCTAAAACCCTCCGGATTCTCGTCACCCAGCCTGCATTCTGGGTTATGACGGCCTTATTTAGCCTGGCCATTGGCGCAAGCCTGGGGGTCTATACCATGCTCCCGCTCTACCTGGTGGCTGAGCAGGGATTTGAGCGGAGCTGGGCCAACCAGCTGGTAGCCCTTTCCCGGATTGTGGGGCCGGGAGCCGCTTTAGTGGCGGGGTGGGTCTCGGATCAGCGGGGAGCGAAGAGGACCCTCGGAGGTATAGTGCTCGCCACCGGCATGGCGACCGTGTTCTTGGGTATGGCGAGGGGATCGTGGATCGTGCCGTTTTTGTTTCTGCAACCGATGCTGGCCGTCTGTTTCTTCCCGGCGGGCTTCGCGGCCCTGGCGCACATCGGCACTCCCGAGGTCCGCAACGTTGCGATCTCTCTCACCATCCCTGTGGCCTTTTTCGTAGGGGGCGGTGCAGTCCCCGCGGCTATCGGCATGATGGGGGAGCGGGGTTCTTTTGCGCTGGGGATTGTGGCGTACGGGATAGTGCTGTTAGGGAGTGTTATACTATTGCGGTATCTCAGATTACGTGAGGATACGCCTGGATAGATGTGGGTGAAACGAGTCGCATCTGCAAAAAAAACAGCATGTCTCATCGTAAACGCTCTATGCGACGGTTAGATACCGTTTGGAACGGTTATCAAGGACTCTTCTCTTCCGATAGGGGTACCATTATTCATTATTGTGTTAGCATGAACGTGGATCTGTTGTTAGATTCGTTGAATTCTTCGACATCTTCTGCGTAGTCGACGATAAATCTTACGTCGCAGTTGTGATCCCAGGGGAATCTGATTGTACTATATCCTCGCCTATTGAGCGCTTCAATATGTCCCCTGCTGACGCGCAGGACATCACAGCGAATCCCGAGCGCACAGAATTGAATGTTGAAAAGATTATCTGGGTCTATTTTGACCTTCCTCCAATTCTTATTTTCAACTTTCCATACTAACCAGCGAATGTCAGAATCCTCAATCCACGCATCGGATATGACCAGGTCAGGCAATGTAAAAATGGTATTCGTTACATGAGACTTCACTGCGAGTTTCGGCTCGCGGGCACTCGTGGCCGACGGCGTTGCCCTGCCCGTAACCAGGGTAAGGGCACCATTACTTACATCCGTATACTGCCTGTTCCACATATCAGTAATTCGGATTGTGTATCCAGAATCTGCTGCTGCGGTGCCGCCTTGATATGTCCCAACCCTCCATGTCCAACTCGAGGTTTCTCCAGGGGCTCCTATCGATATATTCGTACGAATGGTGCCTATTGTGCTCCCATTGTGTAAGAGTTCCAGTTGTACCGCATGGTTTGTGGGCAATCCCGAAGACGTCCACGTTATGCTCTTGTTTTGGCCAATTCTCCAGCGCTCTCCCCCATTTGGGCTAAGAAGCTGTAACGTCTGGGCATAAGCGAATGCCGTTAAAATAAACAGAAATAAAACACTAAAAAAGAATACGTACATCGCCCTACCACATCTCTTTTGATTTTTATTCATCATGGTTCTCGCTCCTGTGGATGCTGATGAAAGATGATACTACGAAAAACATCCATTATATCGCATATTTTTATGCTATACTCTTTCCCTTCACAAGCATAAAATCTTCCATGTGTTTCACCCGTTAATATTTTATTAAGTTACACAAAGGGCGCAAAAGGTTCAAATCGGTCCTCCTCTTAAAACGTCGCGGTTTCCTTACCCGTTGTATTTCTAAATGATACCTTCCAATCTGCTCATTATTCTGATTGACTGTGGTTTTTTCTGTCACGGGACTTTTTAAGGAATTCGGAGACTAAGAATGCCAATTCCATTGCCTGCGTGGCATTCAGGCGGGGGTCGCAATGGGTAAAGTACTTTTCGGTCAATTCTTTTTCGGTAATGGCTTGCGGGCCCCCGATACACTCCGTTACGTTTTGTCCCGTCATCTCACAATGAATACCTCCGGCGTAGGTCCCTTCCGCATCATGGATCTCAAAAAAATCTCGAACCTCACCTAATATGCTGTCAAATGATCGGGTCTTGATGCCATGAGGTGTGGTAATGGTATTGCCGTGCATGGGGTCACTGCTCCACACTATGTTTCGACCCTCACGGGTAACGCTCCGAATCAAGGGCGGCAATGTTTTCGCAATATGATCGGCTCCCATGCGAACGATAACGGTGAGACGACCCGGCTCGTTGTGAGGATTGAGGATATCGGTCAATCGTAATAAATCATCCGAATCAATTGAAGGCCCTGCTTTGACGCCGATGGGATTTTGCAGTCCCCTGACAAATTCTATATGCGCCTTGTCCACGTGACGCGTTCTATCTCCGATCCAGAGCATATGGGCCGAACAATCGTACCACTCTCCGGTTGTTGCGTCTTGCTGCGTGAGCGCCTCCTCATAATTCAATAACAATGCTTCATGAGAGGTATATATGGTCGTTTCTCTGATAGTTGGGGTATCTTGTATGGATACGCCGCACGCCTCCATAAAGGCGAGCGCTTCCCCTATGCGGTCCGCAAGATATTGGTACTTTTCCCCCAAGGGGCTCCCCTTGACGAATTCGAGATTCCATTGATGCACGTGGTGCAGATCGGCCAGTCCGCCTTTGGTAAAGGCCCGCAACAGATTAAGGGTTGCCGCTGACTGGTTGTAGGCCTGGATGAGACGCTGGGGATGAGGGGTTCTGGCGGATGCGGTAAATGCAATATCATTCACCATATCACCCCGATAACTCGGCAGTGTAACGCCGTCAATGGTTTCTGTTTCTGCGGAACGGGGCTTTGCAAACTGGCCGGCCAACCGTCCTACCTTTACCACGGGACAGCTTCCTGTAAAGGTGAGGATGACCGCCATCTGCAAGATCACTTTGCAGGTATTTTGAATATTGACGGCATTAAATTCGGCAAAGCTTTCCGCACAGTCCCCTCCCTGCAAGAGGAATGCCTCTCCCTCTGCAACCCGTCCCAGGTAGCTTTTTAATGCTTGCACTTCATCGACAAATACCAGTGGAGGGAATCCCCTCAGCTGAGATTCTGCGGCATGCAGCTCGGATGGCTGGGGATATTCCGGCTGCTGTAAGATCGGTTTATTCCGCCAACTTGAAGGGCTCCACGTATTCATATTGAGGCGCAGTTGAGGGAAAATAGGAGTCTTATTTCTTGCGTTTGTCCTTTATATAAATCGACTTGGAATGTCCATCACCCGCAAGTCGTTCCTCTATTTCAAAGAGTTTCGTTGCGGCCACCAATTCACCGAGTTTCGCATAGCCGTAGTTTCGCGGATCGAAATCCGGGGCCTGCTTGGCGATGTTGCTTCCCATCGGTGCGAGATGAGACCAGCCGCTCTCGTCTGATGATGCCTCTACCGCGTTCCTCAAGAGGTTGACCAGCTTCGTATCCTGCTTCAACTCATTGGTCGATTTCCGTTGGATGGGGAGTGTATCGTCTTCTTTGTATGTCAAGACCTCGGTATATATAAATTTATCACACGCGGAGACAAAGGGTTCCGGCGTCTTTTTCTCTCCAAACCCATAGACTACCAGACCTCCTTCCCTGAGGCGTGAGGCCAATTTGGTAAAATCGCTATCGCTTGAGACGATACAGAAACCGTCAAATTTATCGGTATAGAGCAAATCCATCGCGTCAATGATCATAGCGGAATCAGTGGCGTTTTTCCTTACGGTGTAGCGGAATTGTTGTATCGGCTGAATTGAGTAGAGCAGCAAGATCTCTTTCCAACTCCGTAGGTGAGGGTCTGTCCAGTCCCCATAGATCCTCTTGACGCTGGCGGTCCCGTATTTCGCGATTTCCGCCAGCAATCCCTCTATAATGGAAGGCTGGGCATTGTCCGCATCGATTAATACGGCTAAATTCTGCGACTGTCCGTTCGTCATAATTTTTCTCCTTATCGGTATTCCACGATGATGCGATTATACAGCATTTACGAGGGGTTTGAAAGGTTATTAAGTTAATGGGAAATGAGCAATGTGGAATGCTAGATTGAGGTGGGGCAGGAGTGTCACGTTCCAACGATGCCCGTGATTCCCTCGGCAGTTACCACGATCTGCCTGCGCCCCCTCCGCCCGATGAACCGCCGCTGAAGCCGCCGAAGCTGGACCCGCCGCTGAACCCACCGGAGCTGGAGCTACCGCTGAATCCGCCGCTGGAATAAGACCTTCCTCCTGCGGAGAATGAGACGCCCGAAGCCAGGGCCTTATGGATAACCGTCTTCCCATAGCGCAACCCGATGATGAGCACGATAAGGGCCCACGCCGGCAGGATGTATATGGGAAATCCCATCGCCCAGCCGAACACAAGGCTCATAAGCAAGGGGATGCCCCCGAAGCCGGCGCCCCAGATCAGGAAAAAACCCTGACCTTTCTGGCGCAGCGCATAACCCAAGGCGAGAAATCCCAAGGTGATAAAGAGGGCGAAAAAGAGCATGACACCCACCTTTACCGGCCACGGCGGCTGATCCGTCCGCGTCTCAGGCCTTGGTATGGGGACGCTGGGGACGAAGTCCTTGCCGGTAACGAGCGCCGCAATCCGCCTGCTCCCTTGCAAGATCCCCTGGTTGTAATCCCCTGCCTTGAAAAAGGGTACGACGGCTTCATCGAGGATACCCCCTGCGCGGCCGTCCGTGATGATCGGCTCCAGGCCATAGCCGACCTCGATCCAAACCGTGCGCTCGTTCGGCGCGATGAGGAAGAGCACACCGTTATCTTTCTCCTCTTCTCCGATTCCCCATTCTTCGAAGAGCCTGACGGCGTATTCTTCAACGCTCATTCCCTCTAATGAGGACACGGTCACCACGGCTATCTCGGCACCGGTGGATCTTTTTACTTCATCGATCAGGTCGCCGATCTGGGCCTTTGTCTTGTCGGACAGAATGCCGGCAAAATCGCTGACCCACCGCTGCGGCTTTTCAGACATGGCCGCCCATGCGCACGTCGAAGCGACCACACAGATACAGCTGACCAGCAGAACGATTCGTCGCACCCGATTCATGAACAACCCTCTCATGTGGCTTATGCCTTATCGATTTGTCCGATCACGGATTCCACGGTTTCATGCAATTGATGGAAAAGCCCTCGGAGCTCGCCGCGTTTTAAGCGGATCTCCTTCTTTTTAAGTTTCTTGATCTTGTCAAAGACGTCCTGGGGAACAACCAGCTTTTTCCCGAGGACGGTATCGGCCTTGCGGCAGAGGTAGTCGAATGAATTGCCCGCCTTGATGAGGAACATCTCCAGGGCATATTTGTTCCGATTGCTGTTCAGCCAGGTGTCCCGCACGGTGAGCAGTTTGGAACGGAGCTCAAACTCCAGCTGGTACCGCATGCGTTTTTTATCGACCTTTCGTTTTTTGAAGGGATCCTCGCCCAGGAGGCATCGGTGGTTTTCCATGATATCCTCAAACTCCAGGGGGAAGACATCCCAGGCATTATTTAATTCCTCTTCGGTCCAAAAGACGAGCTGCGGCGCCTGCTTTCGCAACTTCCTGCGCATCAATTTCCCGACCTTCGTTATGTGCTCCAGATCGAGTTTTTTGAAGACGAGCATCAGGTTCAGGTCCGAGCGGGCGCGGACATACTCCCCCCGCGCCGCGCTCCCGTACAGGATGACGCTCACCAGGTTATTGCCCAGCACCTGTTTCAACTCCTTTGCCCACGTTTGTACTACGTTCTCCATACCATATGCTCCTTTGGTCGCTATTTCAGACGGGTCTCCCTGCTCTTGAAAAAACCTCTCCTGCCCCGCCCTTGGCGGGGCAGGATTCGTGGATGAGACTCCGTCATCATGAGTCACTTGTAACTTAATCTTGTTACTGCGATTACAAACTACCAGCAGGCCCCTATTTTTTTGAGCCGAATGCCGCTTTATACACTGCGTACACAACGATAAGATATGCAACTGTCCTTATCACGATCAGCAGCACCTCCAGTTTGGCCACCAGCCCAAGGATGGTGGCCAGATGGGAGAGCCCAAAGAGACCAAACGCAATGCCGATGTACAGCGGAAGGACTTTGCCCGATCGGCGCCAGCCCATGAGGCCGAAGATAAAGATAACCACACACAAAACCAGATTGAGCACAGATATTATGTTCATGGCAGACCTCCTTTTAAATGTTGTAGTGTACCTGGCGTACTATTTCCGCCTCAAACTCATAAACCTCCGAATGCCTATTGGTAGCATTCTTTTTGCGTTTCGTCAATTTGAAAAACCCCTTGAAAAAACTATCCCCGCATCCTGCAACATTTCCTGAAACCAACCCTTTTGCAAGCTTTAAGACGCTGATAAAAGAACCTTGTCCCATGTCAAGACGCGACTTTGATCCCTATCCAGGGCAGCGTCATCCTTATCTTTTATGTATTAAAAACTTTTTTCGGAACTGTGCAGGCAGATGAAGTACCACCTATGGAAGAGTAGTTTGTTATGTGAGGGTGTTTTTTGAGCGGTACAGGGTAGAGAAGGCGATGGTGTTGAGGACGTGTAGGGGGAAGGGGAAGGTAGGGAAGAAACGCTTGCGGATCAGGCGAGGCTATTTGCCGTCGCCTGCATCCACCTTGTTGGGCGGCGCAATGCAACAACTACTTTGTATAGTCCTTTTTCGTAGCGATACGAAAATCGCCGTTCCGTAAAGCGCTGAAACCCCCTGTAACGGCACGCGTGCCGTTACAGGGGCGTGTGTTTGCCGTTCGTGCGGAGTGCAATGCGCCTGTTTCAGTCGCACATTAAAACGGCAAACGGTAAATCCGCATG
>CAZMFG010000115.1:0-7006 GCA_964565525.1 uncultured Thermodesulfobacteriota bacterium
GGCTTTGCCGTGGATCATGCAATCAACGGCGAGGATGGCCTTCATCAGGCCCTGATTGCGCCATACGATGCGGCCATTATCGATATTATGCTGCCCAAACTGGACGGCTTGCAGCTCATCGAAGAGCTGAGGCGCCAGAAAATTAACACCCCCGTGCTCATCTTGAGCGCCAAGCGTTCGGTGGATGATCGGGTCAGAGGGCTGCAGAAGGGAGGTGACGATTATCTCACCAAGCCCTTTGCCTTTTCCGAACTTCTGGCCCGCGTCCAAGCGTTGATCCGCAGGACAAGCGGAACTGTCGAGCCCACCAGCTTGACAATCGGGGATCTCTCTCTGGATCTCCTGAGCCGAGAAGTCCTCCGCTCGGGGAAACAACTTGATTTGCAACCCCGCGAGTTTGCCCTGCTTGAGTACCTGATGCGCAATGCAGGGCGCGTGGTATCCAAAACAATGATTATGGAGCACGTATGGGACTACCAGTTCGACCCGGCGACAAACGTCGTCGAGGCACGGATATGCAGGCTGCGTGACAAGACCGACAGGGGGTTCGATAAGAAACTGATACACACCATCAGGGGCGTCGGCTATGTTCTTCGAGCGGATTAATAGCTTCAGGCGTTCCCTTGCCTTTCGCCTGGCTGTGCTCTATACAGCTACGTGTGCGATCTTATCCATCGCGGCCTTCCTCATCTTTTACCAGCTCATGATCTCCAACATTCATGCCCGCACGGATAACGCCCTCACCGAAGAGTTGAACGAGTGCTCTTCGTTACTCTCCTCAAAGGGCATTGCCACGCTGAAAGAGGAGATATATCGCAAGGCCCAATCCGCCGGAACCGGTAAGGCCTTCCTGCGACTTTTGACAACCGATGGGAAGGAAATCGTATCTTCCGATCTGGGTCCATGGGGCGGGATCGACATAAGCAAGACCGCGCTGCAGCGCTTGGCCCAGGGGAGACCGGTATTTGAGACCTTCAAGCTGCCAGGAGGGGAGCACAACGCGCGAGTAATTTATGGCATGGCAGGACCGGGAATGGTGCTCCAGATCGGCCGCTCACTTAAGGATGACGAGGAGATCCTCGAGGACTTCAGGCAGGCCTTCAGAACCGCCATAGCTATTATCCTCACGCTCGTAGCCTTAGGGGGATGGCTGGTCGCGCGACAGGCCCTCTCAGGCGTGCGGGAGGTGACCCGGACAGCCTTGGCCATCTCCGACGGGGCGATGGAGAAGCGGGTCCCCTTGACCGGATGGGGGGACGAAATCGATCGACTGTCGCAGACCTTTAATCATATGCTGGAACGTATCCAATTCCTGATCACCGAGATGCGGGAGGTCACCGACAACATCGCCCATGACCTCAAAAGCCCCGTCACGAGGATCAGGGGTCTTGCCGAGGTGACCCTCACCACGGGAAGATCGCTCGATGAGTACCGGAGCATGGCTGCGAGTACGGTTGAGGAGTGCGATTCGCTGCTGGGGATGATCAATACCATGTTGGAGATCTCGGAGTTTGAGGCGGGGGTGGCGACCTTGAACATTACTAAGGTGGACATTTCCGCGCTCATCGAGGAGGCATGTGATCTCTTCCAGCCCCTGGCCGAAGACAAGGGGCTTGTTATCAAGGCAAAGGTCCCTTTTCAATGTCTCGTCTCCGGTGATAAGCGTAAGCTTCAACGCGCCCTGACAAACCTCTTGGATAACGCCATCAAATACACCCCCTCAGGAGGGACAATCACTGTTGCCATCGAGGAAGGAGAAAAAGGGGTGATCATCTCCGTCAGTGATACCGGCAGAGGGATTGAGGCGGATGATATCCCCCACATCTTCGATCGCTTCTACCGCGCCGACAAGAGCCGTTCTGAGTCAGGAGCCGGCCTCGGTCTCAGTTTGGTTCTGGCCATTGTCCGAGCCCATGGGGGAGATATCCAGGTCAGCAGCTCACCTGGCGCTGGAAGCCTATTCTCCATAGTCCTGCCGCGGGAAAAATCCGCATAAAGATTACAAAAAGGTAATCTTCCTGTCATTGTCCGGTTAACTCCCTTGTGGTATATACTTTATAGGTATAATCTTCTCTAAGGAAGGAAATGTATAATGATAAAAAAGATCCTGCAAGGACACCCTTTAAAGATAATCCTGGCCTCTCTGTGCATCCTATCATTCGTGGGGATCACGGTGTGGAATGCCTCTGTCCCCGTGCCCATCCACGACCGGAACCAGAAAGAGCTCTCCCGGATCGCCGTTGCCGATCCCAACGACTTCTCCTTCGCCGTCATGGGCGACAACAAGGGAAATCGTTCTGTGTTTGAGCCCCTGCTGCGAGATATAGGCCATGACAAGGAGATCGCCTTCGCCATTGATTGCGGTGACCTCGTGCGAGAAGGAAGAGTTGGCCTCTATCGGCGGTTCCTCTCTCAGGTGCAGGAGAACCTGGCGATTCCCTTTCTTACAGCCATCGGCAATCACGACCTCAACAAGGGCTCACCTCATACGCAAAATTATCAAGAGATCTTCGGACCTACCTATTACTCCTTTCAAGTCGGCCAGGGCTATTTCATTGTCCTAGATGCAACGACGGAATCCGGCTTTGATACGGCAGAACGCCAATGGCTCGAGAACGAGCTGCAGAAGGGTCAGGCATCAAAGGCCCGCTTCGTATTCATGCATGTGCCGGTCTTCGACCCCAGGGGTGGGACATTCCATAAATCCCTGCCTGACAAGGACCAGAAGGACCTGTTGGCCCTTTTCAGGCATTACAGAGTAACTCACCTCTTTGTCTCCCACCTCCATGGATATTTCTCAGGCATATGGGCGGGTGTCCCCTACACGCTCACGGGGGGGGCAGGGGCAAGGCTGCAGGGGAAGGACCCCGAGCACTTCTTCCATCACTATGTTAAGGTACACGTCAGTCAGGGGAAGGCAGATGTCATGCTCAGGCGTATCGATGCGGCGAATACCGCAGTGTATTTCTTCGATCTCATGGAAGACTATGTCATCCAATGGGGCTTGTTGACTGCAGCGGGTCTCTTGCTGCTCACCCTTGGGCTGTCTATTATGAGGAGGAGGCGCAGTTCCTAGTCGCCGCATTACCATCTGCCGATACAATACAACATTATGAGGAGCTTACGAAACATGAAAATAGCTTTTTCCCGTAAATTGAAGATCTCTATCACAGCACTAGCCGTAGTGCTTCTGTTGCCTGCAGGCTACTTCGGTGTGTACATGCAGGTGCAGGGGAACTTCCATCCGATAACCCCCGGTGAGGCATACCGCTCTGCCAAACTCGACAGGGACGAGCTGGAGCATTACATCAAAAAGTATAACATCAAGAGTATCGTGAATCTCCTTGGTGAGGACCCGCGTAAACCCTGGTACCAGGAAGAAATACAGGTCAGCGCACAGCACAACATAAAACACTATGATATCCATTTGTCGGCAACCCATGAGCCGACTGAAGAAGATGCCCGGAAACTCGTGGAGATTTTTGAAACTGCCCCCCGTCCTGTTCTGATACATTGCAAAGGGGGCTCTGACAGATCGGGGCTCGCTGCAGCCATGTGGAAAGTCATCGTTGATAAAGAACCGAAATCAGAGGCCAGAAAACAACTATCAATTCTATATGGACACTTTCCTTTAGGCAAGACATCTGCTATGGACCATTTTTTTGAACAGTGGGATCCAGCCCTGCAACCTCAATGATAGAGGCCGCGCTTTTGGATAAGGGGGACGGCCTGATCTTTCCCCTTATTATTATCGTGAAAGGGATCCTGACTCGAATGTCTTTCCGTGCAACATTTGACTATTGCTTTGATAGTGCTGGGCAGTCTGTTGATCCTGCTCTATATCTTGAGGCTCAATTTACGAAAACGCATATCTTAGTCAAGGGAAAAAAGAGATGAAAAAGACCGGAATATATCTTCTTATAATTGTTGTGTTGGGAGGCATCCTTTTTTTCTGCAATATTGGAGGGCGGGATTTCTGGAATCCGGATGAACCCCGTTATGCCGAAGTCGCCAGGGAAATGCTTTTGGGAAAAGGATGGCTGGTCCCCCACTTAAACAGTGCGGTCTACCTCGAAAAACCTCCTTTTTCCTTCTGGACAATTGCCGGAACTGCAAGGCTATTAGGGACAATGAATGAGTATGCGGGATTCATCCCCTCTGCGGTATTCGCCGTTTTCACCTTGATACTTACCTTTTTGTTGGGCAAGAGGCTCTGTAACGAGAAGGTAGGATTCTATGCCGCTTTGATCCTGGCAACCACTATAATGTTTTTCTGGCTCGCCCGCAGGACCAATATAGATACTCCACTGACCTTTTTTACCACAGCGACCATCTTTCTCTTCTTTGAGGGGTTTTATCGCCAGGGAGGACGATGGATCTTTTACGCTTTGGCCTATTGTGCTATGGCCCTTGGATTTTTGACTAAGGTGCAGGTTGCGGTGATTGTCCCGCTTTTGGTTATAGGGGGTTATTTCCTTATCCAGAGGGAGTTTGCATTCTTCAAAGACCGCTCTCACCTTTTCGGGCTGGGTCTTTTCATGGCTGTCATAGGAGGATGGATAGTGTTAACCTCTCTTGCCGGGGGGGGAGATTACCTCAGGGGACTACTGTATAATAGAACCACCGCCCGATTTTTTACAGGACCATCCCATCAGGAGGCGATTTATTTCTATCTATATGCCTTTCCTGGAGACTTTCTGCCCTGGTTTCTTTTTCTTCCTTCAGCCTTGATCTACGGTCTTTCAGCAAAAGGTCGCAGCCGTGAGTTCATATTTGCCTTTTTTTGGTTTTTGGTGCTCTTCGTTTCCTTCAGCCTTATCAAAGGGAAGCGTGACTTCTACCTCCTACCCCTGTATCCGGCAGCCGCCCTGATGGTTGGGTATCTATGGAATGCACTGTCTGAGAGACCAGAACGTGTCGAGAAGAAATTGTTCACGATACCCCTCTTGCTACTGGCCATAGTATTGGTACTCTCAGCTATAGGGGTTCCTATCGTTGCAGCCATTATTGGACCCAAATACCTGAAACACCCATGGGAGATAGGAATAGTATCAGGCCTCATCATGGGTGTAGGAGGTCTTCTCTGCTTTCTAGCTTACTACTATCATCGTCTCGATCGTTCCTTGTATATAATTGTCTCCATAATGTGTGTTTTTGGTCTTTATACCACAACCCGTGTCTTCCCGGAGATCAATCGGCACAAATCCGCTCGTCCCCTGTCTCAGTCTATTGTTAGTGTTATGAGGGCGGAAGACCAGCTTGGGGTCTATCAACTTGAAGGTGCGGAGTATAATTACTATACGGCGTTAACAAACATTACCAAGACAGAGACCGAAGAAGAACTGAACAATTTTCTCCGTTCACCTCATAGGGTTTTTTGCATCTTGCAGGAAAGGCATTATAAGAGGCTGAAGGGAGTGCTTCCCGTTCAAGTCTTTGTAATCCTCACGGGCCGCGTGGGACACAGACATTTGGTTGTGATCAGCAATAGGCCCTGAAATTATTGGGAAGGAAGATTCATATTCTTTCATATGGAGAAAGAGAGGATGGCTACATAGAAGTATCTAATCGTGGTTATTCACGAGGCGGCATCGCCCTTCGAATGCTCGGAATACTTACCGGGACTTTGTGCGCAACAAAAGATCCAGGGATGCAGTCCTGTGGTCGAAGAGGATTATATGAACTCCCATTACGAAAAGGATGATATCCCGCACCACGTAAAGCCACGTGATGGACTCCGCGCCGCTGGAGGTACTGAAGCATCCGCAAGCAATATCAAAACCCCGTATCAGGCTGATCCCTAATGCCAAGGCGAAGATCACCAGGAGCACGGATGCCAGGAGCGCACCTCCCCGCGTCCAGATACCGGCCAGGAGGGAGGCACCCACTACGAGTTCCACCGAGGGTAATATGATCGCCACGGGATTGATCATCCATCCAGGGAGGAGGTGATAGTTATACAAGGCCAGGGCGAAACCGTGGGGATCAGCGGCCTTCACAACCCCAGCATACAGGAAGAGAGCTCCCAAGAGCCACCGGAAGAGGCAAGAAATAAACGGCGAGGGACACCAGGCCATGATCCTTGTACGCATCATCACCCTCCTTCCCCTATGGGGTAGCCTGCCTCCAGCCAGCGGCTCCAACCGTCTTCGAGGATCTTCACTGAGGGGACGCCAAAACGCTGTAGAGTCCGGGCCAGCTCCGGGCTCAAGGAACAACCCACACCATCACAGTAGGCAATTACCTCAAGACCGGATCGGGCGAGGGTGAGCACCTCCTCCAGAGAGGTCTCTGTCTCTCCGGGGGGGCAGTTCATGGCCCCTGTAATGTGACCTTCCCCGAAACTTACGGGATCGCGGGCATCGAGGAAGAGGGCCTTGCTCTCCTGGTAGAGGGACCACGCTTCCGCCAGGGAGATTCCCTGCAGGTCCTGGAGGTAAGAGGCAGTCACAGACGAAGGAGACCACTGTCCAATCCATGGGAGGCCACCCGGTCGGATACCATTGAACCCTGCGGCAAGGAGTGCCCCAAGGCAGACCAAGAAGACCCCCTGCCGGATGGCTTGGCTCAGTCGAAGGATGCTTGTCTTAAAATCGAGAACCTTCACGCGTAGCTCCATGTGCAAGCCTCTCTGTCCTCTGGCAGCGAGAAGGGGAGAAGTTCCAGGGTCCAACAAAGTTGTCGCACTGCGTTCACAGGCTGCTCCCGAGAAAAAAGAGCCCGACCAGAATGATGACGACTCCGGCCGCCTTTTGCAGCACGCTGCTCGCCTTCTGGAGGTTTCGGGATTCGAGGAGCCCCTTTGCCATGCCCATGGAAGTCCCTGCGAGCACGATCAAGAGGCAATGACCAAGGGCATAGGCGAAGAGGAGCAAGGCCCCATAAGCGTAGCTCCCCTTGGAGGCAATATATACCAGCAGGACCGCCAGGATAGGGGTGGCACAGGGCGTGGAGACCACGCCGAACAAAAGCCCCAGCAGAAGGGCCCCTACGATCCCCTTCTTGT
>CAZMFG010000116.1:0-6842 GCA_964565525.1 uncultured Thermodesulfobacteriota bacterium
CTCACCGTCTGGGAGCTGACACAGGAGGGGATTCCTGTGACCCTGATCACCGACAGCATGGCTGGCTACCTGATGCAGCGTGGGGAGATCGACCTGGTCATCGTGGGGGCGGACAGGATCGCCCGCAACGGGGACGTGGCCAACAAGATCGGGACCTATACCCTGGCGGTCTTGGCCAAAGAGCACAAGATACCCTTTTACGTCGCCGCCCCCCTTTCCACCTTTGATCCGACCATCAAGACAGGCAAGGCCATCCCCATCGAGGAGCGGGACCCAGAGGAGGTAACAGCCCCGTGGGGGCATCGGATAGCCCCGGAGGGGATCGGGGGGCGCAATCCCGCCTTCGACGTCACCCCGCATCGCTATGTGAGCACCATCATCACGGAACAAGGGGTTATGAGACCCCCTTTTGAAAAGGCATGTGAGCGGATCTGGGGAGCACATGGGGGATAGACCGATCATTACCCTGTTGACCGATTTCGGGTGGGAGGACGGGTATATCGGCGCCATGAAGGGGGTCATTCTCCATATCAACCCCGGCTGCCATATCGTCGACCTGGCCCACCAGTGCCCTCCCCACGACGTGATGGGGGCCGCCCTCGTCTTAGGTCAGACCTATCCCTTCTTTCCGCCGGGGACCATCCACGTAGTTGTCGTAGACCCCGGGGTAGGAGGCAAGCGGAGACCTCTAGTCCTGGAGGGAGGGGATTATCTCTTTGTGGGGCCGGACAACGGCTGCTTCACCCCCGTGCTGAAGCGGGAGCGGAAGGTGCGGGCCTATGAGCTGACTGAGGGGCGGTTTCGCCTCTCTAGAGTAAGCCATACCTTCCATGGAAGGGATATCTTCGCTCCTGCGGCCGCCCATCTCTCTTTGGAAATCGCCCCTGAGGAGATGGGACCGGCCCTCGATATCACGACGCTGACGACCTTCCCTATCCCCGACCCCGTTTTGGATGGAGCGACCCTCCTCGGGGAGGTGATCCGGGTCGACTCCTTCGGCAACCTGGTCACCAATATCTCTCAAGAGACCTTGGAGACGTTCGCCGGGGACGAGACTATCGAGATAGAGATCAAGGGCGAGAAGCTCACGGACCTAAAACAATCGTATAAAGAGGGGGGCGAAGGGGAGATCATCGCCCTGTGGGGAAGTGCGGAATTTCTGGAGATCGCCATAAAAGAGAAGAACCTCCACCGCGAACGGGGATGGGGAAAAGGAGAAAAAGTGCGGATATGGAAAACAACATGATCGCTTCCCGGGCCAAGGAGATGAAGCCCTTCATCGTCATGGACGTCATGGAGCGGGCCGCGGAGATGGAGCACCGCGGTGAGGATATCATCCACCTGGAGGTGGGCGAACCCGACTTCGACACGCCGGCACCCATCAAAGAGGCCTGCCTGCGGGCCATCAGGGAAGGGGAGACCCACTACACCCACAGCCTGGGCCTGGTACCCTTGCGGGAGGCCATCTGTGAGCACTATGGGGAGAAATACGGGGTAAAGGTCTCACCTGAGCAGGTCCTCATCACCTCGGGGACCTCTCCGGCCATGCTCCTGCTCTTCTCCGCCCTCTTGGAAAGCGGTGACGAGGTGATCCTCCCCAACCCCCACTATCCCTGCTACCCCAACATTATTTCCTATGTGGAGGGAAGGCCCGTCCTGGTGAATACCGAGGAGGAGGCAGGGTTTCAATACCTCCCCTCAGCGATCAAGAAGCACATCACCCCCCACACCAGGGGGATCATCGTCAACTCACCCTCCAACCCCACCGGCATCGTCATGGACAAAAAGAGGATGGAGGAAATCGCCTCCCTTTCCCCCCTCATCATCTCCGATGAGATATACCACGGCCTCGTCTACAAGGGTGAGGAACACACTATGCTGGAGTGTACCGACCGCTGCTTCGTGCTCAACGGCTTCTCCAAGCTCTACGCCATGACGGGGTGGCGTCTGGGATACCTCATCGCCCCGCAGGAATACATCAGGCCCATGCAGGTGATGCAACAAAACCTCTTTATCTCCCCCAACTCCTTTGTCCAGTGGGCGGGGATCGCCGCCCTGCGGGAGACACATCAAGAAGTACAGGAGATGAAGGAGATCTACAACCGCCGCCGGGAGTTTATGCTTACGCGGCTCAAGGAGATGGGCTTAGGGGTGGCGGTGGAGCCCACCGGGGCCTTCTACATCCTGGCCAATGCCCGGCGATACGCCGCCGATTCATACCAATTGGCCTTTGATATCCTCAAAAAGGCTAAGGTAGGGGTGACCCCGGGGATAGACTTCGGCAGCCAGGCAGAGGGGTTTCTGCGCTTCTCCTACGCCAATTCCCTGGATAATATCGAAGAGGGGATGGAGAGGCTGCAAAAATACCTAGGGGGTCTCTAGTTCTTCGAGGGCTTTTCTGAAAAGGCCGTTGGATTGGATGATCGCCTCCATGGCCTCAGTAATTCGGGTCTTGACCGCCGTCAGGCCCAGCACCCCCGCCTTCTCGGCCCACTGACGGTACTCCTCCATATGGCTCTCGTTGTGTCCTATCCAGTGTTCGATGATGATGGGCAGTTTTTCCCTGTCATCCATGTGTCCCTCCCCTTCGTTTTTCTATACTATCAGGGTACCACACATGACAACTGATTTACCAGAGCGTCTTCGTTACCCACAAAAGAATACCTGATCCTCTCTTCAGCCTTTCCTTAAGCGCAAAGACCCCTCTCTCATAAAAAAGCCGAAATATGTCAAAAAAAAGGCAGAATAGGTCAAGAATTTAAAAATGAAACCTGTTATTTTAAGAGGTGATCGAGTATAGGGTTTTCATTAACCCATTGCTGAACCTGACTTGATCCCGTGGAGTGAACACGTGCTCGCAGGTTCGCTCAATCGTTAAGCGGCAGATACACGATGACCAAGCTCGAAGAACAATTCACCAAAGAGTTTCCGGTGTTGCTGGCCAGTGGTGCACTCACCGGCAGCTTTGCTGATTTCGCTGATCAGCCGAGCAAGAACATCGAAACGCGTGGAGAACAATTCTTGGCGTGGCGTCAAAATCGTATGAAATGCGGCGTGTGGCCGTTCTCCACAACGATCCGCTGTGCCCCGGCCCCCGAGGTAACTATAACAAACCAAGTGGGACAGATGCGAAGCGGCCTGAATTTCGCTTCCCAGGACTACCTAGGGTTGTCAGCACATCCGATGATCCGTGAAGCTGCTACCGAAGCAATTCGGGAGTATGGTCCGCACTCGGCGAGTGCCCCGGTATTGCAGGGAAATTCGACTGTTTCGCTGCTGCTTGAGCAGGCCATCGCCGATGCACTGAAGATGGACTTCGTTGTCCTATTCCCTACGGGTTGGGCAGCCGGTTTCGGTGCGATCACCGGGCTGATGAGAAATACTGATCATGTCGTGCTTGACCAGTACGCTCACAACTGCACCGTACGGGGCGCACTCGCGGCAACCCCGAATGTCCGTCGAGTCCCACACCTTTCGACGGAGGGTTTCGCCCAGCAACTCCACCGCATCCGTGCAGTGGACAACGAGAACGCGATCCTTGTCGTGACTGAAGGCATCTTTTCAATGGATGCCGACACGCCTGATATCCCCGCCCTCCAAGCCGTCTGCAAGGAGTACGAGTCGACGCTCTTGGTTGACATCGCCCATGACTTTGGATCATGCGGGCCGGGCGGTAGTGGTACTCTGGGCAGCCAAGACATGCTGGGAAAGGTGGATCTGGTTGTGGGTAGTTTCTCCAAGGTGTTCGCCTCCAATGGAGGATTCGTCGCCACTCGATCGGAGACAGTCAAAGAATACCTACGACCTTACGCGCCGTGCTATACGTTCTCCAACGCTATCTCGCCGCTCCAGTGCGCGACGGTGTTGGCGGCCTTGCAGATCATACAAAGTGTCGAAGGCGACGACCTGCGACGAAAACTGGTCGAAGTGGTACACTGCTTGAGGGATGCCCTGCAGAGTTCAGGGTTGAGATGTTTGGGGAAGCCGGGTCCAGTGGTGCCGGCGTTCCTAGGGCCGGAGGGGGTGGGGCGGATCACTGCGGCGTTGTGCTTCGAGGCGGGATTGTTCGCCAATCTGGTCGAGTTCCCTGCGGTAGCGGTAGACGCCTCTCGTTTTCGAATGCAGGTAATGGCGTCCCACACCAACGCTCAAGCGGAACGAGCGGCGCATATCATCGCCGATGCGTACCGATTCGCCAAGGAGCTGTTTGCAGATCACGGTATGAGCCTCACCTGACAGGACGTTCCACCTCCTATTTTCATTTTATTATTAAATTACCCTACCCTCTGCGTCACCCATGAATCCCGTCATGCCGTGACGTGGCGGGACACACATCATATATTTTCTCGCCCACCGGCAGGACCTAAGGGCCTGATCCCATAAGGACGGTTTAATAATAAGTAAAGATATTACAAAACTTCCACCTATCCGTGGCCTGACAGGAGTGTTATACTGCTGCTGTGGGTTCGAAGGGAGCTCGCTTCAAGGAGCTCCCCCTTTTGGTTTGACTTCTGTGCCCATTTTGATATAGTTTGTTTTAGGTATAAAAGTTGCATAGGAATAATATCACATGAAATATCTCGTTCTCATCGGAGACGGGATGGCCGATTACCCTGTGAAAGCGCTCGGGGGAAAGACCCCCCTGATGGCCGCCCGTACCCCGAACATGGACGCCCTGGCCAAGGAGGGGGAGATAGGGCTTGTCCATACCATCCCCCAAGGATTGCCCAAAGGGAGCGAGATCGCCAACCTCTCCATCTTCGGATATGACCCCCGGCAATACTACACCGGCCGCGGCCCCCTGGAGGCGGCCAGCATGGGGGTCGAACTCGGCCCTGAGGATGTGGCCTTCCGTTTGAACCTAGTAACCCTGGAGGCCGTCGGCGGCTCGGTGATTATGGAGGACTACAGTGCGGGCCATATCTCCACCGAGGAGGGAGGGGCGATCATCCGGGACCTGGACAAAGACCTGGGCGATTCGGTCTTCCGGTTCTATCCCGGGGTGAGCTACCGCCACCTCCTGGTCTGGAAGGGAAAGGTAGAGAAGGTAGAAAAGATAGAGACCACCCCTCCCCACGACATCACCGAGCAAGAGATCGGGGAGTATCTCCCCAAAGGTGAAGGTGCCCAGGAGCTGATCAAACTGATGACCGATACCCAGATCTTCTTACATGAACACCCCATAAACCGCACGAGGCTCGAGGAGGGCAAACGGGCGGCCAATGCCACCTGGCCATGGGGTCAGGGGCGGGTCCCTCAGATGCCGAGCTTTGCCGAGCGCTTTGGCCTCACAGGAGGCGTCATCTCAGCCGTTGATTTGATCAAGGGGATCGGCATCTCCGCCGGGTTGCGGGCGATCACCGTACCCGGGGCCACCGGCTACTTGGACACCAACTATCAGGGGAAGGCCGAGTATGCACTACAAGTCCTGGAGCAAGAGGACTTCGTCTACCTGCACGTGGAGGCCCCTGATGAGGCCTCCCATAACGGGGACTTGGAGGCCAAGATGGCGGCTATCGAGGCCTTCGACGAGAAGGTAGTGGGGACCATCGTCAAGGGAATGGAAGACAGGGGCGATTATCGGATCATGGTCCTCCCCGACCATCCCACTCCCCTTGCAATCAAGACCCACGCCGATGACCCCGTCCCCTTCGTGATCTATGACTCCAACCAAAAACGCCCCTCAGGGGCAAGGGGCTTTGACGAGAAAGAGGCCTCAAGGAGCGGTATCGTGATCGAAGAAGGCCATACACTCATGGAACGGCTCGTGCGGGGGAAGGCGTGAGGACCAAATTCATCTTCATCACCGGCGGTGTCCTCTCCTCTCTGGGCAAGGGGCTGGCCGCCTCCTCCATCGGGGCCCTCATGGAGAGCAGGGGACTCACCATCACCATGCTCAAACTCGACCCCTACATCAACGTGGACCCGGGCACCATGAACCCCTTCCAGCATGGGGAGGTCTTCGTCACCGACGACGGCGCCGAGACCGACCTGGACCTGGGCCACTATGAACGCTACACCCACGCCAAACTCAGCCAGAAGAACAACTGCACCACGGGCAGAATCTACGATACCGTCATCACCAAGGAGCGGCGGGGGGACTATCTGGGGGGGACCGTCCAGGTGATCCCCCACATCACCGATGAAATCAAACGCGTCATTTTGGATCTGACCGACAACGTGGATCTGGTCATCACCGAGGTGGGGGGGACCGTCGGGGACATCGAGAGCCTCCCCTTCCTGGAGGCCGTCCGGCAGTTCAAGGGGGATGTGGGCAAGGAAAATGTCTGCTATATACACTTGACCCTGGTCCCCTATATCAAGACGGCGGGAGAGGTCAAGACCAAGCCGACCCAGCACAGCGTCAAGGAGTTGCGGGAGATCGGCATCCAGCCCGACATCCTGCTCTGCCGCACCGACCGGTTCCTCTCCCCGGAGATCAAGGCAAAGATCGCCCTCTTTTGCAACGTGGAGGCTGATTCCGTTTTCACCGCGAAGGACGTGGAGAGCATCTACGAGGTACCCCTCGTCTTCCATCAAGAGGGGCTGGATGAAAAGATCATTGAGATCCTCCATATGTGGACCAAGGCCCCGGACCTGAGCATGTGGGAGGAGATCTGCCGAAAGATCAAAAACCCCAAGGATGAGGTGACCATCGCCGTAGTGGGCAAATATATCGACCTGCGGGACTCTTATAAGAGTCTGAACGAGGCCCTGATGCACGGCGGGTTAGCCAATGAGTGCCGGGTGAATCTGGACTACGTGGACTCGGAGGAGATCGAACGCAACGGGGTGGGGGATTGTATCTCCCGGGCCGACGGCATCCTCGTCCCCGGGGGATT
>CAZMFG010000117.1:0-6825 GCA_964565525.1 uncultured Thermodesulfobacteriota bacterium
CCCGCGCGCTCACCAGAGAAGTGAGCGCTGCAATGCCGGAGGGGAGATAGAGCCCTGCTGCCGCGCCCAGCAGAATTAATCCCCCTCGTAGTGCCCACATGGTAGGACTGAAGGCGATTACCACAAGGACCCCCCCTATGGCCACCGAGGAGACGATGACCGTCCACCTATGGGTGAAGCGCGACGAAACGAATCCCGAACCCAACAACCCTACGCAATACCCCAAGGAGATGAAGAGAAAGAGAGAACCTGCCTCGCCGTGCCCTATACCCAGGTCCCCCTCAATGGCCGGCAGCAGAGGGGCCAGGATGATGCGGGAGAGGAAATTGATAAAGAATATCCCCGTCAAAAAGAGCAACGCCGGGATATGCGAACGAAAGGTGACCATTGGTATCTTTCCTCAGCCAATTAAACTCTGTGGCCTGGAAGGTGATATCACGACTGGTGATAGAAGACAAGCCCTTTCACCCAGAGCAAAGCTGGCCTTCAGCGTGGAATCGCGGCTGCGCTCCTTGATCGGGCAATACGGCGGCATGAGCAATGATGTACTGCGAGCCGTGGCACCGTATGTCACGGACCACGAGATCGACATATGCGATGCGCCGGATCATGAGGTGATGGGGGCGATAAGACTCATCCGGTCAAAATTGATGCCGTAGAAACGCCGTAAAAGAGACAGAGAAATTTCAGTTGCTTTTTGGTCTCAAACCATTAGAATAGTGGGAAGGAGGAAACTGCAATGGCTGAAGATACAAATCTGGCAAAGGGTGAAAGGATCCTCCGTATCATCGTGGGGGGTATCCTCATCGTCGTGGGCTTTGCCCTGCCTGGATTCTTGAAGCCGTTATCCCTCGTCCTCGGCCTGTGTTTTCTCTTTACCGCCTATCTCGCCTACTGACCCTGAAAGGGGTTCATGCTGAAGGTCTTCAGCAAAGACAAAAAATAGCCGCTCTCTCATGCGGCATTCATGGGCAACACAACTCCGTTCTATGAGGAGGCACGAGGAATTAGAGGAAAAAGCCTCGTGCGAACCAGATAAGACCGACCATGCCTATTGCGTAGCAGTAGTACGCAAACCTATCAAGCCGACCGCGGCGAATCACCCCTAACAACCACTTCAATGCAATGGTGCCGGAACAATATGCGGCAATGGTGCCCACGAACAATGTCATTGCCTGCTGTGATGGTATCCCCGTGTGCAGCAGCTGCGCGCCTTCCAGAAAGGTTGCACCGAGGATGGCCGGCAGGACCAGGAGGAACGAAAAACGGGCGGCCTCACTGCGCTCCACCCCGGCATACATGGCCGCAGCAATGGTCGCGCCCGAGCGCGAGATCCCCGGTAAAATGGCAAAGGCCTGGGCAAGGCCGATAACAAACGCCCTCACCACGCCAAAACGGGTATCATGCGGTTTGATCCACCGTGTGCCCAACAGAAAGGTGCCGGTCACCAGCAAGGCCAGGGACACAAAGAGGGGGCTTGAAAAGGCGGCCTCGATCTCGTGCTCCAAAAGCAGCCCGACGACTACAACCGGAATAGTGCCCAGGCCGATGAGGATTGCGGCCCGAAAAAAGGGGTCATCACGATAACTTAGAGACCAATTACCCGCTGAGGGGTGGCGCACGGCACGCCCCACTGCCTTAACTATATGCCATATATCCCCCCAGAAGACCGTCAGGATCGCCAAAAAGGTGCCGAAGTGGACGAATACCTCGTAGGCAACCCCTTCGGTGTGCACGCCGAGGATCGCCTTGCCCAGGACGAGGTGTCCTGAACTGCTGATCGGCAAAAACTCCGTAACCCCTTGCAATACCCCCAGCCATAACGCCTGCAAAATGTTCACTGCACAATTCCTCCCGTCAGGGGAATAGGGGAAAGATTCTCATAGATCGAGAGGGGTTTGTCAAGGACTATGTTACTACTCCGCCGATAACATGATCTTTCTTCAATATGCACTAAACGTGAACCTTTTGAGGGGACAGGGGACTTAGTATATAGATAAGAAATAGCTGGATTTTGGGGATGTTTCATTGTAATTTTGAAACGACGAAAGGAGATACCGAGATTAAAGAAAAGAAAAAGGGACCTTATAATAAGTAAGATAAACTAATGAAAAAGTAAGGAGGGATAAAGAGATGAAAAAAATAAGGTTTTTCATAGCAGGGTTAGGGCTCGCGGGCCTTATCGCCCTTTTGGCCGGTGCGCCTTGGAGCTATGGTGCGTCTCCTAAAGCGCTGGGTGACACTGGAGTTATAAAATCGCCTATTATCATAAAGGCCTTCTTAAGCGCCGATCCATCCTCTTATACTGGTTCCTGTCCGGGGACCATCACCTTTAAGGGGAAGATTAGCGCCAGCAGGGCTGCGGTAGTGAAGTATAAGTTTATCCGCAGCGACGGGGCTATTGCGCCTGTACAGACGTTGACCTTTTCCTCAGCCGGGTCCAAGGCGGTGAGTACGACGTGGACCCGAGGCAGCGATTGCACAGGCTGGGTGGCAATTAAGGTCGTCTCCCCCGTAGTGATGGAATCCAATAAGGCGAATTTCAGCATTCAGTGTAAGTTGCCAAATCTCTCTATAATCTCCTTCAAATATGAAGGGCGTCTTGTCAATGCGGCAAACTTCCCCCCTGACCGGCCGCTTAATATCTCCATGGATGATCTCAAATTGATAGAGCTGACCGTTCAAAACGCGCCGGGAGGGGCCGATGTCACAGAGAGCTTCAGCGTGGGCCTCTACCTGAGCTCAACCTACCCCCCTGGCTGCCGCCCGGCGCCCATCAAACTGTGGAGCCAGACGGTGCCTGGACTGCGTGCGGGGGAGAGCGTGAGGTTGTCTACCCGCGTGCTGATACCCTCCACCCTCGCCTATATCAATTACTGGATGTACCCTATGGTGGACGACACCAATTGCATCGTTGAAAGTGTCGAGGATGGAAATTGTTACACGTCCGTCCCTCTGAGGTCGGTGCCGAGGCGTTAAGCTAATAAGCCCTCGTTGTTCGTGGTATGGAATATCTGCATTCTGCTCACTGAGCAGCACTACTATCGAGAGGGGGTTGCCTGAGTGTCGGTAGGCAACCCCCTCTCCAGATCCATCTCCCACCTCGCCCCTGTAACAAGGGGTTTTTTGTTGCCCACCCATAGTTGATATGATACCGTTGCAATGGCTCAATCCCGAAGGGGCCTTGGCTATATCAGAAGGGATGAGAGATTACTCTCCAGATACAACAAGAGGCATATGGTGAATGTCGCTGATCTAGTAAACAATGCGGTCATCCATGACGCCTCGCAAGGGCAGTGGTTGCATTTTTGTGATCCCAAAGAGGTCATCTCCGGCTACCGTGTTGAAGAGGTCATGCCGGCGTTGGAGGCCATAGAAGAGCAGGTGCGCCGACACGGTCTCTCTGCCGTTGGGTTCATCGCCTATGAGGCGGCCCCTGCCTTCGACGCAGCCCTTACGGTCACCGAAGACGGCGTATTCCCGCTGGTATGGTTCGGTCTCTACGAAAAACCCGAACAGCTTCACCTCCCACCAGCCCCCCAAGCGCATAGTGCATCACTCCCCTGGACGCCTTCGCTCACACCGAACGCCTATCAGGACGCCATTGGCAGAATCAAGGACTATATCGAGGCAGGCGACACCTATCAGGTCAACTTCACCGTGCGCCTGCGATCACCCTTCAGCGGTGATCCGTGGTCATACTTTATCGAGTTGGCCAGGGCGCAGGATGCATTGTACAGCGCCTACGTGAACACCAAGGAATGGATCATTTGCTCCGCCTCCCCCGAGCTCTTTTTGCAAGTCGAAGGTGAAGCATTGATTTCCCGCCCCATGAAGGGAACCGCCCCGCGGGGGCTGATGCTGCACGATGACCGCGAGCAGGCCGAGTGGCTCTACCATTCGGAAAAAAACCGGGCGGAAAACGTCATGATCGTGGATATGGTTCGAAACGACATGGGGCGGATCGCTGATATTGGGAGCGTGCACGTGAGCAGGCTGTACGAGGTCGAAAAGTATCCCACCGTGTGGCAGATGACCTCCACCGTCAGGGCGACGACAGGAGCCGGTTTGAGTGCAATAATGAGGGCCCTCTTCCCCCCGGCCTCTATCACCGGGGCACCGAAACCCCGCACCATGCAGATCATCGCAGAGCTTGAGCAAACGCCCCGTCGAATCTATACGGGCACGGTCGGGTTCTGGATGCCCGACCGTAAAGCGCAGTTCAACGTCGCCATTCGGACGGTGCTCATCGACAAGGCCCAAGGAGAGGCCGAATATGGTGTCGGCGGCGGCATCGTGTGGGATTCCATTGACACCATGGAGTTTGAGGAGTGTCGGACCAAGGCGAGGATACTCACCCAAAGGGTACCGGACTTCTCCCTCCTCGAGTCGATCTTGTGGACCCCTGATCAGGGTTATTTTCTGCTGCCGTACCACCTGGCGCGCCTGGCGGACTCGGCAGCCTATTTCTCCTACGCAGCGGATATGGACGCCATTCGTGAGAAACTAGACTCCCTGGCGCACACCCTCCCCAAAACCCCGAACAAGGTGCGTCTGTTGGTAGCAAGGGATGGAGGAATCACCCTTCAGTCTGAAGTCTTGTCTGAAGCTTTAGTCGGTGCTTCCGTCCATCCCCTCCATGTCTGCCTGGCACCTGCACCAATCGATCCATCGAATCCATTCCTCTACCACAAGACGACCAATCGGGGTGTCTATGAGCAGGCCCTGGCAGCATCGCCTGGATATGCAGATTGCATCCTGTGGAATGAAAAAGGGGAAATAACCGAGTCGTCAATCGCCAATTGCGTGGTCGAACTGGACGGCGAGCTCTGTACCCCGCCGGTTCAATGCGGCCTGCTCCCCGGCACGTACCGGGCCTATCTCCTGGAGCAGGGAAAAATCAAGGAGAGGGTGATAAGGATAGAAGAACTCGCCAGAAGCCCCCACATCTATCTGGTCAATTCAGTGCGCAAAGAGCGCGAGGTCGTTGTTGATTTACACGGGGATGAAGGATGGGAAAAACTAAAATCCAGCGAACACACGTTATAATAAGCTACATATCACTTCAATCACATGCTGTCCAATCTTCACATTCAACAACACCTTTGTAATGTTCAGTGTTATGCGTAATTACAATCAAACCGTGCTGTTTGGCAATCGAAGCTTGCAGAATATCTAAGTCACCTTTAGGTCTTCCGCTTTTTTCAACTTCTGCCGTGGTCTTTGAAAATATTCCCCATGTATTTCTATCGGGATCCAGTACGCCCAGCCAGTTGGCAAGATTGCCAATAGTTGCTAGATTAATTTTAGATTGGGGATTTTTATAGGCTAGAACTTCCATTTGGGCTACAGTAACTACTGAAAGTTTAAGGTCCGTTAGCCCTTTTCTTTTAAAGATTTTATCTAGATTATATTTACCGCGGAGATAATAAGAAGCAATATCTGTGTCAATCAGATATTTCATTCATCTTCATTAGGCATGGAGGAAGGAGTGAACCTTGCTTTATATAATTCCTCAAGTTGCTTGTCCTCATCACCACTCTCAATCCAAGCGCCGAATAAATTTCTAATATAAGGCCACGGGCTTTCCCCTACTGCTTCGCTTTGGGAAATATTTAGTTGAACTGTCTTGTTTATATCTCCGGTAAAATTGAAAAAATCGAGAGCAGCAACAGTAGGAGATACCAAGGAGTTAGAATCTTGCGATTGCACGATGGCTACATTCTCGATAAAAATACCATTTTGTTCATCTAACATCTTCAGCCTCCTCTAGCATCGCACTTGAAAAAGTTTTATGCCGTACCCATCGAAAACGTCTATCAGTGGACACAAAACCTATCTCAATCGGACCACCGGCTACAGGGGCCCCAAAGGAAAACTTCATTGCTTTCACGGTAATATGTAAATATGAATAAACAAAATCGATGGCTTCACGAATGGGCAAATCTTTATAACCGGCGGCAACCAAAGGAGCTGTCGCTTTTTCGAAAGCTTTTCCGAATATAGTATCGAAATCTTTTGGTACGTCCTCTTTAGAAAAAATGCGTTTAATCTCTTCATGTAGGCTTTGGTATAACCGTGGGTCAAAACCTCTAAAGACTCTTGTAAAAAAAACAGGCATTCCAGAAAAGGAACATAAACCTAATGCCAGCGGTTCTATGCCCTTCTTCTTCGGTGTTACCTCAATTTTGAAGCAAGCTGGTTCATGAGTCTTGGGATTCCATCCCCCCAAAAAATAGCCAACAAACTCAATACCTGTGCTTTCGACTAACGGCTCTACCAGGTTGACGAGTTTTACTGCTGCATTCTTTACTGTAGTATCTTCCTCAATTTCATCCGCTAGACGAGCAATGATTGTTCTGTGGCTAACATCTCCCAAACTCCCTGCACCCCAAGTACATACTCCTAGCCTTGAATTTTCGCCTACCGCAAAGACTTTTTGCGCATGGCTTAACAATTGTAGAACACGACCTCCGCCATCCGGAGCGAGGGCTGATATGGTCGTTGAACTATCTGCTCCTAAAACGACTCCCTCAGATACTAAATATGCAGCGGCAATTGTCACAAGAAGCCCCTTTAATTCTTTATTCTACCCCTAGTACAATATTTTCCTACTTTATCAAGCAAATTGTCAAGAGCTAATCTTCATGGAGGTATTTATCTACACCGCCTCAATAGTAGAAGGTGGTTTGGGGGTAATGTTATAGGTCACGTTGACCACGCCGGGCACCTCGGTCGTGATCCGCTGGGCTAATGTGTCTAAGACATCATAGCCGAGCCGAGTGGGGGACCCGACCTTTGCATCCGTGCTCTCCCAGCACCTGA
>CAZMFG010000118.1:0-3244 GCA_964565525.1 uncultured Thermodesulfobacteriota bacterium
TTACTCTGCCTTTCCCTCCAGCTCCTTGAGCCTCACACGCGCCAACGTCCCCCATGGGGGTGGCAACTCCAAGGTGAGGGATTCCTGATAGGCCGCAATGGCCTTTTCTTTCTCACCCAATTTCTCCCAACACACCCCCATCTGCAGGAGGACATAAGGCTTCAGCCACGCATCCCCCGAGGCGAGGACCTGCTGGAAGCGGTCGATGGCCCGCTGGTATTCCCCCGTGGCACTGTATGAATTCCCCAGGGCGTTGAGGGCGATGACGCGCAGAAACGGTTGTGAAGACTCCTTTAAAAAAAGCTCAAAATCCGCAATAGCTGAATCATAGTTTCGTTGGAGCATAGAGCCCCGGCCCCGATAGAGGAGTGCTATCTTCCCGGCCCTGGTCCGGGGATAGTCCGCGATCAATTCCGAAAAGATCGAGAGGGCCTCTTCGCGTTTTTCCTCCTGTTGATAGAGGGTTATCCCCTTCCCCAAGAGGGTGAAGGCCATTTCCTCGGTGGCCGCCCGGTGCTGCCACCATAAAAAAAGGGCTGCAGTGATTGCCGCTATGAGCAAGACGCCCAGCACTATGTATCTGATGTGAGATAGGACATAGGTCATCGCTTGGGAACCCCAGGTGATAAATTCGTCGGGTTCCCTCAGTTTCTTTTTTGGAATTCTCCTTTTGGCGGCCATACCTTCTACCTTGTGTCTGCACCCTTATATCCTGTAACACCCCCTTTGTCAACGCCTTTCGCAATCTTGACATCTTCCCCCATTTCCCTTAGCCTTGGGAAGGCCCGTTGGAGGAAACGCGTGGGGATTGAAAAGATACGAGAGATCGCGCATAAAAAAAATGTAGAGGGAATCCTCTTCTTCAGCCCGGAGAACATCCGATATCTCACCGGCTTTTCAGGGAGCGAGGGGTATCTCTTCGTGGGGAATGATGAAAACCTCCTGCTGGTGGACTCCCGCTATATCACCCAAGCCCACGAGGAGACGAAAGCGTGCCGTGTCTCCTTAGTGAATAAGGGGATCAGGGGGGTGGCGGCACAGATCTCTGCCGTGGGGTTGAGGCGGCTGGGTTTTGAGGCCCAGTCGATATCCGTAGCACTCTTTGAGCAGCTTAAGGAAGGGCTGCAACAGGTGGAGGTGATCCCGATCAAGGATGAGTTGGAGCGGCTGCGGGGACTCAAAACCGGCGAAGAGATCGCTGTGATACGCCAGGCCATCGGGATTGCGGAAGAGGCCTGGAAAACGGTTCTGGAGATGGTCAAGCCGGGGGCGCAGGAGGCGGAGGTGGCCCTCGAACTCGAGTACCGTATGAAAAAAGGAGGTGCCGAAGGGACTTCCTTCGATTGCATCGTGGCCTCGGGTCCACGGGCAGCCCTCCCCCATGCGCAGCCGACCTCGCGGCCCATCGAGGAGGGCGATTTTGTCCTCTTTGACTTCGGCTCCCGGTACCGGGGTTACTGCTGCGATGAGACCTGCACCGTGATCGTGGGCCGAGCCACTGAGGAACAGCAACACATCTATGGGATAGTGAAGGACGCCCATGACCGAGCCATTGCACAGGTCAAGCCGGGGGCGAGACTCGCTGCGATAGACGCGGCGGCCAGGGAAATTATCGATCAGGCAGGGCATGGGGAACACTTCGGACACGGCACAGGACATGGGGTTGGCCTCGCTGTGCATGAATGGCCCGTCGTGGGAAAGGACTCGCAGGATGTGGCTGAACAGGGGATGGTCTTTACCATCGAACCGGGGATCTATATCCCCGGCTGGGGAGGGGTGCGGATTGAAGACATGGTCCTGGTCACCGCTGATGGTTGTGAGGTCTTGACGACGATCTCCAAAGACCTCATGATAGTGTTATAACAACGCCGAGGAGGAGAGATGACGGTTTCAACTGCGGCATTTCGCAAGGGACTTAAGATCGAGCTGGAGGGGGAGCCCTATATAATCAGTGATTTCCTTCACGTAAAGCCCGGAAAAGGGGGCGCCTTCGTCAGGACAAAGCTCAAGAGCCTCGTTACCGGCAATGTGATCGATAGGACCTTCCGCTCAGGGGAGAAGGTGGACACCCCTGCTTTGGAGGAAAGGAACATGCAGTACCTCTACCAGGAGGGTGAGGCGTACCACTTCATGGACAACGATACCTACGAACAATTTACCCTGTCGGGGGACCAGTTGGGTGCGGACAGCAATTTCTTGCAGGAAAACGTCGAGGTAAAGATCCTCTTTCACAACGGCAAACCCATCGGTGTGGAGCTCCCTCTCTTTGTGGAACTCACCATCGTGCGGACGGAGCCGGGGGTGCGGGGGGATACGGCCAGCGGCGGGACCAAACCCGCCACCGTGGAGACGGGAGCGGTGATCCAGGTACCCCTCTTTCTCAATGAGGGTGAGAGGATCAAGGTGGACACCAGGACAGGGGAGTATATCGAACGGGCCAAGTAATCTAAAAGAGATAAACGGTGGAAAGATACACGGCGCTATCGGTGGTTGTAATGGCCCTCTTGTTCAGCACAGTTGCCTCCGCCACGGAGGCACTACAGTCCAAGACCATCACCGTCGTCTACGATAACTATCCCTACAAACAGGGGTTGACCACGGCATGGGGCTTCTCGTGCCTGGTGCGAGGATGGGATAAGACGATACTTTTCGATACCGGTGGAGACGGTCGCCTGTTGCTGGACAATATGGAGGGGATGGGCATCGATCCTCAGGAAATAGAGACGGTCATGCTGTCCCACATCCACGGCGACCACGTTGGAGGACTCGGATCCCTCCTGCACCAACATCACGAGGTAACTGTCGTTATCCCCCCTTCCTTTCCCGCGGATTTCAAAGAGGGGATCAGACACGCCGGGGCCCTGGTACAAGAAGCAGAGGGGTTCACCGAACTCTGCCGCAACGTTTACTCAACCGGTGAGATGGGGACCTGGATCAAGGAACAGTCATTGGTGCTTCGTACCTCCCAAAAGCTGGTTGTCATTACCGGATGCGCCCATCCTGGGGTGGTGAAGATCGTAGAGGCGATCAAAGCGCACTTTAAGGAAGACATTCTCCTGGTTATGGGGGGTTTTCATCTGTCGGGGGAGGGCCGAAAGGAGATACAGGGGATCGTCGCCAGACTCCAAGCATTGGGCGTTAAAAACGTAGGGCCGTGTCACTGCTCAGGTGAGATGGCGAGAAAGCTCTTTCAAGAGGCATACGGTACGGCCTGTGTGCCCGTAGGCGTGGGTATGGAGATCCG
>CAZMFG010000118.1:3344-6692 GCA_964565525.1 uncultured Thermodesulfobacteriota bacterium
AGACGTGATACCGTCACCTATCAACTGAAACACGATCGCAAGGTGGTGTATATCGGCACGACCACTGATCCCGTGGGACGAGAGCATAAACACCGTGCCGAGGGAAAAAGATTTACCAAGCTCGTGGTGACGTCACGGAGTATGACCGAAGACGGCGCCAAGAAGAAGAGGATAGAACAGTTAGAGGCCTATCGGCGAAGCCACAACGGAAAGAATCCAAAGTATAATAAAGACTAAAAACGCACTCACTCATCTCCACCGTTGACGCTTCCCCCCCCCCCTTCCTCCAGAGAGACTCTCAGCCCCACCCCCCTTTGTACCGAGCATGAAGTGTGCTATCATGCCCGATATGGGTTACGAGCTCGTAGATCATACCGCAGATCTGGGGATCAGGGTCTGGGCCGATGATATCAAAGGGCTCTTTGAAGAGGCGGCTCGGGCCTTTTTCGACATCATCACGGACCTCTCAAAGGTTGAGGCACACCTGCAACGGGAGGTTGTGGTGCAGGGGTCGAGTCGGGAAGTATTGATGGTGGCCTGGCTCAATGAGCTCCTCTATCTGCATGAAGTAGAGGGTCTGCTCTTTTGCGATTTTTCGGTTGCCGAAATCGATGAAGGCGCGGTTACAGGAGTGGCCGGAGGAGAGGTGTTTGACGAAGGCCGTCATTCCATCAAGACCGGGGTAAAGGCCGTGACCTATCATCAACTGGAGATCAAGGAACAAGAGGGGCGCTGGCAGGCCCAGGTAATCTTCGACATCTAGGGGAGGAGGTATCGTCATGACAGAGCACGGGGCCGTACAACTCAAAAAGCTCGACGACTACCGCTGGCTCATACCGCGCGAAGGGGGGATGCGCACCGACGGCATGGTCTATGCCGACGAGCGCATGATGGGCGATATCAAGAAAGACCAGAGCCTCCAGCAGGTAAAAAATGTGGCCTTCCTCCCCGGTATCGTCGGCCCCTCCCTGGCCATGCCCGACATCCACTGGGGGTACGGGTTCCCCATCGGGGGAGTGGCTGCCTTTGATGAGAAGGAGGGAATAGTCTCCCCCGGAGGGGTGGGCTACGATATCAACTGCGGGGTGCGTCTGATGCGCTCCGGTCTGGAGCGTAACGATATCCAAGGGAAGATCAAAGGCATCGTGGATGCCCTCCTCGTCAACATCCCCTCGGGGGTGGGGTCCCATCGCAAGGATTTGAAGCTGGACAAACATCAGCAGCGCAAGGTCCTCCAGAAGGGTGCCCAGTGGGCGGTGGACCAGGGCTATGGCAGATGGGAGGACCTCGAGCACATCGAGGAAAAGGGACGTATCCCGAACGCCGACCCCGACCTCGTCTCGCCAAAGGCCGTCGAGCGCGGCAGGGCCCAGCTGGGGACCCTCGGTTCGGGGAACCACTTTGTCGAGGTGGGATATGTCGCTGAGGTATACGAGGAAGAAATAGGCCGGGCCCTGGGGCTGGCAAAAGATCAGGTGACGATCATCGTCCACACCGGTTCCCGGGGGCTGGGGCATCAGGTCTGTGATGACTCCATCCGGGTGATGCTCCAGGCGGCCCAGCACTATGGGATAGAACTCCCGGACAAACAGCTCTGCTGCGCCCCGCTCGGATCGAAGGAAGGAAAGGAATACCTCGCGGCCATGGCCTGCGCCGCCAACTTCGCCTTTGCCAACCGGCAGATCATCACCCACTGGGTGCGGGAGACCTTTGAGCAGATCCTGCACATGGGCCCCAGCACCCTCAAGCTGGACCTCATCTACGATGTCTGCCACAACATCGCCAAGCTGGAGACCCATGAGGTTGCAGGCAAGGAGCAGCGCCTCTGCGTGCACCGCAAGGGCGCCACCAGGGCCTTTCCGCCCCATCACCCCGACATTCCCCCTGATTATCGGGAGATCGGTCAGCCCGTCCTGATCCCCGGTGACATGGGGAGGTGCTCGTACGTGCTGGTCGGCACCGAGCGCGCCTATGAGGAGACCTTTGGGAGCACCTGCCACGGGGCAGGGAGGGTCATGAGCCGCCACCAGGCAAAAAAGAGCGCCCGCGGCCGGAACGTAACCCAGGAGCTGGAGGCCAAGGGGATCTATGTGCGGGGGGCCAGTATGGGGACCATCGCGGAGGAGATCCCCGAGGCCTACAAGGACGTGAGCGATGTGGTGGATGTGGTCCAGGGGGCCGGTATCGGCAAAAAGGTGGCACAGCTCAAACCCATGGGGGTGATCAAGGGATGAAGCGACGCATCTACCTGCGGATGCGGACGTGGGAGGATGCCCGCCAGGCCTTTTTCGAGCGAGTTAAACCCTCACGATATGACCGCACGGAGATTACACCCGTCAAAGAGGCCTGCGGAAGGGTGACTGCCGAGCCTATCTTCGCCCGCCTCTCGTCACCCCACTATCACAGCGCGGCCATGGATGGGATCGCCCTGGCGGCGCAGGTCACCTTTGGGGCGGCAGAGGACCGGCCCAGACGACTGCGGGTGGGGGAAAAAACCTTCTTCGTGGATACCGGCGACCCCCTCCCCGCAGGGACCGATGCCGTGGTCATGATCGAGGAGGTCCATCAGGTCGATGCGCAGACCGTGGAGATCATGCGGGCCGCCTCACCCTGGCAGCACGTGCGCATGGTGGGTGAAGACCTGGTCGCCAGCGAGATCATCCTCCCCCAGGGACATCGTATCACCCCCACGGATCTGGGGGCCTTGCTGGCCGGAGGGATCTTAGAGGTCCCGGTCAAACAGAGGCCCCGGATCGCCGTCATCCCCACCGGCGACGAGGTGGTCCCCCCTGAGGAGGCCCTCGCCAGAGGACCTCAGACAGGAGAGATCGTGGATGTGAACTCTGCCGTCCTGGGGGGGCTCATCGAGGAGGCGGGAGGGGAATGCGTCCCCTACCCCATCGTCCGGGACGACCCCCAGGCGCTCAAGGAAGCCGTCCGCTCCGCATCTGGGGACGGATGTGATGTCATTGTGATCAATGCGGGATCATCCGCCGGTTCCGAGGACTACACCCCCGCCATCGTCGAGGAGCTGGGGGAGGTGCTGGTCCACGGGGTCTCTATTATGCCGGGCAAGCCCACCCTCTTGGGGGTGGTGGGTGAAAGACCCATCGTCGGCGTCCCCGGCTACACCGTCTCCGCCGTCATCTCCTGCGACCTCTTCCTTAAGCCCCTGATTGCCGCCATGCTGGGGACTGCGGCGCCGCAGCGGGAAGATATTACCGTGGTGCCCACCAGGAGACTTGCCTCCAAGCTGGGTGTGGAGGAGTTTGTGCGCGCAAGGGTGGGGAGGGTCGGCGAGCGAATCGTGGCCACGCCGTTGTCCCGTGGTGCGGGGACCATCACCTC
>CAZMFG010000119.1:0-3209 GCA_964565525.1 uncultured Thermodesulfobacteriota bacterium
ATCATGAATTCTCCAGTTCTGCATAACACAAAAATCAGCCGCGGCTGTAAGACGTCGGCTGGATTGTCTTGTTAGATTCATTCTTCTAGCAACCGTTCGCAGAACCGCACTCCGAGAGGTGTTAACTGAATTGGATAATTTGCGTACGCAGGGGTCGCAATTGTAGGAGCACCTGCCAAATGAATTAGATTCGCCGAGTTCAATTCACCAACAAGCCCCATGAGGAGAAAGGCATCCGTTTTGGGCATACGCTTCTGAAGTTGCTCAAAATCAAACCTAAAAGGCTGAACCATGTATTCTTGAGGTTTGCTTTTCCTTGCAAGATCAACTGAATGTCCGAGCGCCTCTATAGCCCCGACGGACAGCACTTCGAGGCATCGGGCAAAATGATCTAACTCTGTATACGACAATTTATCTGGATCGCCATCGCGCAGCAGGATATTTGCGAGGAGGCTAGCAGCGGCATTCAGCTTCTGCCTTTGGTGCGTTCGGACGATCGAAAGATAAGCGGACTTGAAAAGCTCCGCAAACTCATCTTTGTTGACAGCATCGGCGTCTATTCGGCCGGCAAGCTTATCAAGCTTCTGCTTTAGCATTTCGATAGCTGTTTCAATTGACCGTTGGGTGGCAGACGGTACGTAGTCTCCGATTAGACTCGCTATCGATCCGCCGATATAAGGGATAGCAGAGACCCCAGCTTTGATTATTGCTATAGCGTGGTCTGACTTGGTCTTCATACATGACTCTCAGTATTGAATCTAACCATTGATTGTCAGGCAAATTTGCCTTGCTCTATTATCCCCCATTTTGTTATTATTTTTAGCAGACAGGAATATCGTATGTCAACACCTGATGTGACACTGCTGCCACGTCGTCTTCAGTCTGCTCACCAAAAAGTTTTGATCTATCTTATTTTTTTTTTGACATATTTTGGCTTTTTTAGGGGTGAGGATGGGTAGCCACGTTGTCTTGCGTTGGAATCCTGTTTGTTTTTAATGGCTTTTTAAAACCCCTTGACAAATACCATATGTTGTGGTAATGAGCTCAATAAGTGCAAAATATAGTGATATCTTGGCCTTAAAAAGCGAGGTGTTGTGCCCCCTGTGGTTTATGATACAATGCATCCAAGGGGGTGAAGGGGATTAATTCCAAATAAGGAGGGTATATCATGGAAGAGAAAAAAGGGACGGGGACCACGACAGTAAAAAAGGGGACAGGGGACACCTATGAGTTTAACATCAAGGACTTCATCAAGAGCTTTTTGGGGGTGATCAAGACGGTGGTCACCAAACCGAGCGAGTTTTATCAAAAGATGCCCACTACCGGGGGGTACGCGCCGCCGCTGATCTTTTTGGCGATCTGCCTGGCGATCTCCGGCATCATTTCCGCCATCATTTGGGGATACTTTGGGGCTTTCTTGTACTTCTTCATCTTCGGTTTGATCTTTTCCTTTATCGGCGCAGCTATTCTCCATTTCATTGCGAAGCAGTTTTTCGAGGGGAAGGCGGCGTATGAAGGGATATACCGGGTGGTGGCCTATGCCGGTGTCGTGAACCTCGTGACCTGGATACCCGTGGTGGGGTTATTCGCCGGTCTCTACGGGCTGTACCTGCAGATCGTGGGGGTGAAAGAGGTTCATAAAGTCACCGCAGGCCAGGCCGTGGTCACCGTCCTGATAGCCTTGGCGGTCTATGTTATCTTGGCCCTTATAATCGGTGTGCCCTCTTTCGGCATGCGCTTCTAGGAGAGGGCTATATTGGTCAGGACGAGGTTTGCCCCCAGCCCGACGGGGTATCTGCACATCGGGGGGGTGAGGACGGCCCTTTTTAACTGGCTCTTCGCCCGCCATCACGGTGGTCGCTTCATCCTGCGCGTTGAGGACACCGACCAGGCCCGGTCCAGCCAGGAATACCTCAACGCAATTCTGGAGGGCCTGACCTGGTTAGGGCTCAATTGGGATGAAGGCCCCTATTTTCAGAGCCAGCGGGTGCACCTGTACCGAGAGCACGTTGAGCAGCTTCTGGCTGCAGGGAAGGCCTATCGGTGTTACTGCACGCCTGAGGAGTTGGAGGAGCGGCGGCAGCAGGCCCTGGCAGAGGGCCGCAAGCCCAAGTACGATGGCAGGTGCCGAGAGCGCGCGGACCAGCCCACAGGTCTCCCCTTTGTCATAAGATTCAAGGCGCCCCAGGGGGGTGAGACGGTGGTGGATGATTTGATCAAGGGAAAGGTGACCTTTGAAAATGCGGAGTTGGACGACCTGATCATCCAGCGCAGCGACGGGGCACCCACCTATAACTTTGTGGTGGTGGTGGATGATGTCCTCATGGGTATCACCCACGTCATCAGGGGGGATGATCACCTCAACAACACCCCCCGCCAGATCCATCTCTATGAGGCCCTGAAATATCCCATCCCGGCGTTCGCCCACCTTCCCCTGATTTTGGGGGAGGACCGCACCAGGCTCAGCAAGAGGCACGGCGCTGCCTCGGTCACCGCCTATCAGGAGATGGGATATCTCCCCCATGCCCTGGTCAACTACCTGGCCAGGCTGGGGTGGTCTTACGGTGATCAGGAGGTCTTCTCGCCCCAGGAGTTGATCGAGAACTTCTCCCTGGAGGGGGTGGGGCGCTCGGCAGGGGTCTTCAACCCCGACAAGCTCCTCTGGCTCAACGCCCACTATATTAAGGAAGGCGACCCGCACGAGATCGCCCGACAGCTCATCCCCTTTTTGCAGCAGCGGGGGATCAAGGTGGAGTTCAACGGGAGGCTGGTAAAGGCGGTCCAGAGTCTGCAACCACGCGCCAAGACGCTCGCCGAGATGGCGGAGATGGCCGAGTTTTACTTCAGGGACGACTTTTCCTACGACGAAAAAGGGTCCCGCAAGTTTTTGCGTCCTGAGCTGTCGTCCTTTTTGGTCTCCCTCCTGGAGGAGTTTCGTGGGAGCGAAGATTTTGACGGGGTCGATCTGGAGAGACGTTTCCGCCGGCTGACCGAGCAGCAGGGGCTGAAACTGAACCAGGCAGCCCAGGGGGTCAGGGTGGCCCTCACCGGCAAGACGATCAGCCCGGGGCTTTTTGAGGTCATGGAGGGGATCGGGAGGGAACGGGTGATCAAGAGGTTGGAGCGTGCCCTCGGATATATCGGATCACAGCGTGAGGGGGAAGCAACCCGATGAAATTGAGACGTATTGAGATTGTTGGATTCAAGTC
>CAZMFG010000119.1:3309-6668 GCA_964565525.1 uncultured Thermodesulfobacteriota bacterium
GTCATCTTTAACGGCACCGAGGCCCTGAAGCCCCTCGGGATGGCCGAGGTATCCTTGACCTTCGAAAACGATGGGGTTGTCCCCTTGGAAGGATATGGAGACTACCATGAGATCATGGTGGCCAGGCGTCTCTTCCGCTCCGGAGAGAGCGAGTACCTGATCAACAAGTTACCGTGCCGCCTCAAGGACGTGAGGGATCTCTTCCTGGGGACGGGGGTGGGGGTAAACGCCTATTCCATCATCGAGCAGGGTGAGGTGGATATGCTGCTCAATGCCCGGCCCGAAGACAGGAGACACCTCATCGAAGAGGCGGCAGGGGTCACCAAGTATAAAGAGCGAAAGCGTGAGACCCTCCAGAAGATGGAGCGGACCAAACAGAATCTCCTCCGGGTCCAGGACGTCATCGGCGAGGTGCGCAGGCAGATGAATGCGCTGCGCCGACAGGCGGCCCGTGCGCGCAGGTATCGAGAGTATCACAAGGAGATCGAGGCACTGGAGGTGGGGCTGACCCTGGTGGAATTCGGCGCACAGGAGGGGAGACTCACGGAGGTGAAGCAATCTCTTCAAGCCAGCAGAGATGATGAGCAGGGCAAGATCGTCCATGTCAGCCAGACCGAGGGCGCCTTGGAAGAGTTGAAGCGCAGACTCCTCGAGGAGGAAGAAGTGTTGGCCCGCGCCCAAGAGGAGATCTACCGCATCGATGGGGAGGTCCAGCGGGAGGAAGAGCGGGTGAGGTCCCTGGAGCGGGAATTTCAGGGTCTCCACGCCCTGGAGGGTCAATATCGGGAGGAGATAGAGGGGTTAGCTAAGGAACAGGAGGGCGTGGGTGAGAGGAGAGAGGGTTACCGCTCGGAACTGGGTGACGTCGGCCTGAAATCCACGGAGACGAAGAAACTTCTAGAGCAGGAAGAGGGGGTATTGGGGGGATTGGAGAAACGCTGTGCGGAGCAGGAAGGCGCCCTGGACGCCTTGAAGGATGAGATCGTACAGGTCTCCTCCCGGATCGCCCATTGCCAGAACGTTGTTGAGGACGGCCGAAAGCGAGAGCGGGAATATCTGGAAAAGCGGGAAAGGCTGGGAGGGGAGTTGGAGGACCTCCGCAAGGAGGCGGGGGATTTGGAGACAGCAATTAAAAGGGGAGAGGAAACGGCGCAGGGATTGGCCAAGCGCAAGGATGCCCTGGAACAAGATTTCAGCAGACGGGAGACGGAGCTGCAACGCCTGCAGGAGGACCTTTCCCGCCATGAGGCGGAATTGAAGGAGCTGGAAGGTGCGCTCCACGGCCTTCGCATTCACCTCAACTCCCTCTTGGACATGCAGAGGCGTTTTGAGGGATATGCAGAAGGGGTGCGGGCCATCATGACCACTGAGGGCGGTTCGTTGCGCAAGGGGGCCATCGGGGTTTTGGCCGACATGGTGGAGGTGGACCCCCCGTATGAGACTGCCCTGGAGGTGGCCCTCGGGTACACGCTTCAGTGCCTCATCGTCACGGGTCAGGGGGAGGCCTTCAAGGCCGTCACCTACCTCAAAGAGAAGCGATTAGGGCGGGGGAGCTTTCTCCCCCTGGATATCCCCCGGGCTCAATCGCGGGGTATCACCCCCCCGGTGATCGAGAATCAAGACGTACTGGGGCCGTTGTTGAATTTCGTGCGGATCAAGAAGGACTATCGTCCCCTGTTGGAGGCCCTGTTGGAGGGGGTATGGTTGGTCAAGGATTTGAGGGGGATGGGGAAGACACCCACACCGGGAATGGAGGTCCTGGTGACCATGGAGGGCGACCTGTGGGATAGGCAGGGGGTGCTGACCGGGGGGAGCTGGGATCCGTCTCCGACAGGGATTCTTGCCCGCAAGCGGGAGATCAAGGAGACGGAAGAGACCATCCACACCCAAGAGGGGGAGCAGAATAAGCTCTCCGCCCGGCTCGAGGAGCTGAGGGAGCGGGCCGTGGTGATTAAGGGAGAACTGGAGACGCTGCGGGAGGACGGATACGGGATGGAGCGGGAGGCGCTGAGGGTGGAAGGGGAATTGGAAGATGCCAAACGGGCCCTCGCGACCCTCAAGCGCAAGGAAGAGGTCGTACAATTTGAAGCCGAACAGATCGATATGGAGCTCGCGCACCTGCGCGATGAGGTCAAGCAGGCCCTCGCCGACATGACCGAAGGTAAGAAGATCAAGGAGGAGAAAGAGGGACAGATCGAGGCATTGAAGGGCGAGTTGCTGAAACTCAGGGAGGAACGTGATCAACTGCGTCAGCGGGTAACCGAGCTCCAGGTAGCGTTGGCCTCCCTCCAGGAGCGTGAACGTAACCTTGGACGCAATCTCGAGGAATTGAATAAGATGGAGGCATCCCTCACCGTACAGCAAGAACGAAAAGAGACGCAGCTGCAGGAGGTGCGGAGGCGCACCGAAGAAGTCATCAAGGCGCAAGGTGCGGTCAAGGAAGCCTTGGGGGGGTTGCTCACCCAGAGGGAACAGAAGGTACAGGCCCTCGATAAAGAAGGGGAGGGGGTAAAGGGGCAGAGGGAGGAGATCGCTGCGGGTGAGGCCTCGCTGAAGGGTGTGCGGGGGGTATTGAAAGAGATTCAAGAATCCATCGCCCAACAGGGCATCACCCTTTCCCAAATAGAGATGGAGATGCGGCACCTGACGGAGCGGATCAGCGAGCGTTACGGCCTTACCCTCTCCACGCTGAGGGAGCAGGAAGGGTATGTCCCCCTTGAGGACTGTGAGGGGGCTGAGCGAAGACTCGCCGATCTCAAGGGGAAGGTGGAGCGCTTGGGAGAAGTCAACCCCGGGGCCGTGGAGGAATATGAGGATTTGAAAAAGAGGTATGACTTTCTCGATGCCCAGCGGGAGGATTTACAGCAGTCCTTGACCAACTTAGAAAAGACCATCGCCGAGATAAACCGCACTTCCACGGCACGCTTCAAAGAGACCTTCGAAAAGGCGAACAAAGAATTTCAGGGGCTTATCCCTCGATTGTTCGGCGGCGGGCGTGGTGAGTTGGTCCTCGATGAATCTCCCGCCGAGCCGGGGGTCAACATCTTCATCCAACCGGCGGGAAAGAGACTGAAGAGTGTAGACCTCCTCTCTGGCGGCGAAAAGGCCCTGGCGGCCATCGCCTTTATCTTTGCGCTCTTCCTCTTGCGTCCCACCCCCTTCTGCCTGTTGGATGAGGTGGATTCCGCCTTAGACGACGCCAACATCGGTCGCTTTGCGTCCGTCTTGCAGGAGTTGAGCGGACAATCCCAGTTCATCCTGGTGACCCACAACAAACGCACCATGGAGATGGCCGACGTCATGTACGGCATCACCATGGAAAACCCCGGGGTATCAAAGGTCGTTTCGGTCAAGTTGAA
>CAZMFG010000120.1:0-6610 GCA_964565525.1 uncultured Thermodesulfobacteriota bacterium
GAGCACAATCGCCCCCTCTTCCGGCTGCGTCGTCTGCTCGGTCTTCTGTGGATCGTCTTCCTCGGCGTAGGCGACACAAGGGAGGGCACAGGACAGGACGATACATCCGATAATCAGTAGTCTTTTCATTGGCGACAGTATCACAAGGCATCCTCCTCCTTCTTTTTATTGAACTGCATAGGTGCTACCAATCTTAAATTAGTGCTACTTAGAGACAAAAAAATAACACCCCTTATATATCCTTGCCCGTCGTGGACATACTCAGCGTCCCATGTTTCACCCCCTTGACCGATGTCAGGCTGTCGGCCAACTTTTGGGCCTCCTGTGGAGAGCCTTTGAACGCGATAATCTCCAGGCAATTGCGATGATCTAAATGCACGTGCTGAGAAGAGATTATGATCGTGCCGAAGTCATGCTGGATATCCATAAGCTTATTGACCAGCTCCCTTCTGTGGTGGTCGTAGATGAGGGTGATGGCGCCCGCGATCTCTTTCCCCTCTTGCCACTGCTTCTGCACCAGCTCCTGGCGCATTAAATCCCGAAAGGCCTCGGAACGACAGGTATAGTTTTTTTCTCTCACCAGGTGGTCGAATTGGTCCAAGAGGTCTTGATCAAGGGATACGCCAAATCGCACGAGTTTTGACATACAGTCTCTCTGTGTTACTATTTTTGCAAAAATAGCATGATGGAGATAGTACGTCAAGGAAAAGTTTTTATGACCATCTCACACCGTGAAGTCGTGAAGTCGAAGGGTAGAATTGGTCCTGAGCCTCACGCTTTTCAGCGGGAAGCGAAGGATTGACAAAGTGAGCGGATCGGTTTCATAATTGGTCAGTACTATAAAGCTAAGGAGTACGATATAAGGTTATGATAACGGCTCTTATAATACACTCCACAGTCTAGAGCAAATATCGAAAATAATCTCATGTCACGGGAGGTACGTATGGCTGGTGGATATATGGGAAAATACTGTATCGTTGATCTTGGCAGCGGGAAGACAGAAGTGGTTGCACCGGGAGACCACTTCTACAAGAAGTACCTTTCGGGATACGGACTGGGGGCGGCAGTAATCACGGAACGTCAGAAAGCCGGAATAGAATCTCTGTCACCTGCGAGCTACCTTGGATTCTGTTCAGGGCTTTTAACTGGCACGGGAGCGGCATTTTCAGGCAGATTCATGGTCGTCGGCAAGTCTCCGTTGACCGGGGGGTGGGGAGATGCGAATGCCGGCGGCTTCCTTTCACAGGAATTGAAACGCACAGGATTTGATGCCGTTTTTTTCACCGGTGCTGCAAAAAAGCCGGTATGGGTCAATATAACTGATCATGGCATTGCTATACAGGACGCATCAGCTCTGTGGGGCAAGGATACAGTTGAAACCGAAGACATATTAAAAAAGGAATTGGGCGATAAGAATGTTCAGATCGTATCGATAGGTATCAGCGGTGAAAGGCGTTCGCTTATTTCAGGCATTGTCACTGATAACGGAAGAATCGCAGCCCGTTCCGGTCTCGGAGCTCTCATGGGCAGCAAAAAATTGAAAGCCGTATGTTTTAGAGGAACGCAGGACATTCCCGTTGCAAATGCGGACAAGGTTCGAGAAATACGGAAGAGTTTTTTAGAGGATTACAAAAAATCGCGCGTTGCTGATAGGTTAACTATCAAAATGATGGATACCATAAGTAAAATAATCGCGCGGACAGGGATCTCGATTCCATCTCAGTCATCATTGGTGCGAGAGATATGGAGACGGTATGGTACATCAGGGGTTACGGTTTATTCAGCGCTTGTCGGCGACACACCGATTAAAAACTGGAATGGTGTGGGGTATCTGGATTATACGTTTGCAAGCGCTGCAAAGAGTTCAGGCGAGAACGTGCGAAGGTATCAGAAAAGAAAATACGCCTGCCAGGGTTGTCCCTTGGCCTGCGGAGGAATAATCGATATCCAAAAAGGTCGTTTCAAGGGAACTATGGGGCATAAGCCGGAATATGAGACGCTCGCATCATTTGGGGGGCTTCTGCTCCACGATGATCTTGACGCGATGATCGAGGCAAACGAGTTGTGCAATCGTGCGGGTATCGATACGATTTCAACAGGTGGAACAATTGCTTTTGCCATAGAGTGTTTTGAACATGGGATCATCGATAAAAAAGATACCGGTGGTCTGGAGCTCGGCTGGGGCAGAAGTGAAACTATCATCAAGCTGATAGAGATGATGATCAATCGCGAAGGATTTGGTGATGTCCTTGCTGACGGAGTAAAGCGGGCTTCCGATAAAATAGGCAAGGGTTCAGAACAATACGCAGTGCATGCAGGTGGCCAGGAGTTGCCAATGCATGATGCACGGCTTGACCCCGGCTATGCCATTGCCTATGAGTGTGAGCCGACGCCAGGGCGTCATACGGTATCGAGTTACCAACTTGCGAGCCTGTATGGCGCGAAAGCGATTTTTCCCGCCGCCAAACTCATGATTAAAAACGCTCACGGAAAGACAGATAAAAACATAAAACTTTACACTGCAGGATCGTTTTATATGCAGTTGCTCAACGGCAGTGGCATGTGCCTATTCGGAGCCCTGACGAGCAGGATTCCACTGGTCGAATATTTAAATGCTGCAACAGGCTGGAATATGAGTGCAGATGAATATTTTAAGACCGGTGAACGGCTCTTGAGCATGCGAAAGGCCTTTACCGTACGCGAAGGTATTAAACCGATTGACTGCAAGCTCCATGAACGGGCCCAAGGGAAGGTGCCGCTTACCAAGGGGCCGTTGAAAGGAATTACCTTGGATATGGACTACTTGCGAAAGGAATTTTTTGATACCGTAGGATGGGACCCGGATACTGGTGGGCCTACGAAGAAAAAACTCAAAGAACTCGGTATAGCGTCTCTGTTTTTATAACCAGAAAAATTGTCTGATCATTGAAACCATTTTTTTCTGAAGCCGATTATTGAATGCAGCCTCGTATTTTTAGTTGATGAGAAAGGTTTGAATTCATCCGGAGACATTGGCAGGGAATCGGAGCAATAAACGTCGTGTCATACATCAACCTGCCTATAACGCCCGTTTTAATGATTATCCATTGTGTCTTAAAGAGGAGTAACGATGAAAGAGGAATATCTAGGCTTTGGATCGATAGAAAGGCTGCGAGGGATTCTCGATCATTTTAATGCCCGGAGGGTATTTCTGGTAACAGGGAAGACCTCTTTCCGCGCCTCGGGAGCCGAAGACGCTGTCATGCCCATGCTCACACAGTATAGGTATTGCCACTATGTGCCGCAATCGCATTTACCACAGGTGCCGGCCATCATAGAGGAGATCCCTTCTTTTAAAACATGCGATCCTGATGTAGTAGTCGCCATAGGCGGCGGTCATGTGCTCGATACGGCAAAGGCCCTGAATGTGTTGGCTTTTCAGAGCGGTGATGTGCACAGATACGTATCAGGGGAGCTGCCGCTCGAGCAAAAGGGCGCGCCGTTAATTGCCGTACCCACGACAGCGGGTACCGGCAGTGAATATACGCGGTTTGCCATCGTGTACGACGGCACGAAAAAATACTCCCTGGCACATGAAGAATTTATGTTGCCTGAGGCCTGTATCGTCGATCCGGGACTCATGCGTTCTGTGCCGGTACGGGTGGCGGCCGAGACCGGCCTTGATGCCCTCTGCCAGGCCATTGAATCGTACTGGAGCGTTGCTTCAAACGAGGTCTCGCGGGGGTTTGCAAAGGAGGCGATAACGCTTGCAATGCGGAGCCTTATACGGGCGGTACGTGATCCCGATGATGAATCACGCTTAGCTATGGCGAAGGCGGCTTCTCTGTCCGGAAAGGCAATCAACATAACGAAGACGACGGCAGCGCATGCCTTATCATATCCCCTCTCAACGCACTTTGGCATAGCTCACGGCCATGCCGTAGCCCTCACCTTGCAGGAGTTCCTCCCTTACAACTATCACGTCTCTGATCAAGATTGTAATGATCCTCGGGGGGCGGAATTTGTGAGAAAGGAAATGGAGGAATTGATAGTGTTACTCGGCGCTGCGGACATCGACGGTGCGACTCAGCAGTTCAGGGGGCTCATTGAGGAGATCGGCCTTGAGGGCACCTTTTCAAAGTGCGGTATAGCGAAGGAAGATATCCCAACGATTATCCAAGAGGGTTTCAGCCAGGCTCGGATGGCCAATAATCCGAGGATGTTGCGCGAGCAGGACATTTCTCAAATCCTCAATAACCTGCTTTAGCACCTTTAAGGAGACCAGCAGGGTCAACCCCGACTACCACCCAAACCCCGCACGGGGGTGATCCACGATAACAATTTGAAAAATCGATTCATCTATCCTATATTCTTTGAGACGGCATAGAAACATAAAAACATGACTGAAAGTGAGGCTACGAACAATGGGACTTTTGACTATTGATCACGAGAAGTGTACGAAGGACGGTATCTGCGTGAGTGAGTGCCCCCGGGTTATTATCCAACTGCAAGAAGGTGACGGCCATCCGGAGATGGTACCAGGCGGCGAGGAAAACTGCATGCTGTGCGGGCATTGCGTGGCGGTATGTCCTCATGGCGCCCTCAGTCACGCACAGATTCCCCTCGAGGATTGTCCGCCTATCGAACAGGAACTCACCGTCACCTTTGAGCAAGCGGCCCAGTTCCTCCGCTCACGACGCTCCATCCGCCTCTATCAGGACAAGCCGGTAGAAAAAGCGAAGATCCAGAGGCTCATCGAGGTCGCCCGATACGCCCCCACCGGCTCCAATACCCAGTTAGTGGAGTGGCTGGTCTTCACCGACCGGGCAAAAATTAAAGAGTTCGCCGGACTTGCCGTGGAGTGGATGCGCGAGATGCTCACAAAAGACCCCCAAGCAGCAGGAGCCCCGTACATACCCCGGGTCGTAGCCGCATGGGACGCGGGATATGACGCGGTGCTCAGGAATGCCCCTGTCTTGGTTGCGGCCATAGCCCCGGAGGAGACGAGAAACGGCATGGTGGACCTGACCATAAGCCTGTCCTACTTTGAGTTGGCAGCGGTAAGCCTCGGCCTGGGAACCTGCTGGGCCGGATTACTCCAGAACCCGCTCCTTTCCTACCGCCCCCTCCAAGAGGCCATGGGGCTCCCTGAGGGGTACCCCTATCACTATCCCATGATGCTGGGGTACCCGAAATTCACGTACCACCGCCTGCCCGAGCGCAAACCCCCGAAGATCACCTGGCGATGAGCATTGGTACTCAAGAGAAACAGTATACGCTGAGGTTTGGTGTAAACGAAAACAAAAGGAGAAAAACACAATGGTCAAACGCATAATGCTTGGAGTGTTATTATGTAGCATCGTGTTCTGTGGAACGGTCTTTGCGGAACACGCAGATGCGGAGAAAGCGGCCCTGACTGCTGCACAATCGTGGCTCCAGTTGGTTGATGAGGGAAAATACGCGGAGAGCTGGTACGAAGCAGCCGCGTATTTCAAAAATGCAGTCACCAAGGAGAAATGGGAACAACAGATACAGGCAGTTAGAAGACCTCTTGGAAAAAAAATTTCCAGAACGATGAAAGCCACACGATACACCACGACACTTCACGGTGCTCCCGATGGAGAGTATGTGGTTATTCAATTCGATTCGTCATTCACAAACAAGAAGACCGCTGTCGAGACTATCACGCCCATGCTCGACAAAGATGGTGTGTGGCGGGTATCTGGTTATTACATTAAGTAGCAACACTCCACAGGAGCTTGATTTATATCATAATTTTGTAGCACTATAAGGCTGCATATATGCGGTAGAATCTAAAGGTATAACTATGATAATACACGCTCCAACATTACATCGTGAAGAAGAGGCAACGGCAGAAAATATAGCGGAAATTGTGCGCCTCCTTCAGGGGAAGGATAGACATTTTGCTATTCTGAGAAAAACGAATATGACATTTATGCAGACACTGTGGATTCCTGAGGGATATATCCTTGTCTACCAAGAGCATGATATTATGCATATTTACAGGGCCACGGAGTTTCTTTCGCAAGCAGATGTAATTTGGGCCTTGCAATCTTATCTCCAGGGGGAAGAGCGCTGGAAGTCGAAATTTGAATTTGAGCATAAAAAAATCGATAACCCTCTTGTTAAGATGAGCTATAAACTTGGGACTATTGCAGGGAAGATCATACAATTTATAAAAGGGAAATAACACCCACCTGACACCCCCGCCCCTGCATAAGGGTCGTTTCATTGCCTGAGGGGGAAGGACACCAGAAACCCGCCGCTCGTATTTCGCGTTTTCAATCCAATCGCTGCATTTGACACACGGCCCTACGTGGGATATACTCCTAGCTATGTAGGAGACGGTAGCCCTCACCGCTGACCTCGCTTGCCTTTCCAGGCACCATTCAACGAACAGCCAGAGGACCGTAGGCCCCCGTATGAGAGGAATACATGGGTAGTGAGAACACTCGAAATGTAGCGATCATAGCGCACGTTGACCACGGCAAGACCACCCTCGTCGACCAGCTCTTGCGCCAGAGCGGCCAGTTCCGGCACGGTGAGCTCGCCGGCGATTTGATCCTTGATTCCAACCCCCTCGAACGCGAGCGCGGGATCACCATCCTGG
>CAZMFG010000121.1:0-4866 GCA_964565525.1 uncultured Thermodesulfobacteriota bacterium
CGCTTGAGGCGGGCCCGCTGCATCACCCCAAAGCGGTGCTGCTCGTCCACCACCCCCAGACCCAGCCTCTTGAAGGAAACCCCCTCTTGGATGAGGGCATGGGTCCCCACCACCAAGTGGGCCTCACCCGCGGTGATGGCCTGGTAGAGCTCATCGCGTTCCTTCCCCTTGACCTTTCCGGTCAAGAGACAGATCGTGACATCCACTCCCTTTAACCACTCTCTGAGGTTGAAGTAGTGCTGCTCGGCCAGGATCTCGGTGGGGGCCATCACCGCCGCCTGGTAGCCGTTGTCGATGGCGATGAGCGAGGCGATCAGGGCCACCGCCGTCTTCCCGCTCCCTACGTCCCCTTGCAGCAGACGGTTCATGGGGTGGGGTTCGGCCATGTCCCCCTTGATCTCGGCGACCACCCGCTGTTGGGCCGCCGTCAGGCTAAAGGGGAACCGCTCCAGGAGTTTGTCGGCTAGGGGTGTGTCGGCGATCCGGAAGGCGATTCCCTCTTCCTGGGCGATCCCCCTGCGTCGCAGGGCCATGCCCAGCTCAAGGAGGAAGAACTCCTCGAAGGCCAGCCGCTGATGGGGTCGAGATGTCTGGAGGTTAAGCCGCTCGATGTCGATATAGGCCTGGGGGAAATGGACCTCGCACAGGGCCTCGGAAAGGGGCATCAGGTCGCATCGCGTGCTCACCTGGGAGGGGATAGGGCTTGCTATCTTGGAGGCGGCGTCCCGCACCACCTGGTGCATGATCCCCCTGATCCGGCGCTGATAGAGCCCCTCGGTCTCGGAATAGACCGGGACAATGCGTCCGAAGTGGATGGAACCCTCTTCTCTGCCCTCCACCCACTCCAGGTCCGGGTGGTGTATCTCTTTTTGTCCCCGGTATCCTCGGATCTCGCCGCAGAAGATGACCTGGTCTCCTTTTTTGAGGCGCCCCTTGATATACTTGATTCCCTGAAACCACTTGGCGGTGATAAAGCCGCTTTTATCCCCCAGGATGGCCTCATAGACCCTGCGGCGGCTCTTGGGGTAGACTACCTCACCCGTCGCGATCACCTCGGCATACCCCACACAGCGATCGCCCACCCTGAGGTCCGCCGCTCGCCTGATTTCCCGGCGGTCCTCATACCGGATGGGGAGGTTGTAGAGGGCGTCCGCTACCGTCTCGATACCTTTCTTTTTAAGGAGTTGAGAGATCTTCGGCCCCACCCCTTTGACGTATTGGATGGGGGTTTGCAGCAGGTGGCCTATTTCCGCCTGATGGGAGGGTTGGGCATCATGTGGAGAGTCCAGTAGTTCCCTCATCTTAGTCAGTAGCTTTTCCCCCAGCCTGATCCGTTTTTCTTGTTCTCTAGCCGTGGCCGCCTCGAAATGGGCGAAGTTCTTTTGGAATTCCCTGAGCTTGGCCTGAATCGATGGATTTGGGGTAAGGGGAATGGCCTCCTGGGTCAGGCCGGCGATCAGGTCCTCCAACCCCTTGATGTTGGGGAGGCGGGAGAAGTTGTCCCTGGAGGCAAGGGCCAGGGGACCGGCAAGGGCGTCTATGATCTCAAAGAGTCTATCCATAGGTGTTTGCTTCATCTCTGCCCATGAGGATACACATTTTTCTCAAAGGGTTCAAGGATTCCGCTGGAATTCGGGAACGATGAAAATCCATTTCTCCCTCTCCCGCTGGCGGCCCGCGACGAGCTTGGCCGAGGCGGAGAGGGTCGGTGGTCCCGCTCCGCTTTGCACACATCAGAGAATGCGGGATGCCGCAAGACGGCAGGTGAGGGTGGATATTATTTTAGATGATTTTCTCCTCACCATATTCTCTCCCCAGGGGGGAGAGGAATGTATTCTAGAGCATGTATGGCTGGTTACCCCCCCTCAGTAGGGGGTACTTCGTTGAGGGGTCCTACTATCTTGATATACTCTCGGTGACAGTGTTCGCACCTGATCCGATGCTCACCAGGGGAGAGGTCAGGATATTGCACCACTGCGTCACAGTAGGGACACCGGCTGGGAAGAGAATGGACGATTATCTCCCTTTGTTCCGGCATGACGGAATTCCCTCAATGTCCTTTTTCTCCCACCTCGATCCTGCCGTCAGGACCTTGCGACGGTCCACCAGGAGGTGGCGTGGGCGGTCAGGGTCCGTCTCCTATGGAAAACTCCTCTACCTTAATATAACAAATCGTCTGCGGGAACTTCACCCCATATCGTTTTTCATCGTAATCCTCTGGTTTCTCATACGGTACGTATTCTATAGTACCCTTTACCCGCAGTTTCGTTCCCGCCTCTAAGATGTCTATATCCGTTCCGTGTTTAATATGAACACCCGCGCCCTTCTCGGTCTGCAGGTAAAATCGTGCATTTGCCTTGGAAGGATAGATGACGCCGGAAATTGCAACCTCTTGCCCGTTTTCCCAGGGGGTATCCTCGGCTTCGAGCAACTGATCAGGTTCTTTGCCGCCTTGACCGTGGTTGCAGCAGCTCAAGGAGACCATGATGATAACCGCCGCGAAAAGTCTCATGAGTTTCATACCCTCAGAGAAATATCAGAGGGGGAACTGAATGTCAAGGTGAGGTACCTGGTGAGACCAACCAAGACAATCGCCCTCTGATCATGTGAAATCTGTAACAGCAAAACAGGTTGCGCATGTTCATTAAATGTAGTATAATTAGAGAGTTACAAGATATGCAAACGTGAGTGAGCCAGGTTGTTGAACAGTGGATTGGAGCGATTGGTATATCGAACTGTCATCTCCGGTAGATGGGACGGGAAGCCCTCTTTAGGCACACCATGGCGTTTCATGAGACTATCTTTGCTATAACCCCCACAATCGTATCCTACGAGAACAGGACACGTTGCATACGAGTCTCCAGGGTCCGGAGATCCCTGGAAACCAGTAAGGGGAACGTGTAATGCAAAAGCTGTTTTATCCTGAGCGCATTGCGGTAATCGGTGTCTCTGAGCGGCGGACGAACGCGGGCAGACACATCATGGAGAATATCGTCAGGTTCGGCTTTGCCGGTGACGTGTTTCCCGTCGGGCCCAAAAGCGGCACGGTCTGCGAGAGGGAGATCCTTACCTCGGTGGATCAGCTCCCCGCGGGAATCGACGAGGCAATCATCATCACGCCGGCGGCACTGATACCCGATATCGTTGACCAGTGCGGACGTAAAGAGATCCCGTGGGTCATCATCGAGACCGGTGGATTTGGAGAGCTTTCAGAAGTCGGCAGAAAACTGGAAGAGGAGCTGTTGCGCAGGGCCCGGGCGTGGGGAATCCGCGTGGTCGGCCCCAATGGACTAGGCATAATCAATATGCACGCCTCTCTGGTAACACCCTTTGCGTTTTTCCGCAAGGAGTTCTTACAGCCCGGTCCCGTCTCCGTGTTGGCCCAGAGCGGAGGGGTCATGTATAACCTGGTCAACCAGTTGAGCAGCAGCAACATCGGCGTCAGCAAGGCGGTGAGTGTGGGGAACAAATTGGATCTGGATGAGATCGACTACCTTGCCTATCTCATGGATGACGATGAAACGCAGATCATCGTCCTCTATCTGGAGAGTATCACCAGAGGACGCCAGCTCATGGAACTGGCTGCGAAGTCGACCAAGCCGATCGTCGTCCAGAAGGTGAACCGATACCCCGCCACCAGCCAGATCGCTCTGTTTCACACCCAGGCCTTGGCGACCGACGACCGCGTGGTGGATGCCGCCTTCAGGGAGGCGGGTATTGTCAGGGCACATACCATCCGTGATGTTATCAATTGGGTGAAGATCCTTAGCCTTCCCCCTATGCGCGGAGACAACCTGGTGATCATTTCCCGCTCAGGGGGGGTAGCTATCTCGGCCGCTGATTTTGCAACGGAACATGGTTTCACCTTGCATCCCCTCTCTGAGACGTTTCTCGACACCGTACAGGAGAAATCCGGCCCCAAGGTGATCAAGCGTACTAATCCGTTAGATCTGGGCGATATTTTCAACTTCGATTTTTTTGCCGAGGTTGCCGAGGGTGTGCTCAAAGAGGGGGCCGATGGCATATTCTTTCAGCACGGCGCCGCCGCCGAGGGGGATATTGAACGGACGATACCGTTGGGAGAGGCCTTTCAGCGTCTGTGCAGGGAATATCAGAAACCGATCTCCCTCTGTTTTATGTACAATGAACGTGATGCCGTCCGCATCAAGCAGTCCATTACCTTTCCTATGTTTGCCGATCCCCTCGACGCAATCCGCGCGCTTGCTGTATCGAGGGATCACTATCAGCGCGGCAGGGAACGGGCGGAGGAAGGAACTCCTCCCTCCCTTCCTTTTGATAGCGACACCATAGGGGTAACACTGGACAGGGCGCGCGTAGAAAAAAGGCCTCTCCTCCTGAGCGAGGCCCTCCAGATTATAGAGGCCGCGGGCATGCCGTGTGCTCGATCGGCCGTGTGCCGGGATGTCGATGAGGCCCTCGCGCACGCCGATGAGATAGGATATCCTGTCGGCTTAAAGATCAACGTTCCCAGTGTGCTTCATAAGATCGAGAGGGGCATCATGGTGCAGGCAATCCAAGATCACCATGGTCTCAAGGAGGCCTTTGCCACGCTCACCAAGCAGGCACAGGCAGAAGGGTTTGCAGACGGTATCCTCATACAGGGGTGGGTGTCACACGGGATGGAGATGATCTTGGGAGGAACAGTCGACGAGAGCTTCGGCCCGGTGGGTATGCTGGGGTTCGGCGGCACCTATGCCGAGATCTTCCGCGATACCGTCCTGCGTCTTCTGCCACTGACCGAAAAGAAGGCGGCTACCATGGTCTCCGATTTACGGGGATATCCTCTTCTCACCGGTGTGCGGGGGCTCGACCCCTTCGACTGCGCGCAGCTCAAAGAGGCCCTGC